>MGPK01000001.1:0-1406 GCA_001795535.1 Deltaproteobacteria bacterium GWA2_54_12
GAAAAAAATTCTAATTTTTAGAGTCACCCTAAACATTTCATAGTAAGGTCATTCAAGATGAAATTCGGAGTAATAGTTTTTCCAGGTTCCAACTGCGACCATGACTGCTACCATGTGGTGAAGCATGTCTTCAAGCAGGACGCGGAGTACGTCTGGCACAAGTCAACGAGCATCAAAGGCTTCGACTGCGTCATACTGCCGGGAGGGTTCTCATACGGGGATTACCTGCGCACCGGGGCGATAGCGAGCTCATCTCCGGTAATGGGCGAGGTGGTATCTTTCGCCAAGAAGGGCGGCCTGGTCCTCGGCATATGCAACGGCTTCCAGATATTGACGGAAGCGGGCCTGCTGCCCGGAGTCCTAATGAGGAACAAAGGCTTGAAGTTCATATGCAGCCGCTTGAGCCTCAAGGTCGAGAACGCAAGCTCTCCTTTCACGAAGGATTATAAGAAGGGGCAGGTCGTGGACATACCGATAGCCCACGCCGACGGCAACTACTACGCCAGCCCCGAGACCATTAAACTGCTTGAAGACACCGGCAGGGGCGCGTTCAGGTATTCCACGCCGGAAGGCGTCGTGAATGAAGCGGCAAACCCCAACGGCTCTATCAACAACATAGCGGGCATACTGAACGAGGCTGGCAATGTGCTCGGCATGATGCCCCACCCGGAGCGCGCCTGCGAGGGCGAGCTCGGCCCGCTTGACGGCAGGGGCGTGTTCGAGTCAGTTATCGGCCATATCCTTAAATAAGAAAAATCAGAGGCGGAAAAAGTCTGATGGATGTAAAGAACCTCAAGAGCGAACTCGAGTCAGGGAAGTTCGTCATCACGGCCGAGATATGCCCGCCCAGGGGCACGGACGTTTCCTCTTTCATTGAAAAGGCGCGCCTCTTAAAGGGCAGGATAGCGGCCGCCAATGTCACCGACAACCAGAGGGCGGTCATGCGCCTCTCTTCGCTCGCCTGCTCGGTGCTCCTCATTAAGGAAGGCATAGAGCCCGTATTCCAGATGACATGCAGGGACAGGAACAGGCTTGCCCTGCAATCCGACCTCATGGGCGCGTGGGTGCTCGGTGTCAAGAATGTCCTTGCCCTCACCGGCGACCATGTCGCGTTTGGCGACCACAGGGAAGCAAAGGCCGTCTTTGATATCGACTCGGTCCAGCTCGTAGGGGTAATAGAGACCCTCAACTCTGGCCGTAACATGAAGAACACGGAACTGCGCGGCAAGACCGATTTTTATATCGGCGCTGTCGTGGCCCCGGAGGCCGACCCTTTCGGGCCGGAGTGGCTGAAGTTCGAGAAAAAGGTGGCTTCCGGCGCGAAGTTCTTCCAGACGCAGGCCATCTTTGACATGGAAAAGTTCAAGGCGTTCTTCGAGAAGTCTGAAAAGTCCGGCGTGAAGGTC
>MGPK01000001.1:1419-12413 GCA_001795535.1 Deltaproteobacteria bacterium GWA2_54_12
TATCGAGATAGCTTCAAGGCAGGTAAGGGAGCTTAAGAAGTTCTGCCACGGGGCGCACATCATGGCTATTGGGCAGGAAGAGAGTGTTGTTAAAATAATCGAGGGCGCCTGAAAATTGCTCTTTTTCCTGACCTTAAGCGTCAGGGCGTAAATAAAAATGCTCACATATTGTCATATATGCTGCGCTTTTTATTTTCGCCCTTCCTTGACTTCAGAAAAAATAGCTGATTTTTAGAGACAGCTTTAAACCTGCTTAAAACAAAATCCCGCTGATGGCGGGTTTTTTTGTGCGTGAGATAAATCAGGTTTACTGTCTTATTATCTTTTAGCGACTGGGGCACCATACAATTAGGCTGCTCAAAAAGCTTCAGATGCGAGGCGTCGAGGAGCGAGGAATGAGGCGTACTTTTTTGTACGCCGCAATTACGAGCGACGATGACAACAAAGCAGATGGGGCTTTTTCAGCAGCCGTCAGGGTTCGTCTTCCCTTGTTATAAAAAACTCCTGCTCCTCTTCCTCTGCCGCCTCCGCCTCTTTTACTTCAGGCAGGGCAGGCTCGGATTCCTTTTCAACCGGCTTTTCCTTGAAGCCGCCCCGTCCTCCGGCCGCTATGAATACCGCGTCATCGCTTCCGATGTTCTCCAGCTGGAAGCTTGCGCATTCCTTTGAATGGAAGGCTTCCCCGGGGCCGACGACAAAATCCGTTTTCCCGCACCTGACACGGATGTTGCCCTTCATCACTAGTATTATCTCTTCCGAGCCTTCCGCGTGCGCCACCTTTTTCGGCGCGTCTCCGGGCCTGAGCCTTGAGTAGAGCATGTAGACCGCGTTAGAGTCCAGTTCATGGCTGCCGAGGCAGTAGGAGCCGTCCACGGCTGATTCTGCGAGCTTGGGAAGTTTGAATATTTTCATGCCATCGATTCCATGGTGTCTCTGAAGTGCTCGAGGAAGTCCTCTCCGTGCATCGGCCGTATGACGATCCATTTGCGTTTCTTGTCGAGCTTTACCTCGACCTCCGCGCCAGGGATGAGTTCAAGGAACCTCAAAAATTCCTCCGGGAGCGCGACCCCCTCTTTACCCTTCTCGATCTTCACTATTTTTTCCTTCATGACAAGCCCCATTTCCTGTTTATTTCGCAGCTGGAAGGAAGTCACAGATGAACCGGTATTGATGATTATATATTAAATTCTGGTATGGGCATAGTCAAGTTTTTATGTTCCAATATTTGCGGTTTTGTGATATTTTCAGAATAGTCGTGCAGGCTTCATTGGACCGGTTTAAGGTAATCGTTCACGCAAAGGAAGGCTTATGAGATCTGCCCCTGTGCAAAAGGAAGGTTCCCTGAAGCCAAAGCTTTTTAAACAGAGATATTACATGGCAAAGGAGCTGCAGTTCTCCCTTGCACTCGTCATCGTCCTCGCGCTCCTGGGCGGCATATTCCTTCAGGCCGTCTCTTCCGCTCTCATAAGCTACTGGAAGCTGGAAACTCCTTTCCTCGGCTTTTTCCTCATAATCGGCTATGTTGGCATAGTAGTGCTCCTGGCGGTCTTTTTCACTCACAGGCTCATCGGCCCTTTCAAAAGGCTCGAATACGAGATGAAGCTCGTCAAGGCCGGAAATCTGTCCAAGCGCCTTTCCATCCGTTCGCAGGACGACCTGCACATCAGGAATTTCGTCAGGCATATCAATTCTTTCATATCAAGGTTCGAGGAGATGAGCGGCGAGTACAACCGCCTCAACAGCACAGTCATAACGAAGCTCGATATGGCAGCCGAAGAGCTTTCAAAGGGAACAACTGACTGCCCGCGCCTGAAAGAGGAGATAGACCAGCTGCGCAAAGAAATCAGGGAGTTCAGGGAAAAATGTTAAAGGCCGTCCGTCATATGCGGGCCGTGTTCTTCGCGGCCCTTCTCGTCATCATCCCGGCCTCGGCGTTTGCCATGATGGCCTCCGGCGATTATTTCGTCAGGGAGGTCATAGACGGGGATACCATCGTTCTCGATAACGGCGAGACAGTCAGATATGTCGGCCTGGATACCCCTGAGATAAACGAGCCGTTTTACCTCGAGGCCAAGGTGAGGAATGTGATGCTGGTCCAGGGCAGGCCCGTAAGCGTCCTGGTATGCGCCGCTGAGCCAAGGGACAAGTACGGGCGCGTGCTCGCGTGGGTCACTTCCGGCGGCACGCCGGTCAACGAGACGCTCGTGAAAGAGGGGCTTGCAAGGATAATGACGATCCCTCCGTGCGGCCTGGCAAGGGTCCGTGAATTCAAGGCCCTTGAAAAGGAAGCCCGCGACAAGAAGCTCGGCATCTGGAGTATGGTAGCCAAAAGGGCGGTAAGAGAGATCACTCCCATGGAAGCTCACATGTACATTGGGCAGAAGGTCAGGCTCCGTGGGACCGTCCGTTCGATCATGCCCTGGGGAAGGACATGGTTTCTGGAATTCAGGTCTCCGAACGGCTTCAAGGCCGTCATAATCCCGAAGGCTGTTGACGAATTTGACAGGAGGGGATTGAGTATCCTTGATTTCAAGGACAAGGAAGTCGAGATAACCGGCATAGTCACAGAGCGCGAAGGCATTCCAGAGATACTTATCGATTCGCCTTCGAGGATAGATTAACGCGGAAAGCCGCTTTTTGTGTTGACATATTCGGCGTCAATTTATATGATTGACGGGTTAATATGGCGGCGTGCCCAAGTGGTAAGGGAGCAGTCTGCAAAACTGCCATTCAGCGGTTCGAATCCGCTCGCCGCCTCCATTTTGACTCATCGTTGCAGCCCGCTGGATTTTCCAGCGGGCTGTTTTTTTTACAATGGCTCAGCCAGCATGTTTTTCCTGGATGGGTATGCGCTCCGCTTGGACCCGGTCTGGCGCATCGATGGCTTCGGCTTTTCCGGCCGCTTCCCGCTCACAAATGAGAAAACCTCCGCAATAAACGCACAAAACCGCAATCCCTGCGGAGTGGGTGCTTTTGCCGCACGCCTCGCAAATATACGCTTGCATGATAGTCAGCCTCTTTGATGATTTTTCCGTACCATCAAAACTCCCAGCATCTATGGCGGGGAATTTTGATTTGCCTTCTTTAATCACAGAGTCTACCCGGGATTTTTGGCTCCGCAACCGGCAATGACGAAAATAAACAGGTTTAGCGACAGGGGCGGCCGTTTGCGCCCAGAGATGCGTCTGTCCTGCTTCACGCGGCTTCGAGTTCTTCGGCTACTTCCGCGGGCATGTCGAATTCGACCTCTGTTATCGTCTCTTCGCCTACCGCGTCCTTTGTAAGGCGAAAGACGGTATCCACGAGTTTTTTTGCCTGGCCGGTGTTCAGCTTGAATTCGGACCCGATCTCGTCGAAAAACTCTTCGATAGTGATGTCCAGTGGCCGCGCCTGAGGGCTCCTCAGGGTCTTAATGGTAAGCGGCTCCGGGAGTTTCGAGACGAACTTTTCGGCCTGCTCCCGGTTCATCGAACTGGCAAGTATGCCGAGAACGGCCTTTATCGCGGCGTCCGCCGCATCCGCTGTCCTTATGAACTGCAACCTTTTTACCGAATCAAGGAATATCTGGTAATCCATGGCTCCTCCATGCAGGTGGGTTTTTTTCGCCTATTTCGATTTAAACATAAGGAGCCGGGTTGTCAAATTCCGCTTTGGGGGTTTTTCCTGTTAAAAAATGCTTTTCCGGGCGGTTTTGTGACCGCAATCACAGATTTCTGGCCTTGCAATCATTTATAATCAGTCGCTTGAAGTTGTGGTTTGCTGGAATGGAAGTTCTTTTTCTGGAATCTGGCCCGTAAAACTGACTGTGGCCCACTGGCTATTGAAAAGTTTTTTTCGAGGGCGGCCTGAAAAAAACAGGCTAAACTGACCGGCGGTTTCGTAATTTGAACTCGTTGCCATTCGGGGCAGTCCTCCTGTCCCTGATGGAACAAGGCATGAGAGGGTTTTTTCTTTGCCTTGCATAACAGCGCCCGGATGATCCTGAGGCGGTTCTTCTAAGTGTTTGTCTTTAGAGGAATTTACCTTATGCCCCCTCGAGCAGGCCACAAAAGCCCCGGCTTTTGCTTTCCTTTTGTCAGGAGAGCCCTCCCAGAACAAAGCCTCTAATCCAGCCTTAATGATTCTTCAGTTATGTTGGTTCATTTGCGCGGACTTTTTTTCAGCTGGGCTGGCTTTAGGCGCCATTTTGGATAATGGCGCGTTTCGTAATCTAAATCACTTTAATTGGTTTGCTTATATCTTATAAGTATAGCTGTTTAACCCGCTTTCCAATGGAGGATTGAATGTCTGAGACAGGGGTAGTAGCCGCCGGAGGACAACAGGAAGAGGTCCTGGCCGTAAAACCTGTGGAGCGCATGAAGTTCGAGGGCTGGCTCATCTATACGGCCATTATAGTGACCCTCGCATGCGCGTATGAAAGCCTGGCGCAGAAGTTCGCGCCCGGGGCAAGCATGCTGTCCATGCTCCATTCAATCGGGATAATGAAGTCGTACCCCATCGCTTACGAGCCGGGCAAGGGCATATGGCGGCTCATGGGCTGGACCGGCTCAGGCATGATGCTCGTGATGATGGCATACACGCTGAGAAAAAGGATGGGTTACTCGTCTTCTTTCGGCTCCATGCGCGTATGGCTCAACTTCCACATGCTCATGGGCATAGTCGGGCCGATACTCATCACCTTTCACACGACATTCAAGTTCGGCGGCCTTATCGGCACCAGTTACTGGGCGATGCTGGCGACCGTCCTTTTCGGAGTGCTCGGCAGGTACATATACATCCAGATACCCAGGGGGATAACCGGCGCTGAGCTGAACATGAAGGAAATAGAGCTCTCGGCCGCCTCGATGGACAGGCAGCTCGAAAGACAGCTCGGCAAAAAGGGCGCGGACCAGTTGGCCATTCGTGACCTCTTCGAAGGCGTAAGCGAAGTTGACGCCGGGGACAGGAACGCCTTTTCGACGCTGTTTCACATGATGATTACCGACCTCAAAAACAGGTTCAAGACCTGGAGGCTCAAAAGGGTGCTCGTAAACGAATTCTGCCTGGATGCCCGGACTGCCGGTTATACCGTCTCGCTCATCAAGAGGAAGGCGGCTCTTATCAGGAGAAAGAACCTTTTGTCGACGACTCACAAGATATTGAAGTACTGGCATGTCATCCATATCCCGCTTGCCATAGTCATGTTCTCCATAATGTTCATCCACATCATCGTCTATTTCGTGTTCACCGCGGGGTACTGATTAAAACTATGGAGCCTTTATCCGTGTCCAGGACTGACGCCGCGCTCTCGGAGCGCACCTGCCGTTCAAGCGTCCTCAAGCTCATTTTCCTCCTTTTCCTGTTCATGGCTGTTTTTGCGCCGTCCTTATCCGGCGCTGCCGAGAGCAGGGAAGGCATCCACACCCTCATAAGCCCGGGGCCGCTGGCGGCTGAGCACGCGAAGTACGACGGCATTCTGAACTGCACGAAATGCCACAGGTTAGGGGGCGGAGTGCCGGACAGGTACTGCCTCGACTGCCATGACAAGCTGGATGGCCGCATAAAGGCCGGAAGGGGCCTGCACGCCAATTACAAGGACCCTTGCGCCAAGTGCCACAGCGACCACAAGGGCAGAGGGTTCAAGATGATTACCCTCAATGACAAGAAATTCGACCATGACAAGACCGAGTACAAGCTCTTTGACAAGCACGCCAAGGTAGAGTGCGCCAAGTGCCATAAGAAAAAGGGCGATTACATGTCCGCGCCCAAAACCTGCGTGGGCTGCCATAAGGACGAACACAAAAAGCAGCTCGACCAGGACTGCTCGAAGTGCCACAACATCAAAGGCTGGAAGGACATAGCCAGGTTCGACCACGACAAAAACTCGGCCTACCCGCTCACCTTGAAGCACAGGGATGTCAAGTGCGCCAAGTGCCACGCTCAGGCCAAGTGGAAGCCTGTTCCGTTCAAGAAATGCGACGACTGCCACAAGGATGCGCACAAGGCCCAATTCAAGGGACAGCTTTGCGATTCGTGCCATACGATAAAGGACTGGAAGGCCGACAAGTTCAAGCATATCCCGCCCGGATATAAAGGCTACGCGCTCGACGGTAAGCACCTTACGACCCCTTGCGCCAAGTGCCATGTCAAGGGAGCGTACAAGCCCATAAAGTCGGCCACCTGCGACGGGCCGGGCTGCCACCCCAACCCGCACAAGAAGCAGTTCGAGGGCAAGAAATGCGACGCCTGCCATGTGACCGGCGGCTGGGGCAAGGACGCGTTCGACCACAACTCCCCTTCGTATAAGGGCTATAAGCTCGAGGGCAAGCACCAGAAGGTCAAGTGCGAAGAGTGCCACCAGAAGGGCGTATACAAGCCCATAAAGTACAAGCTCTGCGAAGACTGCCACAAGGACGAGCACAAGGACCAGTTCAAGGGCACGAAGTGCGATTCGTGCCACACCGTAAAAGACTGGAAAGAGGAGACCTTCGACCACAACGGGCCCAGGTATTCAGGCTACAGGCTCGACGGCAAGCACCTGAAGACCCCGTGCGACAAGTGCCATGTGAAGGGCGAGTACAAGCCCATAAAGTACAAGGCCTGTATCGACTGCCACAAGGACGAGCACAAGGACCAGTTCAAGGGCAGGACCTGCGAGTCGTGCCATGACACGAAGGACTGGAAGAAGACCTCCTTCGACCACAACTCGCCCGGGTACAAGGGCTATAAGCTCGACGGCAAGCACCTGAAGACCGTTTGCGACAAATGCCATATCAACGGCAAATGGCGGCCCCTGCCGGATGCGTGTCTGAGCTGCCATGAGAAGGAGGATGTGCACAAGAAGGAACTCGGCAACCTGTGCGAGAAGTGCCATAACACTTCCGACTGGAAGAAGTACGCGCTCAACCATAATACCCAGGCCAAGTTCCCGCTCATGGGCAAGCACAAGGATGTGAAGTGCGAAAAATGCCACCAGGAGAGCAAGAAGCCAAAGCAGTACAGGACCGGCCAGCTCAAGTGCGTGGACTGCCACAAGGATGTGCACAAGGGCAAGTTCAAGGAAGAGTGCTCAAGCTGCCATAACCAGTTCGACTGGGTGCCGAAGAGGTACGACCACACGAAAAAAACCGGCTACCCGCTCTCAGGGGCACACGAGAGCACGACTTGCGGGAGCTGCCATAAGACGGCCGACTACAAGATGGTCAAGAGGAGCTGCTTCCAGTGCCACTCAGACCCGCACGACAACCAGTTCGGCAAGGTCGAATGCTCGCAGTGCCACACGCAGGCTTCATGGAGCCCTATGCAGTTCAGGCACGCGGGCACGAGCTACCCGCTCTCAGGCGCTCACAAGGCTGCCCAGTGCGGCGAATGCCACAGGGGCGGAAATTTCAGGAACACTTCGACCATATGCGCGAACTGCCATCTTGACGATTATACGGCGGCTCCCGCTCACACGGTCAAGGGTTACGGGACTAACTGCTCAAGCTGCCATATAGAGACCCTGACGGCCTGGTCGTTCAAGCACCCGGGCGGGACGACTGACTGCGCGTCGTGCCACCTTGCCAAGAGGCCGGCGACCCATACCGCGAACACGGTGAAGTTCCCCACGACCTGCGAGACCTGCCACAAACCTACGGCGTGGAAGCCGAGCACATTTACGCACGCGGCAACATCCAACTGTTCGACTTGTCACGGCGTGCAGAAACCCGCTACCCACACCGCGAACGCCGTGAAGTATCCCTCGACCTGTGCAACCTGTCATAAGTACCCGGCGTGGACCCCGAGCATATTTACGCACGCGTCAACGGCAAACTGCTCGGCCTGCCACGGTGTGCAGAAACCAGCTACCCACACCGCTAACGCCGTGAAGTACCCGGCGACTTGCGAGAAGTGCCACAAATACCCGGCGTGGACCCCGAGCACATTCAACCATACCTCGGCCACCAATTGCTCGACATGCCACCTTTCGCAGCGTCCGGCGACCCATACGGCCAACACTGCGAAGTTCCCGGCGATTTGCGAGCAGTGCCATAAATATCCGGCGTGGAACACGGCAACGCATGTAGTCACCACGACGAACTGCTCGAGTTGCCACTTGTCGCAGCGCCCGGCGACGCACACGGCCAATACGACGAAGTATCCGGCAACCTGCGAGAAGTGCCACAAGTATACCGCTCCGTGGACCGCGGCTACGCACATCGTTACCACGACGAACTGTTCGAGCTGCCACCTTTCACAGCGTCCTGCGACGCATGCGGCCAATCCGACGAAGTATCCGACGACCTGCGAGCAGTGCCATAAATATACCGTTCCGTGGACCACGACTGCCTCGCACATCGTTACCACGACGAACTGCTCGAGCTGCCATCTTTCGCAGCGCCCGGCTACGCATACGGCCAATACGACGAAGTATCCGGCGACCTGCGAGAAGTGCCACAAGTATACCGCACCGTGGACCGCGGCTACGCACATCGTTGCCACGACGAACTGTTCGAGCTGTCATCTTTCGCAGCGTCCGTCGACGCATGCGGCCAATCCGACGAAGTATCCGACGACCTGCGAACAGTGCCATAAATATACTGTTCCTTGGACCACGACTGCCTCGCACATCGTTACCACGACGAACTGCTCGAGCTGCCACTTGTCGCAGCGCCCGGCTACGCATACGGCCAATACGACGAAGTATCCAACGACCTGCGAACAGTGCCATAAATATACTGTTCCTTGGACCACGGCCACGCACCCCGCTTCCACGGCGACCTGCTCGACATGCCACTTGAGCCAGCGCCCGGCCTCGCATACGGCCAACCCGACCGTATATACGACGACGTGCCGGAACTGCCACACTTATCCGTCATGGGCCAACGCTACCTTCTCGCACACCGGCATAACGACGAACTGTTCGTCCTGCCACCTGTCGGACAGGCCATCGACTCACACGGCTAACGCGACGAAGTACCCGGCTGTCTGCGAGCAGTGCCATAAATCGACTTCTTTGTGGACGGCAACGCACCCCGCTTCCACGACGACCTGCTCGACATGCCACCTGAGCCAGCGCCCTGCATCGCATACGGCCAACCCGACCGTATATACGACGACATGCCGGAACTGCCACACTTATCCGTTATGGGCCAACGCTACCTTCTCGCACACCGGCATAACGACGAACTGCTCGTCGTGCCACCTGTCGGACAGGCCATCGACTCACACGGCTAACGCGACGAAGTACCCGGCTGTCTGCGAGCAGTGCCATAAATCGACTTCTTTGTGGACGGCCACGCACCCCGCTTCCACGGCGACCTGCTCGACATGCCACTTGAGCCAGCGTCCGTCTTCTCATACGGCCAATCCATCGGCGTACCCGACGACATGCCAGAGCTGCCATAAGTACCCGACCTGGGCCGCTACAGCGTTCACTCATTCGTCGACGACCACGAACTGTCAGTCGTGCCACCTGGCAAAATACCCTGTGCCGCACTCGCAATACAACACCAGGTTCGGCACCGTTTGCGAAAAATGCCATACCTATCCGGTGTGGGCTACTTATAAGTCAGGGTCGTTCAACCACACGGCGTTCAGCGTCTTCCCGACGAGCCATAAGGGATATTCAAGGTGCATCGACTGCCATCCCGCGTCAGCCGGGGGGTACGCCAGCAAGGGCGGCTGCATCCAGTGTCATACGGCAAAAGGCGAGAAGGTCCACAAGGTAAGTACAAACGCGGGGTGTTTGAGCTGCCACCCCAGGGGAAACTAAAAGAAAGGCGCCATGAAAAGCCATAAAAAGTTTTTCACGATACTGGCCATGGCCCTGCCGGTTCTTATGGCAGGTCCAACGGATGCCGCTCAGGTAGGCGGCAATGTATCCCTTGAAGATTTTTATTCCGGGGACTCGGCAGCCGGGAGCAGGCATTTCATGTCCGGCAGGATAAGGCTCGACCTCACCAAGCTCGACTCTTCCGGCAAGCTCGGCTTCCACTTTGACGGAAGGCAGAGGATAGACCTCTCTGGCGAGAGCGGGACTTCGAGCAAGGAGGGAAGGGTAGACTTGGCGAACCTCGAGTATGCCGGGACGAGCCTTTACCTGTCCGTCGGCAGGCTCTGGCCAAAGGACATGCCCATCGAGGTGGTCGACGGAGTGAACGCCGTGTACCAGGGAAAAAGTACCGGGGTGGGAGTTTTCGCGGGCCTTCGCCCAAACCCGTACAGCCAGTCGACCACGGCTGATTTCACAACGGCAGGCCTTTATACTTCCCACACGAGCGAAAAGGTCACGGCTGGCGCGGCCTTCGTGCATAACGGTTACAAGGGCGCGACCGACAGGCAGTACTTCTACGGGTACGGCACTTGGACGCCCCGTCCTTCGCTTTTTGCTTTCGGCAACATCACGGCTGACTTGAGCCCCACAGGCACTCTGAGCCTCACGAACCTCATAACAGAGCTTACCTGGAGGCCGGACGACATAAAGAGCTTCACGGTCGGCTACAACCAGTTCAGGGCGTTCAAGTTTTACGCCTCTACGCTGTTCGCGGATATAGACGACAGCCGGCAGGACGCCTGGTACCTGAGCGCGAACTACAGGCTTAACCCCCAGTACATGGTCTACGGCAGGGTCGAGACGCAGAAGAGGTACTTCCCGTCGCTTGAAAGCGGCCAGAACGATATGCTGAGCTACAGGGCGGGGGTGAGCGGGGACAACATCCTCAATACCGGGGTGGCCGTGAACTTGAGCGCGTCGATCACGGACAGCTTCGGCGCCGAGTACACGGCGTACAACTTCGACATGAGCAGGATGTTCGGCGAGTCGATACAGGTCATGGTGAACGGCGCTTATACCCAGAATGTATACGGGTCGGCTGCCCCCGGAGAGGCGATAAACATCGGCGGGTCAATCTTCTACATGGCAAGGAAGTGGAACTTCTCGCTTACCCTCGACAGGGAACAGGGAACCGATTATACCAGCGACAGGCTCCTTACGAGGTTGAGCTTCAACTTGTAGGCTACCTCTAAAAATTGCT
>MGPK01000001.1:12496-37420 GCA_001795535.1 Deltaproteobacteria bacterium GWA2_54_12
TTTTTTTAGTTGGTGACGGGGCCAAGCGTCAGGCTTTACGCTGTGCCGAACTTCTTTTCGACCTTCACGCCTATCCCGCGGAGGAACTCGTTCGGCAATTCGCCGCCCGCGAAGATGTAGACGAATTCGTTAGGCATCGCCGTTAATTTTCCGTCCGCATCTATCTCAACTTCCTTTGTTTTTATTTCCTTGAGGTTCGACTTCAAAAGAAGCGTAAGCCTTTTGGCGGCCAGGGCCTGGTCGAGCCTTTCTTTGTTGCCAGGCTTTATCCTCGAAAGAGCATCACCCCTGTAGGAGAGGGTGACTTTGTTGCCGCACGAGGCCAAAGCCATTGCCGCTTCGACCGCGCTGTCGCCGCCGCCGACAACGATGACATCATTGCCCTTGTGCTGCTCGGGGTCAAGGAGGCTGTAGCAAACTTTTGGCAGTTCTTCGCCCGGCACGCCGAGCTTTCTTGGCGTGCCTCTTCTGCCGATGGCGAGAATGATAGTTTTTGAGAGGTACTCGCCCTTGCTGGTCGTGACCTTGAATGTCCCGGCTTGTTCCGCGAGGGCGGTCATCTTTTCGTTCGTGTTTATCTTGAGCCCGGAACTGTTGATTATCCCGAGGAAGAGTTCGAGGAGTGCTTCCTTTGTCGTCTCCCTGAACTTTATCTTGCCGTGCAGGGGCAGGTCCATCGGCTGCGTCATCACTATTTTGTGCCTTGGGTAATGAAGGATTGAGCCTCCGATGTCGTTCTGCTCTATGGTGACGAATTTGAGCCCGGCTTTTTTTGCCGCCAGGGAAGCGCCGATGCCGGCAGGGCCAGCGCCCACTATGAGGACATCGTATATGTCCCCGGTCTTCTGTTTTTCTTTCAGGTAGCAGGTGATGTACTCGATTGCCTGACGGCCTTGAGTGACGGCGTTTCTCACGAGGCCCATGCCGCCAAGCTCGCCAGCTATGAAGATGCCTTTGACATTGGTCTCGAAGTCAGGCGTCAGGTAAGGGATGTCCACGCCGCGCTTTTCATTGCCGAATACCAGTGTGACGGCTCCGACCGGGCAGGCAGCCGCGCACGCGCCGTGGCCGACGCAATGAGTCGCGTTTATGAGCGAGCCCCTGCCGGAGATGAGCCCCAGGACATCATGCTGGGGGCAGGCCTTGACGCAGGCCGTGCTGCCGATGCACAGCGAGGGGTCTATCTTTGGATGGAGCGTTGTCGGCTCTTCGTTCAGGCCGAACTCGACCGCCTTCTTGAGCTTTGCCTTCGACTTGCTGGACTTCTTCCCGTAAAAATATATGTATATGAGGATCGCGAGCGCTACTATGAGCGTTGAAAGCAGGCTTATCAGTTTCGTTACCTCCGGAGTTATTCACGCGCCCGGCGGCTTTGGCCGCTGTCGTGGAGGCGTTTCCATATATTGTAAATCTTTCCGCGCGGCCTGAAAAGGCCTTTTTAGCGCCTTTTTTATGAGATTGACATTTCAGGGCGTTTTGGGTAAGCTTTAAAGCTTCGAAACCCTTTTTTTGGCCGTAAGTATCCGTTTTAAATGGAATAAAAGCTACCTGACAGGTTATAATAGCGTTTCCAGGCGTATATAACACCCCCCCAATAAGGAGGATTATCGTGAGTAAGAGCGTCGCGCAGAAGCTCATAGACAGCCATCTGGTATCAGGTGAGCCTGTTCAGGGCAAGGAAGTCAACATCAGGATAGACCAGACCATAACGCAGGACGCTACCGGCACCATGGCGTACCTGCAGTTTGAGGCAATGGGCGTGCCCAGGGTCAAGACGGAGCTCTCCGTGAGCTATGTCGACCACAACACGCTCCAGTACGGCGGCTTTGAGAACGCTGACGACCACAGGTTCCTTCAGACGCTGGCCTCCAAGTACGGCATCCATTTCTCCAAGCCCGGCAACGGCATATGCCACCAGGTGCACCTGGAGAGGTTCGGCAAGCCCGGCAAGACCATGCTCGGCTCCGACAGCCACACGCCAACCGGCGGCGGCATAGGCATGCTCGCCATTGGCGCTGGCGGCCTTGATGTCGCGGTCGCCCTCGGCGGCGGCCCGTTCAGCCTCGTATACCCCAAGGTCGTCCTCGTGAACCTCAAGGGCAAGCTGAAACCCTGGGTCTCAGCGAAGGACATCATCCTCGAGCTCCTTCGCAGGATGACCGTCAAGGGCGGCGTAGGCAAGGTCATAGAGTACGGCGGAGAGGGCGTAAAGAGCCTTACCGTTCCCGAGAGGGCGACAATCACCAACATGGGCGCCGAACTCGGCGCGACCAGCTCGGTATTCCCTTCTGACGAAGTGACCAGGGAGTTTCTCGCGGCGCAGGGCAGGGAAGCCGACTGGACAGAGCTCAAGGCCGACGAGGGCGCGAAGTATGACGAGACCATCGACCTCGACCTCAACAAGCTTGAGCCGATGATAGCAAGGCCCCACATGCCTGACCAGGTCTGCAAGGTTTCCGAAGTCGAAGGCCTCAAGGTAGACCAGGTCTGCGTTGGAAGCTGCACCAACTCTTCCTACAGGGATTTGATGCTCGTCTCCGAGGTCTTCCACAAGGGCGAGTTCAAGGTCCACCCGGAAGTCAGCATGACCATATCCCCGGGCTCCAAGCAGGTCCTCGACATGATGGCCTTGAACAAGGGCCTTTCGCATCTCATCGAGGCAGGCGCGAGGATATTGGAAGCCACCTGCGGCCCCTGCATCGGCAACGGGCAGTCGCCTCCGTCCGCTGGCGTATCGCTCAGGACCTTTAACAGGAACTTCGAAGGCAGAAGCGGCACCAAGGACGGCAAGGTCTACCTCGTCAGCCCCGAGGTCGCTGTCGCGGCCGCCATCTACGGCGTCATAACCGACCCGAGAAAGCTGGGCAAGTTCCCGAAGGTGAAGATGCCCGCCAAGTTCCTCATTGACGATTCGATGGTCGTAGCCCCGGCAAAGGACCCTTCAAAGGTATCCGTCTCCAGAGGCCCGAACATCAAGGAACTGCCCAAGCAGGGCGCTCTCCCCGAGACATTGAAGGGCAAATGCCTTATCAAGCTGGGCGACAACATCACCACCGACGACATAACTCCGGCGGGAACATGGCTGAAGTACCGCTCTAATGTGCCCAAGTACTCCGAGAGCGTATTCGCGCAGATAGACGCCAAGTTCCACGAGAAGGCCAAGGCGGCTGGCGGCGGCTTCGTCATCGGCGGAGAGAACTATGGACAGGGCTCTTCCCGTGAGCACGCGGCCCTTTGCCCCATGTACCTCGGGATAAAGGCGATCGTTGCCAAGAGCTTCGCCAGGATACACAAGGACAACCTGGTAAACTTCGGCATATTGCCTTTGACCTTCGAGAACGCTGCCGACTACGATGGCATAGAGGACGGCGACGAGCTAGAGATGCCCGGCATAAACAAGAGCCTCTCCGGCGAGACCGTGATCTTGAGGAATGTGACCAGGAACAAGGAGATAAAGCTCAAGCATGGCTTCTCTCCGAGGCAGGTCGAGACCATCCTCGCGGGCGGCACGCTCAACTATACCACCGCAAAGAGCAGGTAATACCTGTTGACTGAAACTAAAAGCCCCCTTCCGAAAGGAAGGGGGCTTTTTAGTTTCAGGCTGCCTTTAAAAATTGCTCTTTTTCCCGAACTCGCAGTCAGGGCGTAAATGAAAATGCTCACATATTGTCATATATGCTGCGCTTTTCATTTCCGCCCTTCCTCGAACTCGGAAAAAATTTCTAATTTTTAGAGGCACCCTGTCGTCATTGCGAGGAGCATTTTGCGACGAAGCAATCTCAGCGGCGTAGGCGTAGGGTGCGCTGTGCGCACCGGCAAACTCAAAGGAATTTCTCGATATCCCTTTTGCCAAGGACTGGCAAATTCGACTGGCCGGGGGAATAGGGTATCTCGAAAAGCACCGGCACCCCTGAAAGCCTTTCAAGATGGGTGCGGTTATATTCCCTGCTGATGTCTTCGTTGGAAGGAGTGGGGTTGTTGAGGATGATACCCTTTATGTCGAGCCCCATCTGCCGGGCGCAGCTTACGGTCAGGAGCGTGTGGTTTATGGTGCCGAGGCGGTTCGCTGAAACTATCAAGACCGGCGCTCCGAGTAAAAGTGCGAGGTCTGCCATTGACTTCCCTTCGGCTGCTGGCGCGAGCAAGCCCCCGGCCCCCTCGATCAGCATGAGGTCATGGGCGGCCTGAAGTCCGATGAAAATGTCTTTTATTCTTTCAAGGTCAATAGAAGCGCCGAAGAGCCTCGCGGCAAGGTCAGGCGCGGCAGCCGCGGTGAACCTGTACGGGTTCACGAGATCGAGGTCGGCGAGAGTGCCTGAGGCTTCCTTGAGCCTTAAAGCGTCTTTTGGTATCATTTTCTCGCCAAGCAAACGGCAGCCCGTCTCGACCGGCTTCATCACGCCGACCTTCAGGCCCGCTCCCCTGAACGAGCTGGCGAGCACGCAGGCGGCTTCTGTCTTGCCGACATTCGTGTCTGTCCCTGTTATGAAAAAAGAAGATTTCATCTGTTCTCTAATAGGCTGCTGAAAAAGTCCATTTTAGCGGGTTCAGGTTTGTAACCTGAACCCGAATATTTCGGTTTAGGTATCTGGCTACGACAAGTATAAGGATTCAAAATGAATGTATTACTATTTTACAGCGTCAGTTTGAATTAATAGGTTCAGGGTGCAACCCTGAACCTGCAAAGTAATGGACGCGGTTCACGGTCATGCGTCACGGTTTCTCAGTTATCTCCTTAATCCCCTTGTACGCCGCCTCTACTATCTTTTTAAGCTCGCTTTCCTTGATGCTCAAGGGCGGCATGATGACGACAACATCCCCGAGGGGGCGGAGTATGACCCCCGAGTCCCTCATCCTGAGGCATGCCCTGTAGCCGACCCTTGATTTCGCGGGGAAGGGCTCTTTTGTTTTCTTGTCCTTCACGAGCTCGATGCCAGCGACAAGGCCGATCTGTCTTACCTCGCCCACATGGGCAAGGCCCTCGAACCTTTGCAGGAGCTTTTTGAAAAGCTCTACCTTCGGCTCCAGCCCCTCTATCACCCGTTCGTTTTCGAATATGTCGAGGTTGGCCAAGGCCGCCGCGCACCCGAGCGGGTTTCCCGTATATGTGTGGCCGTGGAAAAAGCTCCTGTACTCTTCGTACTTGCCGAGAAAGGCCCTGTAGACCTTGTCTGTCGTGAGAGTTGCCGCAAGCGGCATGTACCCACCGGTTATGCCCTTGGCCAGACACAGGAAATCAGGGACAACGCCTTCAACTTCACAGGCGAACATCTTGCCTGTCCTGCCGAAGCCGGTAGCAACCTCGTCGGCTATGAGGAGGACGCCGTATTTTTTCGTGAGGCTTCTGACTTTCTTCAAGAAGCCCGGAGGCGAGACTATCATCCCGGCCGCCCCCTGGAGCATGGGCTCTATTATGCAGGCGGCAATCTCTCCTGAGTGCTTTTTAAGTATATCCTCAAATGCCTTGAGGCACTCGGTCTTGCAGTCTGAACGGTCTTTTCCGACAGGGCACCTGTAGCAATATGGGTATGGGGCCCTGAACGCGCTGAAAAGAAGGGGGCGATACTTTTTTACGAATATGTCTATCTCCCCGACGCTCATGGAGCCGAAGGTGTCGCCGTGATAGGCTCCGGTGAAGGCCACGAACTTTCTTTTGCCTTCAAAGCCCTTCTGCTCCCAGTACTGGAAGGCCATCTTTAGGGCAATTTCGACCGCTGTCGAGCCGTTGTCAGAGAAAAAGACCCTGTTCAAGCCCTTCGGGACTATCTTGACGAGCCTTTCTGCCAGCTCTATTGAAGGCGTGTTTCCCAACCCGAGGAGAGTTGAATGGGCGAGCTTTCCAAGCTGGCTTACAATCGCCTTGTCTATCTCTTTTTTCCTGTGGCCGTGCACATTGACCCAGAGGGAGGCCACGCCATCAAGGTAGCGCCTGCCGTCGGTATCGATGAGGTAGTTGCCCTGGCCCTTCTCGATTATGAGCGTGTCTCCAGCCGCCCACTCCTTCATCTGGGTGAACGGGTGCCATACGAGGGCCTTATCGAGCTTCTGGAGTTTTTTTGTCCTGTCAGACTTCAATGTAGTTCAGACCTTTCTTGCCGTGGCTAAAATAAGTTCGTAGCTTGCCTCTATGCCGCCTTGAGCACAGGGGAACTTCTCGCTGTAGCGTTTTCCAGCCTCGCGTAGCTGCTTTCCCGGCGAGAGTCCTTTCCCGCATTCCATGGGAGGTGCCGCGCCTATGTTCTTCAGCGCTTTCAGGAGTTCGATGAAGCTCCCGTATCGCCTCTTTATTATACTGGCCTCGATTGCAACGACCTCAAGCCCGGAGGCCTTGAGGGCTGATTCGATAGAGGTACTGTCCTTAAACTCTACCGCCCGATGTGCTTTATAGCAATCCCTCAACTCCCAGAGGGTAGAGGGGCCGAGCGTCGAAAAGACAAAGAGTCCGCCAGGCTTCAAGACCCTTGCCGCCTCAGTAAAGGCCAGTTCAAGTTCCTGTGCCCACTGGAGCGCGAGAGACGAGCCGACCATGTCGAAGACCCCGTCCCTGAAGGGCAGGTAGCAGCAGTCGCCAGTTGCCAGACCAAAGGAATTACCGTGTTTTTCCCGTGCCTTGCATAGCATCGTTAACGCGATGTCAGAGGCAAAGACTTTTGCCCCGGGTATGGAATTCACCAACGCCGCGAGCCTTCCTGTGCCTGAGCCTATGTCCAGGAAGGTGAAAGCATCCTGTCTGTTTTCAATGGAAGCGGCCTTTAAAAAAGCGTGCTCCCTTTGCTGGAGCATCTGGGAAAGACGCTGGAAGACCTCGAAAGCGACATCCTTCTGAAAGCCTGAGAACTCGTCGTAGGTCGAGGCGGCCTTTGAGAAAGACCTTTTTATGATGTCCGTGTCGAATACCATGATTACTGTCTCTCAAGCTTCCCCTCCCTTGATGGGAGGGGATAGAGGGGAGGGCGGAAGAAGATTCTTTTCATCCCCACCCAACCCTCCCCCATCGAGGGGAGGAATTTAGTGAAATCTCGCGGCAAGTTTGAGTGATAAAGTATTTAAATCAAAGCCTTGCGAGAAATTCATGCAGTATTTTATTAAACAGTTCCGGCTCTGTGATATGGGGCGCGTGGCCAGCGCCATCCACGACCTCAAGCTTCGCGTTCCTTATCCTGTGGCCCATGTATTCGGCAGCGCCAACCGGGCAGATCGAGTCTTCCTCGCCGTGGACAAGGAGGACCGGGATGTCTATCGACTTGAGGTTCTCCCTCAGGTCGGTCATGTACAACGCTTCGAGCGCCTTTGTTAGCTCGTCATATTTGAATGAAGGGAAGCAGCCCGGAACTTCTCCTTCGCACGAGATTGGCCCGGGGTAGGAATACCTTTCCATCATGCTTCGCCCGGCCCGGGTCTTTTTCTCGTCTTCGGTGAAGTTGAGGCTGTAGAACCTGTCCACTGTGGCCGCCGGGTCCTTTTTCATGTCCATTATCATCCTCTTGACCAGCGCTTTTGGCTGGCCCCAGGGGAAGTCTTCTTTTTCCACGAAACAGGGGGTAGCGCCGACGAGCACGAGCGCCTTGAAGGAGTCCTTTAAATCAGCGAGGCTCGCGATAAGGGCCATTGAACCAAGCGACCATCCGACGCCTATCGCCTTTGTCCTGCCAAAGGGCTTGAGCCGCTCTTTTATCTCTTTTACGGCTGGCAGGAGGGACGGTTCATCCCATGTAATTGTCCCGCCGTGGCCCGGCAGGTCGACCATGGCAGCCCGCTCTTCAAAGCCTTTGGCAACCTCCTTCCAGACCCAGCTGTCCGTTGCCCAGCCGTGGACGAAAAGTAGCGGCTCTTTAGCCATTAATAATCCCCCTGAAGGCGGCCAGGGCCTTTTTAAGGTCCTCGCCGGTATGCGCGGCAGTGACAGTCACCCGCAGTCTCGAAGTCCCATTCGGGACCGTAGGGGGTCTTATGCCCTGTACAAAGACCCCGTGTTCGAGGAGCCTTCTGGAGGCATCCATGACCTTATGGTTGTCGCCTATCTTCACCGGGATAATGGGCGTCTCGCTTCCCATCGTATCGAACCCGGCCTCCTTGAGCCCTTGAGTAATAGTTGAAGTGTTTTCCCAGAGTTTCCTTATAAGTCCATGGTCTTTATCGATAATGTCTATTGCTTTTGTGGCCGCAGCGCAAACAGATGGCGGCAGCGCCGTCGTGTAGACGAAGGCCCTTGCGCGGGAGATGAGGAGGTCGATGACCTCCTGTTCAGTGGTAACAAAGGCCCCGAACGAGCCAAGCGCCTTGCCCAGAGTTCCCATCTGTATGACAGATGGGTGGCCTTCCATCCGGAAGTGCTCAAGGCTCCCCCTGCCGGATTCTCCGAGCACGCCTGTTGCGTGGGCGTCGTCTATGACGAGCATGGCGCCGTGTCTTTCAAGGAGACTGATGATATCTGGCAGGGGGGCTATTGTGCCGTCCATGCTGAAGACGCTGTCGGTTATGATAAGCTTTTTTTTCGCGGCCGAGGCTTTCAAGAGCTTTTCCAAGGCGTTAGTGTCCCTGTTGGGATACCTCTTTACCCTGGCGCGGCTGAGGACGCAGGCGTCCACTATCGAGGCGTGGTTGAGCCTGTCAGAGAAGACTTCGGTCGACCTGTCGGCCAAAGCGGTAATTAAACCCATATTCGCATTATAGCCGGAGTTAAACAGGAGCGCCGAAGGGGCAGCCTTGAACTCCTTTATCCGCTCTTCGAGTATGTGGTGGGCCTCCATGTTGCCGGAGACGAGCCTCGACGCTCCGGCCCCGGTGCCCCATTTTTCAATAGCCTTTATGGCGGCCTCTTTTACAAGCGGGGGGTTGGCGAGCCCCAGGTAATCGTTCGAGCACATGAGCACGACTTCCTGGCCGTCCATTGTGACCCTGGGCCCCTGGGGGCCTTCGACAAGCCTTAAGGTCCTCTTTAAGCCAAGCGCCGTAAGTCTTGATATCTCTTCGAGTATTTCCTCGCGCATCGGTTACTTGTAGCCCTTTGGTTTCAGTCCAAGGTCAGCGAGCATCTGGAGGTCGTTGTTTGGCTCCCTGCCCGGGGTGGTGAGGTAGTTGCCTATCATCATGCCGTTCGCGCCGGCGGCGAATATGAGCGGCTGAAGGTCGCGCAGATTCACCTGCCTGCCCCCGCAGACGACTATGTCGGTCCTGGGCAGCATGAGGCGGCCCAGGGCGATTATCTTCAGGCACTCCAGCGGCGTGAGGTTTTGAGCTTTTTCGAGCGGCGTGCCGGGCCTGGGGTTCAGGAAATTTATGGGGACCGAATCCGCTCCGAGTTCCTTGAGCGTGGCAAAAAGCTCGACCCTTACCTCCCAGCCCTCGCCGAGGCCGAATATGCCGCCGGAGCAGACATGGAAGCCCAGCTCCTTGGCAGTCCTTACAACCTCAATGTCACGGTCGTACTCGTGGGTGGTGCAGATGTTCGGGAAAAAGCTCCGTCCGGTCTCAAGGTTGTGGTGGTAGCTCTCAAGGCCGCTGTCCTTGAGCTTCTTTAAAGTCTCGCGGGAGAGTATGCCGAGGGAGGCGCACCGTTCCATCTGGACGCTGTCCTTCATAGATTGCAGCGCCGAAGTCAAGGCGGCTATGTCCCGCTCCTTTTCTATGGCGGTGCCGCTCGTGACTATCGAGAACTCCCTTGCCCCGAAGGTTGCAGCCTCCTTCGCCGCCCCCACTATCTTTTCCGGCTCTGACATGGGGTATTCGGTGACGCCCGTAGAGTATTTGACCGACTGGGCGCAGAACGAGCAGTCTTCCCTGCACAGGCCGCTCTTGGCGTTCACGATGGAGCAGAGGTTGACCTCTACTCCGAGATGCGTACGCCTGACCCGTTCGGAGACGGCCATGATCTCGTATATGGAGGTCTCGGGAACAGCGGCGAGCCTCAAGGCTTCGGAAGGTGTGAGTCCTTCGCCTTCGAGTCCCTTTTCAAGGGCTATGCCGAGGATGTCATTTTTCATATTTATTCACCTTTTAGGAGTACTTTCAATAGTCTGGAATAACACGGAAAGGGCATGATTGTCAACTCAATCATGCCCTTTGGTTGACAAGAGGTAGGGGTACTTAGAGGAGGTCTTCTGTTCTTATCCGTTCAATCGATGACTTAAGCCCGAGCTTCTTTGAGAGTTCCTTTAAGCTGGCGCGTATTATCGCGGTCTTTCCCGGATACCAGGCCTGCATGGCCACAACGGACATGTCCCCGATAGATTTGGATTCTATTTCGGTTACCTCCCCTTTTTCCGAGCTGATTATCAAGGAAAGGAGCGCGATGGTCTCAGGCCTGTTCGGGCCGTACATCGTTATCTGGAGGTTGCCGGGCAGGGCTGGCCCGTCCTTTTCAACTGGGCTCGCTTTTATGACAAGCCTGTTTTTGAGGTCCTTGATGGTCTTTGAAACGGAGTTTTTACCGCCGAGCACAAGTATGGCGGCGGAAAACCCGTTGCCGGTCGATGTCAGCAGGCATGAATCGACAGTACAGCCGTTTTCATTGAGTGAACGGAAGAGTTCCCCTATTTCGCCGCGTCCAGGTCCGAAGGCCACAAGAGCATACCTCTTCATTCCGTCTCCTTCCTTCCTTGGAAAGACCAGCTGAAGGTTCTTGGGATGATTTTCTGGGAGGTCTTTGGGTTTGAGGTTTTTTGCTTGAATGTACCCCCTATTAACGGCTTTTTGATTCTTCTCCTCTGCCGGGGGTTTTGGCAGTGACTTATGTCACACCAGCTTTTAATTCAACCTTTAAAAGCTTTTTTTCATCCTTGTTGTCACATCAAGAAGGGTACTGCGTCGAGGGAGTCTAATTCGTGCCGGAAATCGGTTGTCCGGGATGGCTTGAGGGTCAGTTTATTTGCTTTCCTTTTTCTTCTCCTTTCTATCCTTCATCATCTGGGCTATCTGTTTGTCATAGCCCCTGTCGGTGGGCTTGTAATACGCGCGCCCCTTCAAAGCGTCAGGGAGATAGTCCTGTTCGGCGACTGCGTCTTTAAAGCTGTGCGGGTACTTGTAGCCCTTTCCGTACCCGAGCCCTTTCATGAGCTTTGTCGGGGCGTTCCTTATGTGCAGCGGCACGGGCAGGGCGCCGTGCTTCTTTACATCGTCGGCGGCTTCAAGGTAGGCCATGTACGATGCGTTCGACTTGGGAGCGGTCGCCAGGTAGGCCACACCCTGCGCCAGAGGTATCCAGCCTTCGGGCATGCCTATGAAATCGACCGAGTCCTTTACCGCGTTGGCGACCATTATGGCCCTCGGGTCTGCGTTGCCGATGTCTTCCGAGGCGAATATGACCATGCGTCTCGCGATGAAAAGGGGGTCTTCCCCTGCCTCGACCATGCGGGCGAGCCAGTAGAGCGCCGCGTCCGCGTCGCTCCCTCGCATCGACTTTATAAAGGCCGATATCACATTGTAGTGCTCCTCCCCTGACTTGTCATAGAGGAGGGCTTTTTTCTGCATGGCTTCGGTCGCGGCCTCAAGCGTTATGCGCTTTACGCCCTCGCTGTCGGGCTCGGTTATCATGAAGGCCGCTTCAAGCGAGTTGAGGGCGCTCCTGGCGTCACCCGTTGAGCTGTCCGCGATGAAGTCGATGACCTCTTTGCCTATCTCTGCCTTGAAATTCCCCAGGCCGCGCTCCTTGTCAGAGAGGGCGTCCCTGAGAATCTTCTTGATTGATTCATCCGAGAGCGATT
Organism: Deltaproteobacteria bacterium GWA2_54_12; assembly: GCA_001795535.1. GTDB lineage: Bacteria > Desulfobacterota > GWC2-55-46 > GWC2-55-46 > GWC2-55-46 > GWA2-54-12. The sequence goes on from MGPK01000001.1 coordinate 24,199, forward strand.
CGAGGACGAGAACTTTGCACCTTGAAAGCAGTGGTGCGTTCACCTCGAAGGATGGGTTTTCGGTCGTGGCCCCGATGAGCGTTATGGTGCCGTCCTCCACGCTGTGGAGAAAGGCGTCCTGCTGGGACTTGTTGAACCTGTGTATCTCGTCTACGAACAGGACCGTCTTCCTGCCGAGCCTCAGGCTGTCCTTCGCCGCCTTTATTACCTCCCGTATCTCCTTGACCCCGGAGAGCACGGCGGAGAACTCGACGAAGTCCGACTTCGACGCTTCGGCCACAATCCTTGCCAGCGTCGTCTTTCCAGTGCCCGGAGGGCCCCAGAGTATGAGGGAAGGCAGCTCGCCCCTTTTAATGACCCTGTCGAGTATTTTACCCTCGCCTACAAGGTGCTCCTGCCCGGCAAAGCCTGAAAGAGCGGAAGGCCTCATCCTCTGGGCCAGAGGAGCGGGGTTCACTTCTTTTTCGTTTTTTCCGAAAAGGTCCATTTCCATCATCGCATCTCCTGTAAGGGACAATTCTACTACAGTGGCAGTGGAAATGGAAGTGAGGCAAGGGCGTTCTCAAACGGGTTGACACAGTAAATTCAATGGGATAGCATATCTTCCTTTGATTCTTTCTGAGGGACAGGATGCGCATAGCTGTTTTTGGAGGTACCTTCAACCCGGTCCATTACGGACATCTGAGGCTTGCCGAGGAGGCAAGGGAGATCTGCGGCCTTGACAGGGTGGTATTCATGCCCACCTTCATCACGCCTCACAAACTGACTGAATCGCTCACGCCAGCCAGGTTTCGCTTTGAGCTTGTAAAGGCCGCGATAGAGGACAACCCCGGTTTTTCGGTCTCTGACCTTGAGATAAGGCGCGAAGGCAGGTCATTCACCGTTGATACTGTAAGAGAGCTTCTGAAGGAGCCTGATACCGAAGTGTTCCTCATACTCGGCAGCGACTCTTTCAACGACATCGCGAGCTGGTACGAATATGAAGACCTCCTGAGCCTGGCAAGCTTCATAGTGGCCCCGAGGCCGAACCATCCACCAAAGCCCCTCGAAGAGGTGCTTCCGGTTGAACTGGCCGCCAAGTTCTGGTATGATTCCCGGGTCATGGGGTTCGTCAATTCAAACGGGAATTCTATCACTTACCTCGACACCACGCCCATTGACATATCTTCTTCCGATATAAGGGAAAGGGTGCGAAGGGGCCGCACAGTGCGCTACCTCCTTCCCGACACTGTCATAGAGTTCATAAGAAAAGAGGGGCTTTACAGATAGCCCCCGAAAAAAAGGAGCATTCAACTGGAACCGAAGAAAAAAGCGCTCGAGATCGCCAAACTGGCCCTCGACAAAAAGGCCGAAAAGGTCGTCATTCTCAACATCAAGAAACTTTCCGGTGTATCGGATTTCCTGCTCGTATGCAGCGCCGAGTCCGAAAGGCAGGTCCAGGCCATAGCTGATTCCATAGAGGACGGCCTCAGGAAAAAAGGCGAGCGGCCCTTTGGCATGGAAGGCGTCACCGAAGGCAGGTGGGCGCTCATCGACTATGTCGATGTCGTCGTCCATATCTTCCTTGAGCCTGTAAGGTCGTTCTACGACCTCGAAGGGTTTTGGGCCGAAGCCCCGGTTACCGAGGTGAAGGACAAGCCCGCGCCCAAGCCAAAGGCAGCGCCTGAGAAGGCAAAGCCCGCAGCCGCAAAGGCCGCGAAAAAGCCAGCGGCAAAGGCCGTTGCCGCAAAGGCTGCCAAAAACCCAGCCGTTGTAAAGGCCCTTAAAAAACCTGTTGCCGTAAAGGCCGTTAAAAAAACCGTTGCCGCAAAGGCCGTTAGAAAGCCGGCTGCCGCCGCGGCTGTGCCCAGGAAAAAGAAGAAGAGCGAGTAGAGCCGGGTGAAGATAACCTTCGTGGCCGTGGGCTCCGTCAAGAAGTCTTCCATAGCTGAGGCCTCGGCAGACTACCTCAAGAGGATAAAGCGGTACGCGCCGGTGGATATTGTAGAGGTGAAGGACGAAGGCGCTTCCCTGAAAATGCCCAGGGAAGATGTCCTCCGTAAAGAAGGGCAGAGGATTCTTTCGGCTTTGGGCCAGGGCGGGTACACGGTCGTCCTCGCTGATACCGGCTCTTCCATGACCTCAGCCGCCTTCTCGAAGTTCATCGAAGGGCTCATGAACCAGGGGAGGAAAAATGTATCCTTCGTGGTCGGAGGGGCTTACGGGCTGCATAAGGATGTTTACGGCACCGCAGACCTTGTTCTTTCTTTATCCGCAATGACGCTGCCCCATGACCTCGCGCGCCTTTTCCTTTACGAGCAGGTGTACAGGGCGTTCACAATTATGAGAGGCGAGCCATATTCGCACTGACAGGCTACTCAAAAAGTCCATCTGCATCGTTGGCTTCAAAACTCTTAATCGCGGCGTACAAAAAGAATTCACATTAATTGAGAGCGAGCCCTATTCGCACCGAAGAGTTGAATTAAAAGGCTGCTTCTAAAAATTAGCTATTTTTTCTGAAGTCAAGGAAGGGCGGAAATAAAAAGCGCAGCATATATATGCATAATATGTGAGCATTTTTATTTACGCACTGACGCAGAGGTCAGGAAAAAGAGCAATTTCCCCCGGTAGCCATAAACCTTAAACCTGACGGCAGGCCTATGTACACCAAAATACTCCTGATAATAATTATTATTATACTGAGCGCGTTCTTTTATCTCCATACGAACAACCCCGGTGAAGTGACATATGTCGTCTCATCCACGCATGTATATGTCCTGCCTGCCACGATGCTCCTTTTCGCCGGGTTCTTCGCTGGGGTCGTAGTGGCTGTCCTGAACTCGCTCCTGGCGGACGGCCGCAGGGCCTGGCGCGATCTGCAGTCAAGGAAAGAGAAAAAGCTTCTTGCCCAGGCTGACGATAATTATAAAAAAGGGACCGAGCTTCTCGTAAAGGGAGAAACTGCCGGGGCGAGGGAATTGATAGAAAAGGCCCTGAAGGCAAAGCCATCCGAAACCGGCATGATAATAAGTCTCGCTGAGACCTACATGAGGGAGAACAGGCCGGCGGATGCCGTGAAGGTCCTTGAGAGCGGTTTTGTCGGCAACTCGTCCTCGATAGGGATACTGAGCTCGCTCGCGAGGTGCGCCGCTGATTCCGGTGACATCATGAGGGCCATGAAGGCGCTCGAAGAGGTAGTAAGGCTGGATCCTAGAAACCTGTACGCGCTCAGGAAGCTCAGGGACTACAGGATAAAGGAAGCGCTCTGGGTTGATGCCGCCGACCTTCAGAAAAAGATAGTGGATAGCGAAAAGGACGAGTCTTCGAGGAAAAAAGAGAAGAGGCTCCTGACGGGGCTCCTGTTCGAGTCGGCTTCAAGGTACTGCTCTGACGGGAAGCTTTCCGAATCGCTCTTGAAGCTCAAAGAGGTACTGAGGAACGACGACGCCTTCATGCCCGCGCACCTCCTCCTGGGCGATGTGCTCGCCAGACAGGGCAACCCCGCTAACGCGATAAAGGTATGGGAGAAGGCGCGGGTCAAGTTCCCGAAGGCAGAGGCGATAATACTGAGGCTGGAAGACATCTACATAAGCGAATCCGCGCCCGAGAGGATTCTCGAAAAGTACAAAAAAGAGATTCACGCCAACCCGGCTGATTACAACTTGAGGCTCCTCCTTTCAAGGCTCTACCTGAGGCTCGAGATGGTCGACAACGCCATAGAAGAGCTGGAAGCGCTGTCGAACGAAGGGGTCGAGGGCTACTACCACCATGTCCTTCTCGGAGAGGCTTACCTGAGGAGAAAGCAGTCAGGCAAGGCAGCGCACCTGTTCCAGAAGGCGCTCGGCATGGACAGGGAGTTCAGCCCGGCATTTGCCTGTTCCGGTTGCGCCGCCAGCTCGCAGTCCTGGGAGCCCAGGTGCCCGTCCTGCGGGGAATGGAACACGCTTGCCATGAAGGGCGTGCCAGCCCCGGCCAAGTTCATGTCAGCACAAAGAAAGCTCTTCTGATTGAATGCGCGTCCCCGGCCCGAAGGCCGGGGAATGCGCGTCCGCCGTCATAAAAAAATCCCGGAGAACATAAGAGAGTGAAGAAGGTCTGCCTTATCGTCATGGACGGATGGGGAATAAACCCTGAAAGGGAAGGCAACGCCATTCGCCTTGCCTCGACTCCCAATCTCGATAGGCTCGTCAAAGAGTACCCGTCTACCGCAATAGACACCTCCGGGCTTTCAGTCGGTCTTCCCGAAGGGCAGATGGGAAATTCAGAAGTTGGGCACCTCACGATGGGCTCAGGCCGCATCATCTACCAGGAGCTTACAAGGATAGGCAAGGTAATAAGCGAAGGAGGGCTCGACAATAACCCTGAGCTGGAAATTCTCGCCTCTAACCTCAAGGCTTCGGGCAGGGCGCTGCATCTCATGGGCCTTCTTTCCGACGGCGGCGTGCACAGCCACATCAGCCACCTTTTCGGCCTTCTCGACATTTTCAGGAGGAAGGGCCTTGAGAAGGTCTATATCCATGCTTTCCTGGACGGCAGGGACACGCCACCTTCGAGCGGGGCAAAGTACATGGACGAGCTTCTTTCCTATATAAAAAAGTCGGGCTCTTCAGCGCGGGTGGCAACCGTCATGGGCAGGTATTACGCGATGGACAGGGACAACCGCTGGGACCGCGTGAAAAAGGCCTATGACGCGATTACCGGAAATTCCGGCCTGTACGCCGCAGACCCTTTGCAGGCCATAAACGACAGTTACGCGAAAGGCGAAAACGACGAATTCGTAAAACCTGTTGTCTTGACCGATGGCGGGAAGCCTGTCGGGCCGCTTTCAGATGGCGACGGCATAATCTTTTTCAACTTCAGAGCCGACAGGGCAAGGGAGACAGCAAGGGCCTTTGTGCTGGATAAGTTCGACGGCTTCGACAGGGCGATAAGGCCCGCTCTTTCCGGCTTCGTATGCATGACCGAGTACGACTCATCGCTCGCACTGCCGGTCCTTTTCAAGCCGCAGGAATTGAAGAACATATTGGGCGAGGTCTTGAGCCGCGCCGGAGAGAGGCAGTTCAGGGTCAGCGAGACCGAAAAGTACGCCCATGTGACTTTCTTTTTCAACGGCGGAAGCGAAGCTCCGTTCGAGGGAGAGGAAAGGCTTCTCATTCCGTCCGTGAAGGATGTGGCAACCTATGACCTGAAGCCCGAGATGCGAGCCATCGAGATAGCCGAGGCCGCGGTCGAGAAGATAAAGGACGACAGTTACGGATTCATGCTGATGAACTTTGCCAACGGCGACATGGTTGGCCATACAGGGATTATCGAGGCCGCCGTGAAGGCGTGCGAGACCGTTGACAGGGCCGTAGGTATGGTAGCTGACGCGGCCCTTGAGCGGGGCTGGACGGTCATCATCACGGCTGACCACGGCAACGCCGAGCAGATGAAAGACCCTGAAAACGGCGGGCCGTTCACCGCTCATACGACAAATATGGTGCCTTTCATATTCGCGGATAAGGAAAAAAAAGGCGTAAGGCTTGCCAAAGGCGGGCTACAGGATGTGGCCCCGACGGTCTTGAAGGCGATGGGCCTGGCGCAGCCCACTGATATGACGGGCAAGCCCCTTTTCTCCTAAAAATTGCTTTTTTTTCTGATCTCTGCGTCATGGCGTAAATAAAAATGCACACATATTGTCATATAAGCTCCGCTTTTTATTTCCGCCCTTCCTTGACCTCAGAAAAAATATCTAATTTTTAGAAGCTCTTTTCCATGATCTCTGCGTCAGGGCGTAAATAAAAATGCTCTTCTTTTCTGTCATTCTGAGGGAGCGTAAGCGACTGAAGAATCTTAACTTGCTGATTTTCCAAATACGAGATTCTTATCTCGCCCCGTCCTGGGGCTCGACCCTGCGGGCCCGCGATCGCTCGAAGTTCAATTTTTGCTATCCTGCAAAAATTATCGCTGTGCTCAGAATGACATACTTACAAATCAAGGTGGATAAATAAAAGGCTTCCGGCTGTCCTCTTTTTCCCCTCCCTCGATGGGAAGGAATGAAGGGAAGGGTGAAATCAATCAGAGCGAGCCTGACACAGAAATGAAAAAAGGGCGGGATAATTTATTTTACCCGCCCTTCGTTTAAACGCATATTCAGCCGACCCTTCTTACCCCCGCGTGATAACAGCACCACAGGCTTTCAAGGTTGTTGTCAAATGTCCTTTTGCCAGCGTACTTGAACTCTATCCTTATGAACGAGATGCCGCCCGGGATGTTCGAGTTCATCTCCTCCACGACCTTGCCCTGGCCCCATTCCGGGTGGCGAAGGTGCACCACTACCTCTCCGACAGAGAGATAGAGTTTTCTTATTTCACTGCGCATCCTGCTCATGGTTAATTTTCCGTCTTTTGCAAAATACGGTCAAGGGAAAAAGCCAGCCCCGGTCCATGTTTTTTCCTCAATAGCGGCTTGAACTGGGCGAAAAGAAATGAGATATTTAATCAGGCTGTTGAAAAAGGCCCATCTGCGGCGTTGTCATCGTCACTCGTCACTGCGGCGTACAACAGAGTACGCCTCATGCCTCGCTCCTTGACGCCTTGCATCTGAACCTTTTTGAACAGCCTGAACAAATCAGGTCTTCAAAGTTGCTCAAAAAAGGCCCATCTGCGGCGTTGTCTTTGTCTCTCGGACACTGCGGCGTACAAAAGAGTACGCCTCGCTCCTTGTTCCTCGACGCCTTGCATATGGAGCTTTTTAAACAGCCTGAACAAAACAGGTTTTTCAATATTGCTGAAAAAATATGTCATTGCGAGCGAAGCGCGGCAATCCCGTTTTAAAGTAAACCAGCTGATTTGAGATTGTTTCGTCGCGCAAGCTCCTCGCAATGACTGTCTTTTCAACATGTCAGTATAAAAAAGAGGTGCCCATGTCGAGTAAAGGTTCTTACAGCTATCTCACCTGTCCAATGTGCGATGTAGAGATACCGATGGCAGGTGACGAGAAGATCGGCGAGCAGGTCTTCTGCCCGTACTGTCAGACGCCGCTGGCCGTGAGAAAGACAAAGACCGATGAGATATATCTCGAAGAAGACTTTTAACAGGCCGCTAAAAAAATTCCATCTGCATCGTTTCCTGAATGTCTTATATATCGAGTATCGCCGTCGCCTTCCAGCCTTCTTCCGTGCGCTCTAATTTGAACATGTGAAGCGTTACAGCCTTGACGTCGGCCCCGAGCGGATGCTTTTTGGGGTCAAGCTCCTCGCCTGAAAGCGTGGCCTCAAGGCTGTACCCGGAATCTCCCTCGGTTATCCTTATCTCATCGACCCGCAAAAGCAGCTTTTTTGCGTCCTTGTAATAGACAAGCTCGCCCAGAAAATTGAAAAGCAGCATGTCAGCTTCCTCGTTCGACAGCCTGACTTCGACTTTCTGCTTACGCTCAAGTCTTTCCGGCTCTTCTATCATCACATGCGTGGTCGCTTCCGCAGCCGAGGCAAAGACCTCTTCCAGGTCTTTGCCTGTAGCTTCGAACGCGACGTCTGCTGTGGCTATCTCGTCAAGGTAGCGGTACGGCATCTTCAGCCCTTTATGTTGCCGATAGGAATAAGCCGGAGGACTCTTTTACTCAAGCCCGCCAGCTCTGTCGCCTCGACTACTTCGTCGATCTGCTTGTACGCGGCCCCGGCCTCTTCGGCGAGCCCGCCCCACGAAACGCTCCGCACATATATGCCCCGTTCCTCCATGTCGTGCTGAAGCTTCGTGCCTCTGTACATCTTCTTCGCCTGGTGCCTGCTCATCGTCCTGCCGCTGCCGTGGGCCGTCGTATAAAACGCGTCAGCGCCGGTTGCGAGCCCGGCAAGAAGATAGGAGCCGGTCTCCATCGAGCCGCCTATGATGACGGGCTGTCCCGTTTCGCTGTACTTTGCCGGCAGGCCCTCCATGCCGGGGCCGTAGGCCCTTGTCGCGCCTTTCCTGTGGACGAGCAGCTCTCTGGGCTTGCCCTTTATGATGTGCGTTTCGAGCTTGGCGGTATTGTGGGTCACATCATAGACCATAGACATGCCTAAGTCTTCGGGGGAGCGCTGGAATACTTCCGAGAAGACCTGACGGAGCAGGTGAAGGATTACCTGCCTGTTGACGAACGCCATGTTCGCGGCGCATTTCATGGCGGCGAAGTAGTCCTGCCCTTCGGGGGAGTTGAAGGGGGCGCACGCGAGCTCCCTGTCCAGCACCTTGATGCCGTACTTGCTTTCCATGACCTTCAGGAACAGCTGCAGATAATCGGTTGCGACCTGATGGCCGAACCCGCGTGAGCCGCAGTGGAACATGACCGCGACCTGGTTCGGGAGCGTGAAGCCGAAGGCCCGTGCACACTCGGCGTCAAAGATATTCTCAGGTTTGGCTACCTGTATTTCGCAGTAATGGTTCCCGCTGCCGAGAGTGCCCACCTGGTCAAAGCCCCGCTCTACGGCCCGCTGGCTCACCTTTGACGCCTTCGCGCCCTTGAAGCACCCCTGCTCTTCGGTTAACTCCAGGTCCTCTGACCAGGCGTAGCCTTTTTTCAAACACCAGCGGGAGCCCTCTTCGGTCATTGTCCTGAACTCGTCGTGAGAAAGGCGCAGCAGGCCCGTTGAGCCGACGCCCGAGGGGATGCGGTAGAACATGGCGTCGACCAATTCCTTCAGCCTGGGCTTCACCTCGTCATAGGTGAGATTAGTCCTCACGAGCCTCATGCCGCAGTTTATGTCGAAGCCTATGCCTCCGGGGGAGATGACGCCTTTTTCAGGGTCCATCGCCGCCACCCCGCCTATGGGGAAGCCGTAGCCCCAGTGGCCGTCAGGCATGCAGAAGGCGTAGTTCACTATGCCGGGAAGGCAGGCCACATTGGAGACCTGCTCGAAAACTCCGTCGTCCATCTCTTTTATGAGCTTTTCCGTGGCGTAGATCCGGGCAGGGACGAGCATCCCGGTTTTGTAGGATCTGGGCAGCTCCCATATCGTATCAGATACCTTCTTCAGCGCTGAAGGCTGAGCCATCCTCATCTCCCTTTTTGCGAATAGTGATACTCACACTTTAACAGAAAAAAAGGAATATGGTCCGCCAGTATCATGTCTGCTCACCGTTCGCTTGTCCAGCTTCTTGACAAGTCCTGTCAGGGGTCTACAATCAAACATGGGCAGAATATACGCGGAAGCATAGGGGTTCCGCCGGCCCGCAGGTATTAGCGATTAACAAAGGAGGCATGACTATGAAAAGGAGCTTTATAGGGGCCGCTTTCACGCTCGCGGCGGCCGCCCTTTTCTCTACCGCCGCCTACGCAGCCTTAGAGGTGCCGCTTGAGGGGTCTTTGAACTTCAGGGACGCCAGAGGCACGGCATTAATTGAGGAAGGGACCGATACGGTTTACGAGCAGGAGCAGATAACCATCAATGTCGGCGGACTTAAGCCGAATTCCGTCTATACGGCCTGGCTTGCGAAGGACCAGCCGGGAGAGAGGCTGATGGGGCTTGGCGTTAATCCTTATTCGTTCAGGACCGACGCGTCCGGAAGCGGGAATTTCGTGGCTACCGTTGGCGAGGGTGAGCTCAACAGGTGGGATGTCATCGAGATAGCCCATCATCCCAACAACGACCCGAGTGATCTGCAGAATTCGCAGATAGCCTTGAAAGGAGACCTTGGAGGGATCTTCGATTAAAGGAGGAAATGCCGGTCAAAAGCAAGGGCCTCCATATTCAGGGTAGGAGGCCCTTTCGTTTTCAACCTCCCTGTATCTGAGGTGAGCGATGGTAAAGGAGCTTGCTGCTGCCGCTGCTCTGGCTTTCGCCATTACAGCCCAGGCCCCGTACGAGAATACGGTGGACTTGAGGGGCGAGGACTGGGACGACGCCACGGGAGAGGCGGTAATAACTGACATACGGGACGGCCAGAAGGAGATAAGGATAGACGCCAGCGGCCTTGAGCCCAACGCGACCTATTCGGTATGGCTCATAAACGAAGCCCCGATGATGGGCGAGGTCGGCATAGGCTCTGGAGACCTCATATTCGAGTCTGACGCCCTCGGCAGGGGTTTTTATGTAGTGACGATACCTTCCGACCAGTTCAAGGACTGGGACAAAATAGAGGTCATGCATCATCCCAACAGGGATACCGAGGATGTTGAAAGCGCGGAGTTGACCCTTACCGGGGTCCTCTATAATCAGAGCGTCGAAAAAAGCGGGTGACTGACGGAAGACGGCAAAAGACCTCTAAAAAACATGGGAAAGCATGGAGCCTTCCCATGTTTTTTTCGCCTGAAGACTTCCCTTATCCTTGACCGTTTTTTCCATCTATGATAGTTTTTACTCATGAATATACTGATAACGGGCGGGGCGGGCTTCATAGGCTCGCACCTTGCGGACGCGCTTCTCGCCAGAGGCGAAAAAGTAACGGTAATAGACGAATTCAACGATTTTTATGACCCGAAGCTCAAGAGGGAGAACATCGCTCCCCACTTGTCAAATCCCTCGTACAGACTTATAGAGGGCGACATCCGCGATACCGATAAAGTTTTGCGGATGTTCGAAGAGACAAGGTTTGATGTTGTCGTACACCTGGCCGCCCGCGCCGGTGTGCGCCCCTCCATAGAAGAGCCCCTTTTGTACGAGCAGGTCAACTGCGTAGGCACGCTGAACCTCCTCGAAGCCGCCAGGAAAACAGGCGTCGGAAACTTCGTCTTCGCGTCCTCCTCGTCAGTTTACGGAATAAACAGCAAGGTCCCTTTTTCAGAGGGCGACCCCATAACCTGCCCCATATCGCCCTACGCTACGACCAAGAGGGCGGGCGAGCTGATGTGCTATACCTATTCGCACCTGTATAAGCTGCCCTCGACCTGCTTGAGGTTCTTTACCGTCTACGGAGAGCGCGGCAGGCCCGACATGGCCGTGGCCAAGTTCACCCGACTCATACACGACGGCAAACCTATTCAGGTCTACGGCGACGGAAGCGCCCAGAGGGACTTTACCTATGTTGGGGACATCATAGAAGGGCTACTGAAGGCCGTCTATACGCCGTCGAGATACGAGATAGTAAACCTGGGCGGGGCAAACACCATAGAAGTCAACAGGCTCATCGAGCTTATAGAAGGCGCGCTTGGCAAAAAGGCCGAAATAAAATATCTGCCGCCAGTTCCGGGGGATGTGCCCATAACATACGCCGACGCGGCCAAGGCAAAAGAGCTGCTCGGATTTACCGCGGCCGTAAGGATAGACGAAGGCGTCGAAAGATATGTTAAGTGGTTTCTTGAAAGGGAGCAGCGCGCTCATTCCGTCTGAGCCCAGGGATAAACTTTGAAAAAGAAATTGATAAAGGACATAAAGGAAAAGGACAGCGTCGTCGGCCCGTTCCTCGTCGTGCGCAAGGAAACCGGCATATCAAAGTCCGGCAAGGCTTATCTTAACCTGAAGTTCATGGACTCGACCGGAGAGATCGAGGCCAGGGTCTGGGACGACGCCGAAGAGCTCGCCCGTGGCTTCAACAAGAACGATGTCGTGTCTATCAAGGGCTTTGCAGTGGCTTACCAGGGCGGCGTGCAGCTCAATGTATCCGCGGTGAAGGCACTTGCCGAAGGGTCGTACTCGCTCAGGGATTTCCTGCCCTCTTCCGAAAGAGACCAGGCCTCTCTGGAAGCCGAACTCGATTCAACGCTGGCGTCCATCAAGGACAGGCACCTGAAGGCCCTGATGGACTCTATATTTACTGATACGGAGATAAGGGCTAAATTCCTTATCGCCCCGGCTGCAAAGGCAATGCACCACCCGTACCTCGGCGGGCTCGCTGAGCATGTGTTTTCGATCTGCGGCCTCGCCGATAAGGTCTCAAGCCATTACGGGGCCACCGTTAACAGGGACCTGCTGCTTGCGGGGGCCATGCTTCACGACATAGGCAAGATATACGAGCTGACCTACGAGAGGGCCTTTGATTATTCGGACGAGGGCAGGCTACTTGGCCATATAACAATGGGTGTCGAACTCATAGACAGGAAGCTCGCTAGCCTCGCTGATTTTCCCAGGGAGCTCGCAGTCCTCTTGAAACACATGATACTCTCACATCACGGCCAGCTTGAATTCGGCTCTCCCAAGAGACCGAAGACCATAGAGGCCATAATACTTTCCTACCTCGACGACCTTGACGCGAAAGTCAACACGGTAAGGGCCCTTTTGAACGGCAAGGCCGAAGGGTCAAACTGGACCCCATATCAGAAGCTTTTCGAAAGGTACATCTATACGGGTGCGGCGCCGTCGCATGAAGATGACGGGAACCAGCCCGGTGAGACTGCTGAGCCCGGTGAGAACGGCAAGAAGGCCGTACCCGGTGACGATAACGGCCTCGGCACGATGAGCCTTTTCAAGTAAAAACCCTTCCATTCAAAGGCTGCTTCTAAAAATCAGATATTTTTTCTGAAGTCAAGGAAGGGCGTGAATAAAAAGCACAGCATATATGAGATATGTGAGCATTTTTATTTACGCCCTGACACAGAGGTCAGGAAAAAGAACAATTTTTAGAGGTAGCCTGAAATGAACCAGAAAAAATCAGAGATGGAACGCCTCAATGCCGGTATTGCCGCCGCGTGCGCTGGCGCGCATCCCGGGGCAAGGCCGGTTTTTGGAGAAGGACCTGTGCCGTGCTCTCTCATGGTCATAGGAGAAGCCCCGGGCAGGGACGAAACCAGCGCCGGGAGGCCGTTTGTGGGCAAGGGCGGCTCTTTTTTCATCGAGGTCTTTGAAAGGGCTTCGGGAATGGCAAGGGAAGAAGCTTATATCACTAACGCCGTCAAGATATGGCCTGTGCTTGAGACAAAAAGGCTCAAGACCAGAAAGCCCCTGAAGGCGGAACAGGATCTCTTCGTTTCTTTTCTGCTCGAAGAGATAAGGATAGTAGACCCGTCAGTAATACTTGCCGTGGGCAAGACAGCTTTTTTCGCGCTTTTGCCCGGTGAGAGGTTTGAAGCAGGGAAGTGGAAGAGCTTTGAGGGCCGCCATCTGATGGCCGTCTACCACCCGTCATACCTTTTGAGACAACAGAAGCGCCTTGCGGAGAGCACAAAGGAACTTGAGTTCGCGATTAGAGAAGCAGTAGAGAAGATTTAACAAGCTGCTTCAAAATTCCATCCTGTCGTCTTCGAAACGGCGTACAAACAAAATACGCCTCTCTCCTCGCTTCAGCCTTCTTTGGGAACTGGGCTGCAAACAGGGCAGTACGGCTCGCCTGCGTCAAGCGGGCAATCATGACCG
>MGPK01000001.1:37431-63459 GCA_001795535.1 Deltaproteobacteria bacterium GWA2_54_12
GCAGACGCACTCAGCCAGCGGATAGGTGCACACAGGGCAAAACCCTTCTCCTGGCGCGGTAGTTTTGTTTTTTTCCATAAACCGCCTCCGGACATCAACGATACAATTTAATTATAACGCTTTTTCTTCAATGGATTTTCAATCAGAAGAGCAGCATGAACTCTGCGTAGTAAAGGCCGGAGAGCCTGTCCTGACCGTTGTCTCCAGCAATAGGGAGCTGCATGCCGGTGGTGATGGCGAGGTCTCCTTCGATGTTCAACCGGAAAGCCGGGCCAAGGAAAGCGTAGTTCTCTTCCATGTCGAATACACCCACTCCCTGGAAGCGCAGTCCCGGGCTCAGGTCATAACCCAGGCCCGTGCTGACAGGGCCGCTGTCTTCAAGCAATTCCGGGAACGCGGCGGGAGATTGGCTGACATGAGCCCTGTCCGTTGCGTGCATGCCCTCCACTAGCTCGCAGAGCGAGGACGGTACATCCTTGCCGGAGACGGCGGTCTGATCCGGTATAAAAACACTTTCAGGTTTGAACGCGCCTTCTGTCAAATGGTTCGCAAATCCTACCGCGCCGCTGTTCAGGTACGCGCTGCCCCAGGGCATGAGCGCGGCCGCCGGAGCGGGCGATAAAAACAAGCCCGAGAGCGCGATTGATAAGGCCTTTATGGGTTTTGAAAATTTGACTGTTGCCAAAGGGCCTGCCTTGTATATAATTAAAAGGTCATTTTTCCAACCTGAAAGCGCGAAGAGCTATGCTGAACCTTATGAACATGCTCAGGAACTGGCGAAGCCTGTCGCTCACGGCCGGCCTTTCCTGGTTTATGAAGCTCCTTATGGTGCTCCTTCTTCCTGTGGAGCTCTACAAGGGAGACTATCTTTTTTCCATACTCCTTGTTTTTTCGGTCATCCTGTCCCTCATACCGAGCCTCGTGGAAAGGAGCTACCGCGTAACGCTGCCCTTTGAGCTCGATCTCCTCATTACGCTTTCGATCTTCCTCAATACCTTTATGGGCGAAGGGATGAATTTCTACCAGAAGGTGCGGCTCTATGACAAGGCCCTGCACATATACGGCAGCGCGGTAGTAGGCCTGCTGGCCTTTGTGGTCGTCTACACGCTGAATTATACGCGCAAAGTGCGCCTCTCATTGCCTTTCATCGGTTTTTTCACCATTACCTTCGCGATTGCCATGGGAGCCGTCTGGGAGATAATGGAGTTCGCGGTTGACAGCCTCTTCGGCAAAACGACCCAGAACGGGCTCGCGGATACAATGTGGGACCTCGTAAACGACTTCGTAGGCGGCGTCATTACGGCCGCCGTCGGCATGCTCTATGTCAAGTACTCGAACCCCGATGTGAGAAAAAGGCTTGCCATGCCGCTTGGTGAAGTCTTTGGCATGGGCAGGCGCATAGACAGGCTTAAGGAGCGCCTTGAAAGGCAGCCGAAGATCGTCAACGCGAAACCTGAAAATATCGAAGACAAGAATATAAGAAAAAAATAAATCCACGCTTCGTAAGGGAAAGTTTCTCAGAGTTCGGGGATTTTCTGTTTCGATTCTGCCTGTTGCGCTTGCCATGCGGCTCCAGACAGAGACAAGCTCCCCATACCTTCTAAGGCTCTCCGTTTAAATTCCATCGGCCGCTATTTTTTTACTGCTGGCCCTGAATCAAGTCGAAGCGGCTGCAAGCTCCTGTAAGCGTCAATGGCATTCAAAAAAATAAGGCGGCAGGTTTTGACGCCTGCCGCCCTTTGCCTTCGCGGACTCGGTTATCTCCAGTCTCTAAGGAGAATCCCGGAACCATCCCGAAAGATGATCCCTTATTACTCTTCTTAAGGACCGGAGTTTCGGACCCGCGGAGGCAGCTCTTGCCCCCGCGCTCGGTTATCTTGAGGTTCTAAGGAGAATTTTCAGGACCCCACTCGGATCTTTCAACCCGAAGGTAATCACCTTCCATTCTTCTTACAACCCAAGTTTCGGACACGGAGGCAACCGTCATTTTTTTTAGCGGCAGAGGTTTTACCCTCTGCCGCATTGCTTCCCTGAGCCGGTTAATTCCCGACTATTAAGAGGAGGTTTCGGAAACCATCCGAAGACAGTTCCTTATCTCTCCTCTTAAGAGCCGGTTTTTTCCGGCCCAGGAAAGCAACCTTCAAGTCTTATATCTGATACGCTTCTTCCACATGGAGGAAGTTGTCTACTTCCTCTTCTATGACAGACGCGAGGTCCGACACGGAGACTAGGCCAATGAGCTTATTGTTCTCAACCACCGGGAGCCTGCGTACTTTCTTTCGCGCCATCAGCTTCGAAGCATCGAACACATCGGTTTCCGGGGTTGCCGTTATTACGCTAGACTGCATTATGCCGTCTATCCTCGTCCCGTCAGGGTCCTTTCCGCTTGCGAGCCAGATCACCAGGTCCCTGTCCGTAATGCAGCCTTTTATCGACTCGCCGTTCGTAACGAGCAGGTATCCTACCCGGTAATCCTTCATCTTCTTCGCGGTCTCCCTTATAGTAGTGTCAGGGCTTACCGTTACTACTTTCTTCTGCATTATCTGTTTAAGTTGCATTTTTTTCACCCCCTCTTAGAACCTTTGCTTCTGGGGCTGCTCATGAATCAATCCTGACTTAAATCCGTTCCTCTCAAGAAACCTTTCTAGACTCTTTTTCCATTTTGCGGGGGCGTCTCATCCCTTCATCGCCCATAAAATAATGGTAACTCAAAAAGACGGGGAGTCAAGTCAGGCGGATAAAAAAGAAAGCTGAAAAAAAGTCATGGACGCGTTGACTGGGCCGCGTTCGGGTTTATACTCTGTCTCTGGCCTGATTCCTTTGGCTCTTTTTTCATTGATTCCAACTCCGGCGCGGAGGTTTATAAATGTCAGGATG
Organism: Deltaproteobacteria bacterium GWA2_54_12; assembly: GCA_001795535.1. Classification (GTDB taxonomy): domain Bacteria; phylum Desulfobacterota; class GWC2-55-46; order GWC2-55-46; family GWC2-55-46; genus GWA2-54-12. Next base: position 40,309 of record MGPK01000001.1, read on the forward strand.
GCGTTATCAGGCAGCGCTCATCTTTACTGCGGCGATGTCGTTTGCCGGGTGCTCGCTTGTCGAACAGGTGGTCGTTATAGAGCACAGGAAAGAAGCGGTCAAGCCTTCCGAGAGGACGCCTTCCAGTGGTGTGTCCATAGCCTCAGGCCCGTTCAAGTGCGCTCAAGGCGTGAGCGGCCCCGGTTGCTCCGGGGAAGTTATCTCGAAGACATATTCCGCCCGGTATGACAGCGGGCCTGTTTTGAAGCCGATTAAAAAAACGCCGGAAAATAAAACCGCGGAAGCCCGTGAAGATTCCGCTTTTGTCAGCGCCGTAAAAAGCTGGATCAAGACAGGCATGCAGCTCCCCGGCTGGGTAGGCCCCAAATGAGCGGTCTTAACAGGCGCGGCTTAAATAGCACTTGTTAATGGGCCTTGTCTTTGATTTAATATTCTCTCCATGAGCCTTTTCGCCATAATCTTTCCCTCGCTGATATTTGTTTTCTGTCTTTTCATCCACGCTTTGATATGGCGGCTGCGCTTCCCGGCCAACAGGGCCGCGACCCTTTTCATCATCTTCGTTCTTCTCCCGTTTATCGCTGGCGGTGCGTACGCGCTGCTCTCGTCCAGCGCAGCGGTGCGGCTGCCGGGCTTAGAGACGCAAGAGTGGCTTGCCGCCGGACTTCTCCAGCTTGCCTTCGCTTCAGCCTATATACTGACCTATCCGGCGTTTGAGGCTCTCTCTCCGTCCCTGGTCATCGTCCTTCTCGCCTTCGATCGCGGCGGGATTGCCGTAAAGGACCTGTCAGGCTTTTTCAGCGACAAGGCTCTTATCAAGCCGAGGATAAAAGACCTTCTCGACTCAAAATTGGCAAGCGAGCGGGACGGCGCGCTTTCAATAACGGCGAAAGGAAGGCTTCTTGCCGGGTTTTTCGCGTTCATGCGCTCTTTCCTGGGCCTTCCGAAGGGAGGGGGATAAATGGCTGAGGGCTTCGCTTCTTTTCTGCTGATCCTCGCGGCAACCCCGCTGTGGATAATGGTTTTGCAGGCCTTTCTAACCCGCGTCGGCTTCAGGCGCGCCTCCGGCCAGGCAACGGCAATGCTGGCCTCTGCGATAGCGGCTCTGCCGACGGGCGCGGCGTTGTGGGCCGTTCACCTGAGCGTTCTCGACGGCCCGGAACTTCGGGCCTCGGCGCTTTACGCGCTCCTGGCGTACGCTCTCCTTGCCTATTCGTATTTTCATCTGTTCAACATGGGCGAGACCGCGAGGCGCGTAAGGATTCTTGTCGAGCTGAGAGAACGCGGGAATATAAGCGTCGAGGAATTGAAGTCGTTCTATGATGCCGGGGCCATCCTCGATAGGAGGCTGGAAAGGCTTGTCGCACTCGGCCAGGTGAGGCTCGAAGGCGGCAGGATAGTCCTGAAGTCGAGAAGGCTTTATTGGGCGGCCGTTGTAATAAACTGGTGGGGGCGAATTTTAAGCCTGCCGTCCTTGAAGAGTTTTTATAAGAATGACGGCCGTTGAAAAGGCGTCTTTCGCGCGCATTGCCTCTGGGCCAGGCGCCTTGTCCCGGAGTTCATCGCCGGTTTCTTTTTCGTCTTTGCGGATTTGGCGGAAAAACAGGCCGAAGGACCCGCTTTTACAAGCTACTTGACTAATGACCGTCATAAATGGTGTACTATAATATTGGCTGGTTTAACAGGCGCATTTCAACAACAAGCAGGTTTCCCGTTTTCGGGAAACGAGGTATGGAAGAGAGGTTTTTGAGAGGACTATGAAATTTGAGACTCTGGGGTTCCACCCTGATATTCTGAAGGGAATACAGGACGCAGGATTCACGCAGTGCACGCCCATACAGGAACAGGCCCTTCCCGAGTGCATGACAGGGAGCGATGTAATAGCGCAGTCGCAGACAGGTTCCGGAAAGACGGCCGTTTTTCTGCTCACGGTTTACACCAGGCTCCTTGCCGCTGGGCCGAATACGACAGGCAAGCCGCGGGCCTTAGTGATGGTCCCTACAAGGGAGCTCGCGACGCAGGTCGCGGACGATTCGGAAAAGCTCGGCAAGCATCTCGCGTTTAACACGGTAGCCATATACGGGGGCGTGGAGTACAACAAGCAGGTCAACGCGTTGAAGGAAGGCGTCGAGCTCGTGGTCGCAACCCCCGGGCGCATGATAGACCTGTACAAGTCAAAGACCCTGTCTCTTGACGCCATCGAGATATTCGTCATAGACGAGGCGGACCGCATGTTCGACATGGGTTTCGCCCCTGACATAATGTACATAGCCGGGAAGCTCCCCAAGGGCAAGCCCAGACAGACGATGCTGTTCTCGGCGACCATAGACGAGAATGTAAGAAGGCTCGCCGCTCGCTACATGAAACCCGACCCGGTCATGATAGAGATAGAGCCGGAGCAGGTCACCGTTGACCTCATCGACCAGAAGATAATCTATGTCTCCAACGAAGAGAAGCTCGATGTGATGATAACGCTCCTCAAGAGGGAGGAGGTCGAGCGCTCCATCATCTTCACCAATATGAAAAGGACCGCCGAGATGCTCGGCGTGAAGCTCACCGGAAATGGGCTTCCCGCGAAGGTATTGACCGGGGACCTGACCCAGGAAAGACGCCAGAAGATAATAGAAGGCATGAAGCTGGGCAAAATAAAGACGCTCGTCGCAACCGATGTCGCGGCCAGGGGTTTGCACATAGACGGCATCACTCATGTGTTCAATTTCGACCTGCCGGACGACGCGGCCAACTATGTCCACCGCATAGGAAGGACGGCGAGGGCGGGCAAGAGCGGCACCGCGTTCAGCCTCGTATGCGAGGACCATGTGTTGAACCTCCCTGAGATAGAAAAGTACATAGAGCGCAAGCTCGAGCCAGAGTGGATAGATGACTCCGAGCTTGTGAAGGACATTGCTCCGGCCTTCCATCACAAAAGGAGAAGCGGTCCTCCTCAGCACGGGCAGCAGGGCAGGGGCAAGGGGAGCGACGGCAGGCAAAGGGACAAGGGCGGCTTTTCAAAAGACAGGAAGGGGCCGGCGCGTCCCGCCAGAAAAACCGAGCCCGCTGAAAAGGTTGAGCGCATTGAGCCGTCCGCGCCTGTGGAGCAGGACGGACAGGTAGCCAAAGAGCAGGGCACACAGCGCAGGCCTTCCAGGGAACGCGGACCCCGTAAAGAGCGCGAACACGCCCCGCGCCGCGAGAGGAAGGAAGCGGCCCAGGGCGACGCATCTACCGGCGAAGGCGCCGTAAGGGAACAGAAAAAGCCTCAGCAGCAGGCCGGCCAGGGCGAGCAGGCGCAAAAGAGGCCGTTTGAGCGCACCCGTCACCACAAGGGCCGCAAAGAGGGCAGGCCAGCCCCTGGTCTCGGAGAGAAGCATGAGCGCAAGAGCCCTTCGACCAGGCATTCAGACGAGAAGAGACATATGGACAGGGCGCGCCATGAAAGACACGAATCGGTCAAGGCCCCGGCACGCGCGGCGGTAACCGAGCAGTCCAGGCCGAAGACCGCTGCCCACGGCGAGGCTCCGGCCCCGGTTGAAAAAAAGGAAAAAACCGGCCTTCTCAAGAGGGTCTTGAAGTTTCTGAAGAAAAAGTAATCCTGATCTGAAGGCTACCTCTAAAAATTGCTCTTTTTCCTGACCTCGGCAGGGTAAATAAAAATGCTCACATATTGTCATATATGCTGCGCTTTTTATTTCCGCCCTTCCTTGACTTCAGAAAAAATATCTAATTTTTAGAGGCAGCCTGAAATAAGAAAGACCCCGGCGCGATGCGCCGGGGTCTTTCTTATTTCGGCTGGTAGTTTTAGGCCGTTACAAGGACGAACCTGTCTCCCTTTACATTGCAGATGGGGCAGGCTTCAGGGGGCTTGCCGAACTCGATGTGTCCGCATACCGGGCACAGGTAAAACTCCGCAACTGATAGGTCTTCTCCCTTTTGGGCCGCTTCGAGCGCGAGCTTGTAAAGGCGCGCGTGCACCTCTTCGGCCTTTACGGCAAAGGCGAACATGCGCTTGGCCTTCGAGCCTTCAGCCTCGGCCTGTGCGAGCATGGGCGGGTACATATCAGTGAACTCGTGCGTTTCGCCGTCTATTGCGGCCTTGAGGTTCTCCGCCGTCGAGCTGATCGCCTCCAGCGCGCTCAGGTGGCCTTCGGCGTGTATCCTTTCCGCCTCCGCCGTCGTGCGGAAGAGCCGCGCTATATTCGCAAAGCCGTCCTTTTCCGCCCTTTTCGCGAAAGCCCTGTACTTCTGGTATGCCTGGCTTTCTCCGGCAAAGGCCTTTTTCAGATTATCAGTTGTCTCCGGCATTAAAACCCTCCTGAGTATGTTTTCTGTACGGTATTTTATCAGTTATAGCGGTAAACAGGAAGGGCTGAGGGACTTTCAAATTAAGGCCTTCTCACTTGAAGTTCTCCTGGATTATCAGCATCTCCTTTTGAATCCTGGCCTCGTCCGCCCCGACCTCCCGAAGAAGCAGCATGGCAAGACCCCTGGCTGACTCCGCCTCGTCGGTGCAGATGTCTGTCGCGCCGACTTCTTCAAGCCATGCCCGCTCCTGGATGTATCTTGCGCGGACAAAGACGCGGAGCGTGGGGTTTAGTTCCCTTGCCGCGATTATCACGGAGGTTCGCGTCAGCAGGTCAGGGATGGTCACCAGAAGGTAGCTGGCGAGCCGTATGCCCGCGGCCTCGAGTATGTCTTGCCTGGAGGCGTCTCCAAAAATCGCGAGCCGGCCTGAATCGGAAAGGTTTCTGATAACATCGATATTCAGGTCAACGATTACGGTCTCGATATTGAATTCGCCCAATATCCTTGAAGCCGTCTGGCCTACCGGGCCGAAGCCTACGACGACGGCCAGCTGTTTTTCTTCTCCCCTTTGTGCTATCTCCGCCAGTTTCGGCCGCGCTTCAAGGTTTACCTCAGCGCCTTTATATTCCGAACGCCCGGCAACGCGCCAGGCCCGCTCGCTGGAACGGAGCCATTTTTCAATCGGGGTGATCGTGCGGAACAGGAGCGGGTTCAGGGTAATGGAGATCATGGCGCACGCTATTAGAAGGCTTTGCCCTTCGGCCGACAGCAGGCCGAGGCCGAGCGCCTCTTCGGCCAGGATGAATGAAAACTCTCCTATCTGCGCCAATCCTACAGCCACGGTTAGAGCGGTCCTGATTGAGTAGCGCAGGGTCAACACTATAGCAAGCGCCGTCAGGGGCTTTGCGATAAGTATCGCTCCAAGAAGGCCTATTAAAAGATATGGCTCTTCGAGGATGACCCACGGGTCAAAGAGCATGCCTACGGAAATGAAGAAAAGAACGGCGAACGCGTCCTTCATCGGCAGCACATCCGCCGCGAGCTGATGGCTGACTTTTGTCTGCCCCATGACCATGCCGGCAAGAAAAGCGCCCAGGGCCATGGACGCTCCGAACAGGACCGCGGACCCGGTGGCTATCGCCAGGGCAAGGGCAAGGACGGTAAGCGTGAAAAGCTCCCTGGACTTCGTGCGCGCAACCTGCGTCATAAGCCAGGGTATGACGGTTTTTCCCAGGACGAAGAGGATGGCTACGAGCGCGGCTATTTTTGAGGCTGACAAAGCGAGACTGACAGCGAGTCCGCTGGCGTTGCCGGAGTTCCCAAGCAGCAGGCCGCTCATGCTCGGCAGGACTACCAGGACAAGAGCCGTGAAAAGGTCTTCGACGAGAAGCCACCCGACTGCCGCGTGGCCCTGGCTTGTGCTGAGCACGCCGGTGTCCGTGAGCATGCGGACGAGGACGACCGTGCTCGCGACCGAAATCGCGATGCCGATAAACAGGCCTTGCCCCGGGTCAAGGCCAAAGGGCAATACAATGAGAACGGCCAGCGCGATCGAGACGATTATCTGCCCGACTGCCCCGGGTATGGCTATCTTCCGGACAGCCCAGAGGTCCCTTGGCCTGAAGTGCAGCCCTACGCCGAACATCAGAAGGATGACGCCTATCTCCGCGAACTCCCGGGCCATTTTGGGGTCGGCGATAAACCCCGGGGTCTGCGGGCCCAAGATGATGCCTCCCAGCAGGTAGCCGACTATCGGCGAGAGCCTGAGGCGCGCCGTCACAAGCCCCAGCACGAGGGCTACTATAAGGACGGCCGAGAGGTTTATTAAAAAGCTTGTTTCGTTTTCCATTTTCCTTAAAAGCGCTCGAAGATATGTCCCGCATTACCGATTTTCAATCTAACATACTTTACATGAGAACAAAGCATTTGAAAACTCTCCCCTTTAATAACGGTATTCATTTTCCCTCTGGTGTCCTCAATTAAAAGTCTGATGATATACTTTAATATGCCTGAATATCAAAAAATGAACAAAGAGGAGCTCATAGAGATCCTTAAGGACCTTCAAGGCAAGCTCAGGGAAATGGAGTCCGGAAGCGAGGCAACGCGCCTTCTTCACGAGCTCCAGGTCCACCAGGTAGAGCTCGAGATGCAAAATAGAGAGCTGCTTGAGGCCCGCGTCCAGATCGAAGAGGCCAGGGACAGGTACGCCGACCTTTATGATTTTGCCCCGGTCGGTTATGTGATCCTTGACCAGAAGGGCGTGATAACGGAGATAAACCTTACCGGGGCGTCCATGCTCGGCAAAGAGCGCTCCAACATACTTGGCCATCCTTTTTTCAATTATCTGGACCGGAAAGATATTAATCCTTTTATGCGTCTTCTGAAGGAGTGCTGGGAAAAAGGCGAAAAGGAGATTGCCGAGGTGAGGCTGGTGAAGGACGGGGCCATATTCCATGCCCAGGCTGTCTGCATGCCGGCTGTCGATACGGGTACGGGGGAGAAGGTCATAAGGGCCGCGCTTACCGACATATCGGAACGGAAAAAGGCTGAAGCCCTTTCGGTCGCGCTCGCGGGCGAGAGGGCAACCAGGGCCGAATCTGAAAAAGCGCGCAGAAAGGTCGAGGAGTCCGAGGCGACATACAGGGCCATAGGAGAGGCCATTCCGTTCGGGGTCTGGACCGCCGACATTGAAGGCCGCGTGGAGTACTTCAGCAGGTCCTTTCTCGATATGCTGGGCAGAAAACTCGATGAATGCAGGGGCACGGGGTGGACGGATTGCCTGAGCGCGTCGGCAGCCGAAAGGGTCAGGAGGCAGTGGCAGGAATGCATTAGAGGCGGCATGTTCTGCGACCTGGAATACAAGATAAAGGGCGCCGACGACAGGTTCTATGACATACTCTTGAGGGGCATACCTATAAAGGATGAAAAAGGCCGGATCATCCGCTGGGCCGGAATAAATATTGATATAACCGGCAGAAAAGAAATAGAAGAGGCGCTGGCGGATGAAAAGGAGAGGCTCGCCGTCACTTTAAGGAGCATCGGGGAAGGGGTCATAACGGTAAATAACGACGGGACGGTCTTTTTCATAAACAAAGAGGCTGAGGAGCTGACAGGGTGGGAACGCAAGGACGCGGCAGGGAAGATGATAGGCGCTGTCCTTAATGTGACGGACCCGGTTACGGTAAAAAGGCTTGAGCCCCTCCCGGCGTTCGAAAAGGCCGGGAGAGCGGATTCCGGCGAACTGGTCCTTATTGACAGGGCCGGCTCGCAAAAGCTTGTGACCGGCAAGATTGCTCCCATAATGGACAGGGCAGGCAGGAAAACAGGCGTCGTGATCGTTTTCCGCGACATAACGATACGCAAGAGGTTCGAAGAGGAGCTGCTCAAGATCCGAAAGCTCGAATCATTGGGGACGCTCGCGGCCGGAATCGCCCACGAGTTCTCAAACCTTCTTTCGTCCATAAAGGGGAATATCGAACTTGCGATGGATGACACGCCCGGCAGGGACGCTAAAAAAAGGCTCCTTGAGGCGGAAAATATCATAGACGCTACCAAGGTACTCTCCACTCAACTCAGGACTTTTGTGGCAGGCGTGAAGCCGTCCAGAGAGCTGGCCTATATCGATGACATCCTCAAAGACTCGATAGAGCTGGCCCTGAAGGACTCGAATGTAAAACGCGTTATAAACTTTCCAGGAGGCAAGTGCTGTTTTGTTGATGTGGACGGGGAGCAGATGCGCCAGGCCTTTTACAACATACTTTTAAACGCCAGGGAAGCCATGCCGGAAGGCGGGGAAGTTGAAGTCACGGTTGATCTGGTTGATATAGGCATCACGGACGGGCTTCCCCTTAAGGAGGGCAAGTTCGTAAAGACGACAATAAAGGACACCGGGCCGGGCATACCGAAGGATAACCTCAGGAAAATATTTGATCCTTTTTTTACCACAAAGGCCCGCAGAATGGGTCTCGGCCTCGCTATCGCCTTTTCTGTAGTCAGGAACCATGACGGCCTCATAATGGCGGAATCGGAGGAGGGAGGAGGGGCGGCATTCTTCGTGTACCTTCCCATGTACCAGAGGGAAAAGACGCTTTGAGAGGAGCTTTAATCTGTTGCATTTCCTGAGTGAATAAATTATATAAAAATGCGTTCACTTATTGTAAAATTCTGATAATCCCTAAAAAACGCGTCCTCCGGTTTCAAAATGAGCCCTGAAAGAAAAGAAAAAGCGCAAAAGCGGTCGTCAAAAGGGCAGGGCCTTGAAAAGGGCGTTCCTGAAACCGTCAACGGGGAAAAAGACGCCGTCGAGCGCGGGTTTCCCGTCGTCGGCCTAGGCGCGTCCGCGGGAGGGGTCGAGGCCCTTACCCTGTTCCTCAAGGACCTTCCTGCCAGGACAGGCATGGCGTATGTCTTCGTCCAGCACCTCGCGCCCGGAAGAGAGAGCATGCTGCCGGAGATAATAGCAAGGGCCACCGAAATACCCGTGCTTACGGCGACGGATGGTATGTCGGTTGAGCCCGACCATTTTTATATAATCCCGCCGGGCTATGACATGGGCATTTTCCACGGAAAACTTACCCTTTTTCAGATGAAAGACGAAAAAAGGCACATGCCTGTCGATTATTTTTTCCGCTCGCTGGCTCGGGACTGCGGCGGAAAATCAATCGCTGTCGTGCTCTCCGGGACCGGTTCCGACGGGACTGCCGGGCTCCTTGCGATAAAGGGCGAGGGAGGCATAACATTTGTCGAGAAGCCTGAAACCGCCAAATTCGACGGCATGCCGCGGAGCGCGATAAACTCTGGCTCCGTGGATTTCGTGATGACGCCGGGGGAAATAGCGCGGGAGCTTGCGCGGATTGCAAGCCACCCGTATGTGGTTGAGGGCAGGCAGGCGCTGCTTGAAGAGATGATAAGCCAGGACGGCATGGCAAAGGTTTTCCATATACTCAGGAACGCTACCGGCGTGGACTTCACCTATTACAAGCCCTCGACCATAAAGCGGCGCATAAAAAGACGGATGGTCCTGCACAGGATAGAAAGGACCGAGGATTACTTAAAGTTCGCCCAGTCCAACCCCGGCGAAGTCGAGGCGCTTTTTCAGGACCTCCTTATAAATGTAACGAGTTTTTTCAGGGAGCCTGATTCGTTTGATGTCCTTAAAGAGAAGGTCTTTCCGGAGATTATGAAGGACCGGCCGTTGGATGCGCCCGTGAGGATATGGGTGCCCGCCTGCTCTACGGGCGAGGAAGCGTATTCCATAGCCATGACTTTTTTCGAGTTTTTAGGGGAGAAGGCCCGGAGCACGGCCGTGCAGGTCTTCGCGACCGATATTGACGAAAAAGCGCTTGATAAGGCGCGCGCCGGCAAGTACCAGTCGAATATAGCCGCCGATGTAAGCCCCGAGCGCCTGAGAAGATTTTTCGTAAGGAGCAACGGCGACTACCAGATAGGGAAGGCGATAAGGGAAGCCTGCGCCTTTGCCAGGCATAACCTTTTGAAAGACCCTCCTTTTTCCAAGATAGACCTTATAAGCTGCAGGAACCTGCTCATATACCTTGGCCCTCAGCTCCAGAAGAAAGTCCTGCCCTTATTGCATTACGCCCTTAATCCGGCCGGGTTTCTCATGCTAGGCACTTCCGAGACTATCGGACAGTTCGCGGACCTGTTCAGCACGGTAGACAAGAACGAGAAAATATACCGCAAGAAATCGGTTTACGGGCGAGTGGCGCTGCCGATCGCGCTCCCCCACACGGAGGAACATGCCATCCCCGAGGCGGCGGTCAAGAAGGCCGGGCCGGCTTTCGATGTACTTAAAGAGGCCGACCGCATAGTCATGTCAAAGTATGCCCCTCCCTCGGTGGTAATAAATTCCGATATGGAGGTCCTCAAGTTCTCCGGAAAAACAGGCGAGTTCATCGAGCACGCCCCCGGAGAGGCGAGCCTCAACCTTTTCAGGATGGTCCGCGAAGGGCTTCTTTTCGACCTGAGAAAGTCGCTGTCAGCCGCCGCTAAAGATGGAGTGCCGCAGAAAAAAGAAGGCATTGAAGTGAAAACCGCAACCGGCCTCAAGAAAGTGAGCCTTGAGGTAATCCCCATAAAAGACCCGTACACAAACGCGAGAAATTATATTGTGATATTCGAAGAGGCTGAAAAAGTTAAAAGACCCGTGGTTGAGCCTGATGAGAATGCAAAACCCGGCAAGTCAAAGAAAACTGAAAGTGAAAAGGACAGGGAGATAGCCGAGCTGAGGCAGGAGCTGGCGGCAACGAAGGATCACCTGCAGTCGATAATCGAGGCTCAGGAGAACATGAACGAGGACTTGAGGGTCGCGAACGAGGAAATACAGGCTTCTAACGAGGAACTCCAGTCGACTAACGAAGAGCTTGAGACGGCCAAGGAGGAGCTCCAGTCCACAAACGAGGAACTCGTTACGGTGAACGACGAGCTCGAGAACAGAAATGCCGAGATCTCGAAGGTAAACGACGACCTGCATAACCTCGTATCCAGCGTGAACATGCCGGTCGTGATACTCGAACGGGATTTGCGTATCAGGCGGTTCACCCCGCCGGCCCAGAAAATGATGAAGCTCATACCTACTGATGTGGGCAGGCCGCTGAGCGACATAAAGCCAAGCATAGACATAAAAGACCTGGACGAGCTTGTCGCCGAGGTCATAGACACTGTCATCGTCAAGACAAAAGAGGTACAGGACGGCGGCGGGCGGTGGTGGTCCATGAGAATACACCCGTACCTGACCATTGACAAGCGGATCGACGGAGCGGTGCTGATATTCATAGACATTGACGAGAGCAGGCGCTCCATGCAGAAGGAAGAGGAGGCCCGCGTCTACTTCGAGGGTATCGTGTCCGCGCTGAGACGGCCGATTGCGGTGCTCGATGAAAATATGGAAGTCCTTTCGGCGAGCAGGAAGTTTTATGAGGCTTTCAGGGTCGAGCAGAAAGAGACTATCGGGAACTCTTTTTTCTCGATCGGAAACCGCCAATGGGATATACCTGAGCTCAGGGAGCGCGTAAACGGCATCGTTACGAACGAAGAGTCTTTTTATGATTTTATAGTCGAGCGTGATTTCGAGCGGACCGGCAGAAAGAAGTTGCTTGTGAGCGGAAGCCTTATCAAGGGAGGGACGCGCAAGCTGATACTGATAGAGATAGGGGAGGGCAGCTGATGGGCGAGGACCTCAAGCCGGGCGGCAGGCCTGATAAAGAAGAGCTCGTGAAGAGGATAGAGGCCCTTAAAGCCTCCATGCGGAGCCGGGACTGGGTGGACGCGTCCGAGGACCTCCGGCTCCACCAGCTCGAACTTGAGATGCAGAATCTCGACCTGATGGAGGCGCAGCGCCAGCTCGAAGAGGCCAGGGACAGGTACGCCGAGCTTTTCGATTTCGCCCCGCTCGGGTATATAGTCTTCGACTCCCACGGGGTCCTGACTGAGGCGAACCTCGCGGCGGCCGCGCTCATGGGCGCTGACGCTACCCGGTCCATAGGCAAGCCTTTTTTAACCTTTGTCGACAGCCTGGACAGGAGGATCTTTCTGTCTCATCTCAGGCAATGCGTGAGAGGTGACGGCAAGGTTACGACGGAGTTGTCCCTTCGCGTCAACGGCGGCGCTGTACCTGTTCAGCTTCTGAGCATGCCGGCTGAAAACCACGGCGGACAGCCCTCTTTCAGGACGGCCGTCACCGACCTTACTGAAAGGAAGAAAAGCGAACTCGAAAAAGAGAAGATCCAGGCTAACCTGCTGCTTTCACGGAAGATGGAGACGATAGGCAGGCTCTCTGGCGCGATAGCCCACGACTTCAATAACATCATGACTGAAGTAAACTCCTACTCCGGCCTTGCTTTGCGCTCAGGCGGGCAGATCACGGTTGAGAAGTGTCTTGAGCAGATAAGGGATGCTTCAGACCGCGCCAAAATATTAACTCGTCAACTGCTCATCTTCAGCCGCGTTAATCCCGAAGAACCTGTCGTGCTCGATATCAATGAGGTCCTGAAGGATACGGACAGGATGCTGAGCCGCATTTTCGGGGAGAACATAAGCGTAGACGAGTGCCGTTCCAGCGGCCTCTGGCAAGTGCTGGCGGACAGGGGCAATATCGCGCAGGTCGTCCTGAACCTCGCGATGAACGCGAAGGACGCCATGCTCGAGGGCGGCAGGATTGCCATTCACACCGAAAATGTCACCCTCCCTGAAGGGCCTGGACAGAGGCGTTTTGTCTGCGTCAGTTTCAAGGACAGCGGGGCTGGCATGAACGATCATGTGAAAGAGCATCTCTTTGAACCGTTCTTCACGACAAAGGAGACAGGCAAGGGCATCGGCCTGGGGCTGTCGGTCGTAAACAGCATCATAAAAAACTGCGACGGGAGAATAGAATTCTCGAGCAGGGTTGGAGAGGGCACGGAGTTCAGGGTATATTTCCCCGCCTGCGACGGCAAGAGTGCGGGAGCGCCCGTCAGCAGGGAAAATGAAAAGCCGTACGCCGGGAACGGAGAGCGCGTCCTCGTGGTCGAGGATGAAAAATGGCTAAGGAAGGGCGTTGCCCTTGTCCTTCAGGCAAACGGATACCAGGTGTTCGAGGCCGCTGACGCGAAAGAAGCCGTCGAACTGTTCGAAAAAGAAGGGGGAAGGTTTGACCTCCTGTTTACGGATGTGGTGCTCAAGGGCAAGAGCGGGATACAGCTCGTGGAGGAGCTCTCCAGCCGGGATTGCTTGAATGTGCTCTTCACGAGCGGCTACATGGACGCTGAGTCTCAGTGGCCAGCGATCCGTGAGAAGGGGTACCGCTTTCTCCAGAAACCGTATGAGATACCCGACCTGCTGAAGATAGTAAGAGAGTCACTGATTGAAAACGACCCGGATTGCCGTGAACTGCATCCTTCATGATTGCGCGCAGCCGGGGATTGAGTACTGAATAATCTGAAGAACTGCCGCGCCTGAATACAGCCCGCCGATTCTACTGCAAATATTTTTCCGTTCCTTTTCTATTTACCTCCCGAGTTGAAAAAAGGCCTTTTCAGGCGCGCGTTCCTGAAAAGCGATATAATCTAAACAGGCGTAAGCAGGCGCAGGAAGGAGGCGACTCGTATGCCGCTCGCGACTAAAATATTTGACTGGAAGGACAAAGAGTTCAGGCACGCCGACGAGGTTTATATCGCGGTCGTGGCCGTTCTTACCATAGCCATGCTTCTGGGCGCGGCCTTGTTAACCGGGTTCTGAAGCTGACAACGGTCTGGTTTTTCGCCGGTTAATGGCTGGACGGTGGGGACTGCGCGAATATGACGAAGTCTTCACCTTCCGGATCATTGTGCTGAGTTTTGTCAAAAAGCGCAACGCGCTAGTTTTTTTGCAGTCTCCCCGTAAAGAACCGCCTGGCCTGGCCCTTCATGCCGCTTCTGGATAAAATCAATTTCAATTGCATAAACGGCAGTCATTCCATCTTTTCCTTTCTTGTCCTTCAAGGAGTGAAAATCCTCGTTGTACGCGTCTGATGATAAGGTCGAAGATGGTGCTGGCCTCCGTACCCATAATTTCCTGTTGACAGCGGGGCTTTGCAGGAATAAGATAGTAATTACTTACTATCTTTATTGGAGAGGGCCGAATGAAAGCCAGATCTAAGCACCTTCCGGCAGATGAACGAAAGGCCGTCACAGTAGATGCGGTCGTGGAACTTGCCGCCGAGCAGAACCCGAGCGGGATAACTACGGCTGCTATTGCAAAGCGTATGCGCCTTACCCAGGGCGCGCTCTTCCGCCACTTCCCGAGCAAGGAGGCGATATGGCTGGCGGTCCTGGAATGGGTGGCCGGGAAGCTGATGGCGCGCACGGACAAGGCGGCTAAAACGGCCTCATCTCCTCTGGCGGCCCTTGAGGCCATGTTCGCTACCCACATCGACTTCATCGCCCGGCACCCGGGCGTCCCGAGGGTGATCTTCGGAGAGCTTCAGAATCACGACGACACTCCCGCGAAGCTTATGGTGCAGACTCTCATCAACCGCTATCGCAAGCGCCTGAGAGTTGTTATGGAGACAGGCAAATCTCAGGGAGAGCTGGACCCTGACCTCGATACTAAAGCCGCCGCCACTCTGTTCATCGGGATGATTCAGGGCCTGGTCATACAGTCGCTCCTCGCGGGTTCCGCCGCGCGTCTCAGAAAGGACGCTCCAGGGGTATTTGCCGTATACCTCAGCGGCATAAGGAGGAGCCGATGAAGCGTTTGCCTGTAACCGGCCGTACGCTTGCTCTCGTCGCCGTGCTCGTGCCGTTGATGGCGCTGTTTATTTATGTCGCGCTGCGTTCCGGCCCGCTGGCCCCTGTTCCGGTCACCATCGCAACCGTAGAAAACCGCCCGATATCTCCGGGCATGTTCGGAATAGGCATCGTCGAGGCCAGATACTCGTACAAAATCGGGCCGACAGTTGCCGGGCGCGTAAAGAGGGTGGAAGTTAATGTGGGCGACAGAGTCAAGGCAGGGCAATTGCTTGGCGAGATGGACCCGGTTGACCTCGACGACAGAGTCATGGCTCAGGAAGCCGCGTTCAAGCGCGCAAATGCCGCTGTGCTCGCGGCCAAAGCTCAGGTGCGGGATACTTTGGCCAGGTTTGCCTACGCAGACTCTCAGGCGAGGCGCTATGAAGAACTGCTCCGAAGAGGCTCTGTAGCGGTTATGGCGGCGGAGGGCAAAGAGCAGGAACGGCAGGTGGCCGAAGCAGGCCTCGGAGCGGCCCGTGCGAATATGGACGCGGCGCGCGAGGAACTGGGCCGGATACGCGCTGACCGCGAAGGCACGGGCAAGCTGCGCGCCAACCTGAGGATGATAGCGCCGGTAGACGGCCTGGTCGTTTCGCGGGAGGCCGACCCTGGCACGACAGTCGTTGCGGGCCAGTCTGTCATCCAGGTCATCGACCCTGAGAGCATTTGGGTCAATGTGCGGTTTAACCAGCTCGCCTCCTCAGGGCTGGCATCAGGGCTGCCTGCGCGCATAGTTTTGCGCTCTGACTCTGCACGGCAGATAACCGGCACGGTACAGCGGGTGGAGCCGCTGGCTGACGCGGTAACGGAGGAGACTCTGGCCAAGGTGACCTTCGACCAATCGACGGAATTCTCAAAAATAATCGGCGAGCTGGCGGAGGTCACGGTTGCGCTGCCGGCCGTGCCTGCCGCGCCGGTCGTGCCTGACTCAAGCGTTCAGCGGGTCGGCGGCCGCACCGGCGTATGGCTGATAGACGGCGGCGGCCTGCGTTTCGCTCCAGCCAGGGTCGGTGCTTCAGACTTGAACGGCCTGGTACAGGTTCACGATGGCTTAAAGGCGGGAGATAAGGTGGTCGTATACAGCCAGCGGCCTCTCAACGGCAAGAGCCGGATTAAAGTCGTGGACAAACTCCCGGGGATAACTCAATGATAAGTCTCGCGGGGCGAGACATAATGCACGCCTGGGGCAAGTTCGTTTTCACGGGGATCGGCCTCGGGCTGCTTATAGGCGTAACGCTCACCATGGCCGGGGTCTATCGCGGCATGGTCGACGACGCCAAAGCCTTGCTCGATAACAGCGGGGCTGATCTGTGGGTGGCGCAGAAGGACACCCTTGGCCCATACGCTGAATCATCCAGCGTATATGACGACGCCTACCGCGGGATACTTGGCATGCAAGGCGTTGAGCGCGCGGCAAATGTAACATATCTGACCATGCAGGTGCGCCGCGGAGAAACCGATGTGCGCGCAATGGTGGTCGGCGTCGTGCCCGGCGGGCCGGGAGAACCAGGACAGCCGGGTTATCTGGTGGCCGGACGAAGGATTACGCACGGACATTACGAGACGGTGGCGGACATCGCGACAGGATTCCGGCTCGGCGACAGCGTACGGATCCGCCGGAACATCTTTACGGTGGTCGGGCTGACCAGGCGCATGGTCTCCTCCAGCGGAGACCCCATGGTCTTTATTCCCTTGAAAGACGCGCAGGAGGCCCAGTTCCTCAAGGACAACGACGCTATCATCCAGCAGCGCCGCCGTACCGCCGGGAACCCGGCCTTCAATAGCCCGAGTTCTCCAGGCCTGCTGGAAGCGCTCAATGCTTCACAGAGCGCAAACCCCTATGTGAACGCGGTGCTTGTCCAGATAAAGCCGGGATATGCTCCCGAAGATGTGGCAGAGCCTATTCGCCGCTGGAAAAGGCTCCAGGTCTACACAAGGGCTGAGATGGAAAAGATACTTGTCGGCAAGCTTATTGCCACATCGGCAAGGCAGATAGGAATGTTTCTTGTGATACTCGCCTTAGTGAGCGCGGCAATCGTCGCCTTCATCATTTATACGCTGACTCTTGGAAAGGTAAGGGAGATTGCCGTCCTGAAGCTCATCGGCACGAGGAACCGCACTATCGCTTTCATGATACTCCAGCAGGCCGTCGGCCTCGGCGTCATCGGTTTTGTTGTGGGGAAGATAGCCGCGACTTTCTGGGCTCCGATATTCCCCAAGTATGTCCTGCTTGAGCCCGGGGACGCGTTACGCGGCTTTGCCGCAGTAGTCGTCATCTGCGTACTTGCCAGCGTGCTGGCCATACGCGCCGCGCTCAAGGTTGACCCGGCGGAGGCAATAGGCGGCTGACATGCACACAAAAGGGATATTGATAAACGGACTCAAAAAGCGCTACGGCAAGGGAGAGACGGCTGTAGACGCCTTGAGGGGCGTTGACATGCGCGTCGCTCCGGGCGAGGTCGTGGGCCTCATAGGCCCGTCCGGCTCAGGCAAGAGCACGCTTCTCAAATGCCTTGGCGCGGTCATTGAGCCGACAGCGGGGCGGATGATGCTGGGCGAGGATATCATCTACGACGACGGCTGGAAAATTCCTGACCTGCGCGCCTTGCGCCGCGATAAGATCGGGTTTGTATTCCAGGCACCGTACCTCATCCCGTTTCTCGATGTCACTGACAATGTAGCGCTTCTGCCAATGCTGGCCGGGCGGCCCAACAATGAAGCGCGCCAGAGGGCGCTTGAACTCCTGAAGGCCCTCGATGTCGCGCACCGGGCAAGGGCCATGCCTTCACATCTGTCCGGAGGCGAGCAGCAAAGAGTTGCCATTGCCAGGGCACTGGTAAACAGGCCGCCGGTGATCCTCGCGGACGAGCCGACCGCGCCGCTTGACAGTGAGCGCGCCCTGGCGGTAATACGCATCCTGAACCAGATGGCCCGTCAATACGAGACGGCCGTAATCGTCGTCACTCACGACGAGAAGATAGTCCCGACCTTCAGGCGCATATACCATATAAGGGACGGCCGCACGCATGAGGAGGCCGGAGAGGGAAGGTCTTTTGAGTAAACTTAAAAATTCACCTAAGGGGGCGTTGCTATGAAAGTGATGCGGTTTATGGGATTTGTGCTGGCGGGAGGGCTGTTGTTTACGGCAGCAACCGCAGCGGCGGAAACAGGCGCTGAAGCGGCCAATTCCCTTGCACTCAGGAAAATCATGAAGGACCTTGGCAGCAACATGCAGACAGTGACCGGCGCTGTCTCGATGGAGGACTGGCCTCTGATAGAGAAAACAGCCCGGTTGATAGCCGATCATCCGCAGCCGCCAATGTCAGAGAAACTTCGTATCATCGCTTTTCTCAGAACGGATATGAGCAGGTTCAAGGGGTACGACGGTGAGGTGCACAAGGCCGCTGAAGCTATGGGCGAAGCCGCGAAGGCAAAGGACGGCCAGGCTGTTATCGCGTCGTTCAACACTGTTCAGACGGCCTGTTACGGTTGCCACAAGGACTTCCGTCCTCAGTTCTTGCGGCACTTCTACGGGACGCGCTGATCTTTAAAAGAGGTCAGGGCAATAGTTTTGAGGCGGCGATTCGCCTGCCGCCGCGGCGAGGCTGTGGCCAGCCTTGCATGGAGGGATTTCTTCATCGATAACAAGCTTCGCAGATTAATTATGCTGGCCCTGGAAAATAACCGCGACCTCAGGCTCGCCGCCCTTAATATCGAGAGGTCGCGGGCTCAATACCAGATCCGGCGCGCCGACCTCTTCCCGACGGTAGAAGCCGACGGCACTATTCAGCGCGTCCCGGGCTCACGAACCTTGTGACGCTATATAAAGTGCTTGGCGGCGGGTCGTAAGCGATTTGCCCGTATAAAAACAGAGCGTATGAAGTCTTTTAATCGGGAACAAACCAAAGAGCAACCGGTGCAGGGCAAGGAGGCACAATGAACAAACAGCGAAAGGGTGCGACGGGATACGCCATAGGGAACTATACTTTGACGGCTGTCACGCTTCATTGGGCCACCGCCGTTATCGTCATATCAGCCGCTGTGCTCGGCATTTACATGCATGAGCTCCCATTTTCTCCCACGAAGCTCAGGCTGTATTCGTACCATAAGTGGATGGGCGTCACGGTATTCCTGCTCGCTCTTGTCCGTCTTGCCTGGCGTTCATTTCACCCCGCTCCTGCCCTGCCGGGGAATATGCCATTGTGGGAGCAACAGGCCGCGAAGGGCGCGCACGGCGCTCTTTACGCGCTCATGATAGCAGTACCGGTCGCGGGCTGGGTCATGAGCTCGGCCCACGGTTTTCAGACTGTATACCTTGGTATTCTCCCGATACCTGATTTCATCGGGAAGGATAAGGAGCTGGCCGAGGTGTTGGAAAAGGTCCACGGCGCCTTCAGCCTTTCTTTCATGGCCCTGGTCATGTTGCATGCTGCCGCGGCCTTAAAACACCATTTCATAAACAGGGATAATGTCCTAAGGCGCATGCTCGGTTTCAGGAGTCTGCCGTGATGAGAAGGATAATGCTCGCTGTTATGATGGCCCTGTTGTTCGCGGCGGCGGCAGATGCCGCTCCAATACTCAAAGAACAGAGCAGGCTCGCCTTCGTCTCCAGGCAGATGGGCGTTCCGGTGGAGGGCGGCTTCAAGAGGTTCGACGCTGAGATCGATTTCGACCCGAAGGATACGAAAAAGAGCCGCGCCTCGATAACCATATATATTGATTCCATTGACGCAGGCTCTGAAGAGGCTTCAACGGAAATAAAAAGAAGGCCCTGGTTCGACGCTAAAAACCACCCGAAGGCTGAGTTTGTATCGACCTCTCTCGTCCCTCTCGGGGCCGGCAGGTACAGGGTCTCCGGGAACATGACGATAAAGGGAAGGACGCGGCCAGCCTCGTCTGAATTCGTTGTCAGGGATAGAGGCGCCTTCAGGGTATTCGAGGGAAAGTTCATCCTTAAACGACTGGATTTCGCCGTGGGGGAGGGAGCCTGGTCGGATACCGGCACGGTAGCGGACGAGATAGAGGTGTCTTATTTACTTTCGGTGCATTTTCAAGGCGCAAAAAAATAGCCATTTAAGGAGGTAGTATGCGTAAACTTCTGACGGTCCTGGCTCTTCTGCTCATGTCGTCCACTGTCTACGCCGAGGACTACACGGTAGACCCCCGGCACACATTCCCGGGCTTTGAAGTGAACCACATGGGGCTTTCCACGCAACGGGGCCGCTTTGACGCCACAGGCGGCAAGATTACTCTCGACAGCGCGGCAAAGACCGGGGCCGTCCTGATCGAGATAGACGCGGGAAGCGTAAACACCGGACTGAAAGAGCTGGAAAAGCACCTGAAGGGAGAGGACTTCTTCAATGTGGAGAAGCACCAGAAAATAACTTTCAGGTCCGGCAATGTTGAATTCGAGGGAGACAGGCCAAAGGCCGTGCATGGCGAGCTGACTCTTCTCGGGGTGACAAAGCCTTTGACCCTTGCCATAAATTCTTTCAACTGCAGGGTACACCCCATGAACAAGAAGTTCGTCTGCGGCGCCGATGCCTCGGCCTCCTTCAAGCGCTCCGAGTTCGGCATGGGCTACGCCATTCCGGCTGTCAGCGACGAAGTGAAGCTCTTTATACAGATAGAGGCGTTCAGGAACTGAGCATCAATAAAGGGTGGCAGTCAGGTTCTTATTTTGCTCTTTGTCCTTTCCCCTTGTTATGCCGGGCCGGTTTGGGTTTAAATAACGGTGGACAGCCGGAACCCTGCGAGACTGGAAAAAGAAGAACAAGAGGCCTGACATGGACAAGAAGACCTGCGAATGCGTCGAATTAAAGTGGGAAAGCTGGATAAAAGAATACGATAGCGACCAGCCTGATTTTATTCCAAGTCTCTGGTTTTCAACAGAGTGCGTCTCATGCGGCGCGAAAACTTTTACGCCGCACTGCGATCTCGATGAAAGTACGATACCGAAGAATATTCTGGAAAGAGGGCTCAAGGGTCTGAAAAGGTTTGGCGAGGATAAATAATGCAGGGCGGGCTGATGCCCGCTAAAATCAAAGCTCCCCTCGGCTTGCCGTGGGGAGCTTTGATTTTTACGGCCATTTTCAGGGTGGGCTCTGCCCCCAGGTGAAAAATGGAAACCATCAGCGATTGTCCTGATTCACATGCCTGGAACAAAACATGGACATTCTCCAGTTTTTTCAGTACTATTTCCCGTATGAGCCGTATATCTGACCTATTATCCAGGATAAAACAGGCTGAGCAGAAAAATGGCGTGCCGCCAGGACTTACGGCTGCCTTTGACTCATCCAAAAGACGCTCCTCAGGCACAAGACGCGCCGTCCTGCTGGTTTCAGTTGTCGCTCTCGCAATCGCTCTCGGAATAGCAACCCTTTATATCGCTGGCGCGCTGAAGAACAGGACACAGGGCCTCCAGGCTGCCCCAGCCGAACAGGCTGGCTCTCTTTCAGCCGCTGCCGTAATAAAGGACAGACCCGATAGTCCTGCCGCCAGACAGAGCGAACCTCCGGCAGAGCGCCAGGAAAAAATAAAGCCACCCGCGTTTCAATCCGTGCCAAAAGGCGAGGTTGCCTCTATCGAGAAGGCGTCTCCCGTGCCGCCTGTCGCGGCCTCTTCCGCGTACGAGCCTGACAGGGGCGTTGACACACCCGCCAAAGCCGCTGACAACGCGCCGTCCGGGGAGCAGGACCATTCCGGCTCCAGAGCCGACAAGCTCGCGCAAGAGCTCTACCTCGCGAGAAATTACGAGCGGGCCGGGGACAACGGGAGCGCTGTCGCTAGCTACAGAAAGGCCATTGAGCTGGACGCAGGCAATTATAAGGCGATGAACAATATCGCTTCCATACTGCTCAAGGCAGGCTCTACCGCCGAGGCTGTTCCATACCTGAAAGACTCGCTCAGCGTTCAGGACAGCTATGTCCCGGCGCTCGTGAACATGGGGATAGCGCTAGCCAGGGAAGGGGATGCGGCCGAGGCAGAGGCCCATTTCAGCAAAGCCCTTTCAATCGAGCCAGCGAACGAGGCGGCCCTTCTCAATATGGCGGTGTTATACGAAAATAGCGGCAGGGTGGAGCTGGCGCGCGAGTATTATGGGAGGCTCCGGAGCCTGGGGCACAAGCAGGGGGCCGCAGGCATTAACCGGCTTCGTTGACATGCCTTCTGACAGGATGCTGAAAAAGTCCGTCCTGGACTTTTTCAGCCAGGGCTTGCCCGAAGTCAATTCGCGCAAGTCTGACAAACTTCTCGAATTTTCAGTCTCGCAATCGGCAATCCATCCATGGGTTGACTGGCAGGTTGCGTTTTCCGCAACCCGCTAATCAGCGGAGCTTCTATTTTTCGATTTTCCCTTAGCATGGACGGGCGGCGGCGCCGTGTCCCCCGGCCCGGCTTCGGCTGAAATAGACAACGGGGCGTTCCCGTTGTCCGAGCGCGCGCCGTCGCTTTTTGACGACATGAGCTGATAGCCGATGAGGAGCGTTAGCGCGAACGCCGCTCCTATGACTGAGGCGTAGAACGCGACCGTCCTTGTCCTGCCACGCCCTTCCAGTTCAGACCCTTCCAGATGGTCCATCGCGTACTTCACATGCCTGGGCGTGACGGTGTTATGTCCTTCGAGATAGGCCGACATGAGAGTCCTCGAAGCTATGACATTTATGAGGCGCGGGATGCCCTGAGAGAACTTGAACACAAGGTTGACTATCCTGTCGTCGAGCCTCAGGTGGCCTTTGCCTGCCATTATGAGCCTGTGGTTTATGTACCCTACTATCTCGTCCTCAGAGAGGGGGTGGAGCCTGGCGCGCACCATGATCCTCTGGTCGAGCTGCTTCAAGTTGTCCTTTTTAAGCTTCTGCTCTATCTCGGGCTGGCCTATGAGTATTATCTGGAGGAGTTTTTCTTTTTCCGTCTCGAAGTTCGACAGGAGCCTCAATTCCTCAAGCGTCTCGTCAGGCATGTTCTGCGCCTCGTCCACTATGATGACAACCGGCCTTCTGGCGCCTGATTTTTCAAGAAGAAAATCCCTGAACGCTTTGAGGTGATGGACCTTGCCTTCTCCCTGGCTCGTCACATTCAGTTCGTCGAGGACCGCCATCAGGAACTCTTCGGCGGAAAGCCGGGGCGTCAATATGAGCGCTATCTCGGCCCTGTCCTTCCATTTGTCCATGAAGACCTTCAGTATCGTCGTCTTGCCGGTGCCCGGTTCGCCGTAGACGAGGCAGAAGCCTTCCTTGTGCTCGACGGCATAGTCGAGGCTGTCGGAGGCGACCCTGTGGCAGGCCGTCGGATAGAAGTACGACGGGTCAGGCGAAAGCTTGAAAGGGTCTTCTTTCAATCCGTAGAATTCGAGAAAGTTCATCAGGAACCAACCTTTGACACGAGGTCGTAAATAGGGAGCAGAAGCCCCATGATGATAATGGCGAACAGGCCCCCGATGACGCCTATGACCAGGGGCTCGACTATCTTGCCCATCTTCTGCGATATGTCGTCCAGCCGGTTCAGGTAGATGTCAGACAGGTAGGCGAACTGGCTGTCGAGGCTGCCGCTGGATTCCCCTATGTCTATCATCTTGGTGAGCGTGGACGGG
>MGPK01000001.1:63469-101222 GCA_001795535.1 Deltaproteobacteria bacterium GWA2_54_12
GTGATGCCTGCGACGGTGAGTATCCTCATCTGCTCTGCGAACAGCGCCAGCAGCCTGTTGTAGACGATAAGCCTTATGACCGGCAGCTTTATCTTGGCGTAGTCGTAATGATAACGCACGCGCTTGTATTTAAGGAGAAAACGCGCGAGGATCGCTGTTCCCACCGGCAGGGCCAGGAGCAGATACCAGTAAGAGGTGCATATGTTGCTCGCGTGCAGGAGTATCCGTGTCGGCAGCGGGAGCGCGATGTTGTTCTGGGCGAACATCTCCATGACCTTCGGCAGGACATACATCAGCCAGAAAAGGAGCGCCCCGAATGTGGATACTATGGCGAATACCGGGTACAGGAGCGCCCTTTTTATCGAGGCCACGAGGTTTTCAATCTTCTGCAGGTGCTCGGCGACATCGAACAGGCTCTTTTCAAGGTTGCCGGTCTGCTCGCCGACCATGGTTATGCGTATGAAAATGTCAGGGAAGACCTTGCCGCAGGCCGCGGCTGCTTCCGAGAAGCCCGCGCCGAGTTCGATCTTGCGGCGCATGCCGTTTATAGCCTCTTTGAAGTACCTGTTTTCGGTGGTGCTGGCAATGTCCGAAAAACAGACGAGTATCGACACTCCGGCCTTGAGCATGACGGCGAGGTTCTTGGAAAAGTCGATTATCTCGGAGCGCCTGACGCGCTTCGCGAATACGGCCCTCCGTATGGCGGAGAGGCGCTCGGAGGACTGCCTTACCTTGAGCACATACAGGCCGGAGGAGGCTATGCTGTCCGTTACCGCCGCGGCGTCAATGCCTTCGACGGAACCTCTGATCACGCCGCCGTCCTGGTTCACGGCTTTGTAGGTGAAGTGCGGCATTATCCGACTACCCTCAGTACCTCTTCGAAAGTTATGATGCCTTCGAAGACCTTTCTTATCCCGTTTTCCCTCATCGTCTTCATGCCGTGTTTTATCGCGGCTTCCCTGATAGAGTGCACGGACCCGCCGGAGTATATGAGCTCTTTTATCTCGTCGTTCACGACGAGTATCTCGCCTATGACGGTCCTTCCCAGGTACCCGGTCTGGTTGCAGACATTGCAGCCCTTTCCCTTGAATGTCGGAGTCCGTACGGCCCCGGAGGTTTTAAAGCCCACGGCGGACTGGCCCGGCTCATGCCAGCTCTTTGCCTGGGGCGCGGTTGTCTGAACGGCGCCAACGCCTTCAAAGCCCATGGCCTCAAGCTGCCCCGGCTCATAGACATGCTCTTGCTTGCAGTGCGGGCAAATCTTTCTTACGAGCCTTTGGGCTATTATCGCCAGGAGCGCGGAAGACAGAAGGAACCTGTCGACATCAAGGTCCAGGAGCCTCGGTATGGCTGTGGGGGCGTCGTTCGTGTGGATGGTGCTGAGCACGAGGTGGCCCGTTATCGAGGCCCTTATCGCCATCCTGGCCGTCTCCTCGTCGCGTATCTCCCCGATGAGCATGGCGTCGGGGTCCTGCCTCATGAAGCTCTTTCCGGCGCGGGCGAAATCATAGCCGGTCTTCGCCGACACCTGCGTCTGCTTGATCATGCTGAGCTTGTACTCTACCGGGTCTTCGACCGTAAGCACATTGCGCTCGAGGATATTTATCTCCCTAATGGCGGAATAGAGCGTAGTCGTCTTGCCGCTCCCTGTCGGGCCCGCCACCAGTATCAGGCCGTGAGGCTTCGCGAACAGGCTCTTGAGCCTGCCCGTGTCGGTCCCGTCAAAGCCGAGGCTCGTCATGCTGATAAGCGGGCTTGACCCGCTCAATATCCTCATGACGATGTTCTCGCCGTGTATGGTCGGGATGACGGACAGCCTCATCTCGTAGACATTGTTCATAAGTGGGAAAGAGAATGAGCCGTCCTGGGGAAGGCGCTGCTCGGCGATGTCGAGGCTGGCGAGTATCTTGAGCCTCGAGGCTATGCCGTTCTGCAGGGATTTCGGGAGGCAGTAAGTGTGCTGGAGCACGCCGTCTATGCGGCAGAACACATGCATCGTTTCGTGCTCGGGCGTTATGTGTATGTCGGTAGCGTTCCTGCGAATGCCATCCATCAACAGGAGCTCCGTCATGGACGACACCGTATTTCCGGAAAGGGCCGAGCCGGATTTCACATCTTTTATGATGGCGGCGATGCGCAGGTGTATGGGGTGTTGCAGGAAAAAATACGCCCGTTCCATCATCTCGTAGAACGCCACCGTATCAACCATGTAGACCTTGGGCGGCTTGCCGCCTATGTGCGACGCGGTGTCGATCGCGTGTATATTGGTAGGCTGCATGACCCCGATGCTCATGACGCCGTCCTTGAGGTCAAGCGGGATGAATTCCGCGTTCTCCGCCATGGTACGGGGGACCAGCTGCAGTACTTCCTCGGGGATCGCCCAGCGCCTGATGTCGATGAACTCGATGCCGGCCTGTTCCGCAAGGGCCTGCGCCATTTCTATGGAGGAGACGAACCCGAGCTTTATGAGCGTGTCGCCGAGCAGGTTCCCGGTGATGGACTGCTGCGCCATCGCGATGGAGAACTGCTCCTTGGTGAGCATGCCCTTTGATATAAGAAGTTCGCCCAATTTCATGGGTGCTGCCATAACTTTCCATCCTTGTGTTTGTCTGAACTATATTTCCGGAGCTACAATCGGCTTCAGGATAATTATCAGCTCCGTTTTCTCCGTGACCTTGTCGCGGTTCCTGAACAGGTGGCCGATCAAAGGTATGCTGGAGAGCACCGGCACATTATTGTCGCGCACGCTGTCCTTGTTCTGTATAAGTCCGCCGATAACGACCATCTGCCCGTCCTTGACCTGCACTGTGGTACTGAGCTCACGGAGGTCTATGGTAGGCAGAGATATCTCGACGGCGTTCGCCCCGCTTGCTCCTATGGATTTGTTGTCGAGCCTTACCAGGTCGGAGATAATAGGCGAGATGGTCATTGATATTTCGCCGTCCTCTTTGCTGTTGATGTACGGGACGATGCCGAAGACAAGCCCGGAAAGGACGCTGCTCGTCTCAACGGTAAAGGTCACGGTAGGCACCGAGGTCGCCGACCCCGTAGAGGTGGTTTCGACCTTGGAGATGTAGTCGGTCTTCCTGCCTACGCTCAGGTAGGCCGTCTGCCCGTTCATTATGTTGACCCTGGGGTTCGACAGCACATTGACATTGCCCTGCTGCTGGAGGGCCTTCAGCAGCGCGGTGAAGTCGCCGCCGGTAAGAGTGAAATTGAAATTCGGAAGGTTGTTGAGCGTGTTGGTGAACCCCGTTGTGCCGAAGCTCACGGAGCCTACCCCGTTCCAGTTGCCGCTCAGAAATGACCAGTCTATGCCGTATTTAAGGCTGTCCGAGAGCTGGACCTCGACGATTCTGGCCTCGACGAGTACCTGCCTCTTCAATATTTTTCTGACTGTCTTCAGGTAATTCTCGACGCGTTCGAGGTCCTTTTTCGGGGCTGTCACGACTATCGTGCCGGTCATCCGGTTAACGCTGAAAGTCGGCTCCGCGCCCTTGGCGGCTTCTTTGCCGAGCATGCTGGCAATCGCCTTTTCTATCGAGTCCCATAACTTGAACGAGTCCTTGTCCGACTGCACTTTCTGGACGACCGAGCCGCTTACGCCGGAAGAGCCGGTCTTCGCGGCGCCCAGCATGTCTCCGCCCACCTCAACCGAATATTCCTGAATGACGGAGGGCTGGCCGAACTCGAAAATCCTGGTATCCATCAGTTTGATCGAGATTAAGTTCCCCTCGATAGTGTAGAAATAATCGGCCGATGAGAGCACGGTTTCAAGCACGCTCTCAGCGCTCATGTTCTTGAGCGCTATCGTAACCGGCGTTTCAGGGTCTACGCCCTTTTCCATGATAACATTGAGAGACGCGGCCTCGGCTACCGTGTAGATGACATCGCGCAAAGGGGAATTTCTTGCCGATATGGATATTTTTTTGGTCTTCAGAGGGGAGATATCCTCGGATGCGGGCATAAACTCCCTTTTTTCCTGCCGGACGGCTGGCGGCGGGTTTTGGGGGGCGCGTCCTGCGACGGTATCCTGCGGCTCCATTGGGGCCGCTGGCTCTACGGCGTGTTTTGCCGGGATCGCCGCGGCGCACGAGCTTATGGCAACAGCCGTCGCCACGGCCAGCGCGAATTTAGTCAGGCGTGGGAAATAACTCATTTAGAACCCTCCAGATATACAGGCACGGATTGTCTGTTGATCATCAATACCCTGTTATTTTCAATTCGTTTGACCCGCATGCCCCTTATGGAATCTCCTTCGCGCATCAACCTGTCGTTTATCACGGCCATATTGCCTCCGGCGTTCAGGACAGTGAGGGTAACGCGGAGCTGGCCGTCATCCGCCTGGCCGCTGGCTTCGTCCTGCTCTGAGCGCACGGGTGAGCCTGAATTTTCGTCCACCGCCAGAAAAGGGTTGAACTTCGCGATTTTCATTGAGACGGCGTGGCGCGCTCGTTCGATTATTCCGGTATTTTCCTGGCCGGAGCTTGAGTACTCCAGCACCGTTAACTCGTTCGGCTTAAGGACCATCTTCTCGAAGCTGACGGATTTCCCGGTGACGGCCGCCAAAGGGATGAGCGCGAACGGGGCAGCTACTATTATCTTGAAGATCCTGCCCGTCATAATGTTTTCTCCGCCCCGGAGGGGCTTGTAATCTTTCCTGAAGGCATGGTCAGGACGCCTTCGATCTTGTACCTCGCTGAGCTGTACGAACCCTCAAGCCTTCTTATGTCGATATTCCTGAACTCGAAGTAAGGCACCGTGGATGATCGCAAGGCCGCTATCCCTTTTACGCCTTCTTCAAAGCTGGCGGTATCGAACTCAACGATGAGGGGGAGGCTCAGGATGGCGTCAGATTCACTGAATTCATCGAGGGCGATTGAGGCCCCCTTTATGCCGGTTTTGAGCTTTTCGACTGAAAGGAGCATCATCTCCCTGGAGCTGCTGGAATCATATCCGGCCGGGAGGGCCCTCAGTACCTGTATCTGCCTGTCTTTGATTTTTTCCGTTTCATCGGCCATGCTTTGCGCGTTGGCGCGTATGGATGAGACGCCCGAGCGGATCTCGATGACGCTTGCCCTGTAGTTCTCGATAAGCAGATACGCGCACAGCGCGAGCGAAAAGATGATGCCGGCCGCGAGGTGGCACTTTGCCATTCTGGAAAGTTTGACGGAGACGGTCATCTGCAGTCCACCTCCAGCAGAAAGTTCCTGTCCTTGATCATGAGGCGCTGCTCGACGATCTGCGCGCTGTTTATCTTTTTGAACGAGTCCGCGAATTTTTCGAAGTACGACTGCGTGGACGCGTAAGAATTCGAGCGTACGCTGCCTTCGAGCCGGAGCCTGAGCGCGCCGTCAGACGGGGTTATGTTTATGAGGCTGAAAGTTATCCTTTCCGTGTCCAATCTGGAAAGCGCGGCCATAACCACTGCCGGGTCAGGCGCCGCCGCGGCCCGGTTAATGGTGTCTATGAACGGGACATACCGCTCAAACTCCGTTTTTCGCGCCTCGTGGGAAGAAACGACCGCGTCAATGTCCGGAAGCGTAGCGAGCGAGGCCTGAAGCCCCTGTTTCGCCGCCCCCGCGTCCCTGAGCGCCGAGTATGACATGACCGCCAGAAAGGCCGCCATGGCGGCAAATGTGATTGAAGAGTATTTAAGGAGTCTGGTCTTGAGCTTGTCCGCTCTGTACGGGGCCGGGCTTATGTCGAAGGCCGCCCCTGGCCCAAGGGCCAGAACCGGCGCGCTAAAGTCCGCGAGGGCTTCCCGGGCCATGATCGACGCTATAGCGGGCCTGAAGCAGGCCGTATGCATGCCCCGTACGGCGGCTGCGGAGTCGTCCTGCCCGAGCCTGCCCGCGAACATTACCAGCGACGGCATGACCCTGAGGCTCTGTCTGCAGTAGTTCACCGTCATGTCGAGGTTCTGGATGTCGAACGAGTTAAGCTCAGGGGAGCTTGAGAGGACTTCCCTCGTGAACTGCAGCGTGCCGTCTTTCACGAGCGAGAATACCTTTTTGTTCCCTGATGCCGACACGCACAGGACATCTTCGTCCTTGAGGGCCATGGCGCGGGACAGGACAAAGACATCCGGGTATAGCGCCTTGACCGTCTTGTTTCTGGACGCGAACCGTTCGATGATGGCGCGCGATTCGTCGTTTTTTACCGCGAAGACAAAAACATCGGTCCTTTTCCCCTGGTCAGTGGCCCTGGTGCCAATGACGGTGTGTATGAAGGAAAAATCTCTGAAACCGGACTTCTTGCGCACTTCGATCTCGATTATTTTGCGCAGAAGCCTCTTTTTTACTGCCGGTACGCTTATGACATCCTGGAAAGGGTCGCTGAAGTGGTTGACGATTGTGAATTCGGAGGCCCGTTCCCTGGAAAGAAAATCTTCGAGCTTCTCAACCGGGATGACAAGGGCGTCCTTCACGGTAACGACGCCGCTTACGGCGGCCCCGTACACTATCCTTGCGGACTGCCCTTCAAGGCTTATGACTATCGATGCGCTCATTCATGCTCCAAAAGACATGGCTCTTACCCGCTGTCCGTTCACTGTCACGGGTTTACGGTTATTACAAAAGATCTCTGGGTCACATTGTCATTTGACCCGGCGCTGTCGTTGTTGTCCCTGGTGAAGATTACGAGGTTATAGGTACCGGGCGTAGTTGGTGTTCCTGAAAGCGCGAGCGTGTCGGCCTGGCCCCAGGAAGCCTCGGCCAGAGTAAGACAGTTGACGCTTGCGGTGGCAGGCAAAGCCGCGAGCCCTGCCGGGATGGTTCCCTGTACGCACCACCTGTACCTGCCGCCTGCCGTGAACGGCACTCCCGCGTCAGGGTAGACGGTTGCCGAGTACGCGCTGGCGGCAAGCGCCGAAGGCAGGTCTGTGTTGACCAGCCTGAGCTGCGTGCCGACGCAGCCGGATCTTATCCTGAGCTCGTTGAGCGTGAGCCAGCCCACGACATCGTCGTAAGGCTCCGGCCTTGACAAGTCGGCAGCGTAGTCGTCGATGGCGGCAAGGTCGGTGATATAGACATTAACCGTACCGGCAGCTGTTGCCGTTTGTATGTTGCGGTTCTCGGCGGCTGCTGCGACGACCATAGCGACATCGGTAATGGTGGAGGTCGGAGCTGCGCACGCGGAGTCAGGGCATTTCAATACCGTCATGCCAGTGCTCTTGCGCCCGCATATCCCGCCGTTAGCGGATGTTATGAGGTTGGCGTCCGGGATGTAGTATAGCGCGTTGGACCAGGCGTCCCGAGGGTTCCTCACGGCTGACGGAAACTCCGCCGTGGTCGGGAGCCTGTTGTTAGTGGTCGCGTACCCGATTGCCGAAGTAAGGGCCGCGTTCACGGTCTCTTTGGTCTCGGTGTACTTGGCCGTCTTCAACAGCGGGCCCATCAAGCCCATGCCCAGGGAGACCAGTATCCCCACGAGCACGAGCACCATAGCCATCTCTACGAGGGAGAAGCCTTTTTCTGTATGCTTGAAGCGCATTGGCAAGAGTTTTTTCGTATTATATTATTTCGCCCGAAATGGGCGCGAGAGTTCTTTGACGCCTTTTGATTCTATCAAACCAGCCGGGAAAATTCACCTGCTGGTTATTTTCCTGACAGGTACGCGACCAGCATCCCGCCGCCAGCTATGCTCAGCACGATGCCCGTGAGGGCCATGCCCACGGCCTTCTGGTAATCATCCGGGGACGCCATGAGCAAAAGGCCGTACCCCGTGAGGATGAACAGTATCGAAAAGATCAGCAGCATCGACTGCCGCCGGTCTTGCCATGCCTGTTGCCGCGAGACATAAATGCTCCCTGGCGGGTTAAACGAAAAGGGGAGGCCGTCGGCCTCCCCCCCTCGCTGGTAAACATTCTACGCTCCGCAACCGGTGTTAGTTCGGCCTCTTGTCATAGAAGTACGCGACATCAACGACCGTCTGCTCGGTGGTGCAGGCTGTCCATGCGTTAGTCGCGAGCGTTACGGCTGTCGCGCCGGTCGCTATCCTGACGCTCCCGAGGCCCGCGTCGAGCGTGCCGTCTATGTTGGAGTCCACGGCCTTGGCCGCATAGCAGGGTATGTCGGTAAGGACGACGACATTATAAGCTACGCCGCCTGTGGTATAGTTCGCGAGATACTTGGCTCCGCCAAAGGAGTTCTTGGCGAGGTCCCTCGGTGCGGCTGACGACTGGAGCTGCGCCTGGATAAGCTCGTTCCACTGCTGGTTGGCGTTGGCTGCCCCGGTAGAAGGAGGGTAGCAGAAGGCCGGGGCAGCGGTGGCCGCGAAAGCAGTTGAAGCGGAGTTGAGAGTCGCATAGTTGACATCTCCGTCGCTGTCGCAGTCGCCGGGAAGCCTGCCGTACCTGTCCATGAACAGGTGGGCCATGGCCGAGAGGCCCTGGGCGTCGGTAAGCGCGCGTTTTGCCTTCGCGTTATTGATGAGGTCCTGACCCTTGAGCACGGCGCCGAGTATCAAACCTATAACTACAAGGACGATGGCAAGCTCGATGAGCGTGAAGCCTTTTTGATTTCGGATAAAGCGCATAGTAAAGTTCCCCCTGGACAAGATTATTGTTTCTAAATTACTATCGGAGTAAACCCTTAAAACTTAAGTACTAAATATCAAGTCTGGAAGTAAAATGCAATATAAATAAGATTCTTAGGTTGAAAGCATTATAAAGTACTTTGCTGAGCTTATTTGCCGTACTTGTCCTGAGAGACAGCTAAGTTACCCCCGCGTGAGCCGCCTCAGCTCAATTATCTGCGCCTGGGCCTGTTTCCTGAAGGCGGCTTTCTGGTTGGCCTGGCCCCATGCGATTAATGAAGAGTAGTCCTCAGGTCAGTATGGAAGCAGCTTGCTTATCACGCTGATGTCTATGCTGTTTTCAGGAGGTTCAGGTCCTGAACCCTGAAATGGCTTGGGCTTCCAGTTTGCACTTGTTCAGGATGATTAAGAAGTTCCTCTTCTTTTTTCCTCATATTTCCTCATAACGCATTTCTTAACTCCCCTGTAATACTAAATTCACATTCGGCATCGATAATTAAAGAAAACATCAAAGGAAAGAACATGAAGAAAGAAAAGATTCTGATTATCGAAGATGAGCTGGACCTGCTCGACCTGCTGGATTTCAATCTCACCAGAAAGGGGTTTGTCACGGCTGGAGCGCTCGATGGCAGCGAGGGGCTTGCAAAGGCAGAGGCTTTCAGGCCCGACCTCGTGATCCTTGATCTCATGCTGCCGGGTCTCGACGGTTGGGAGGTCTGCAGGCGGCTCAAAGAGAAAAGAAAGGACATAAAAGTCCTCATGCTCACGGCAAAATGCATGCCCGAGGACAAGGTAAAGGGGCTTGAGACCGGCGCTGATGATTATATGACCAAACCCTTCAGCGTAAAGGAACTTGTCATAAGGGCAGAAAAGCTCCTCGCTGAGAAAAGGCAAAAGGACTTGCACAGGACCGTAATACACGAGATATCGAACAGGATAACGACGCTTGGCGCATACTCGAGGCTCATGGAGGGCTCGGAGGACGGCAACACTGCCAAAAAGTATATGCAGAGCGTATGCAGACAGGTCGATTCGACTGAGGAGCTCATTCATGAGGCGGGAGTGATTCTTGGCGATGAGAGCGCGACGCTTCAGCCAGTGGCGCTTGATGTCCGTGAGGTCTTGAATGTTGCCGCTGAGGCATACAGGGATGCGGCGCTGCGCAACGGCGTTGAAATCAGAACAGAGGCCGGTGGCCCTGTCGAGGCGTTTACAGACCGATACGCCCTGAAGCAGATAATCTTCAACCTCACCGGCAATGCCGTCAAATACGCGCGCCCCTTCGGCGCGGTTGAACTGAGCGTAAAAAGGCAGGACGGCAGGGTGCTAGTTACGATAAAGGACAACGGCATAGGTATCCCTGCGGCAGACCTGCCTTATGTGTTTAACCATGGATTCAGGGCTTCGAACGCGGCCGGGGCTGCAAAGGGTTCGGGCTTCGGACTCTATATCGTCAAGGTACTATGCGAGAGGCTGGGCTCCGCCATAAATGTGAAGAGCGTAGAAGGCGAGGGTACCGGGTTCACCGTCGAATTGCCCGATTTTGACACAAAGCACGCAGTTTAACGGTACTTAACCTTCCTGACATATTTCCTTAACAAAGGGCGGATAAGATGGCTTCAATTGAACGGCATGACACAAAGACAATGTTCCCAGGAACAGACAAGGAGGAAATTCAAAGAATGAAAAGAAAGCTCTATGCTGCAATGGCTGTAACGGTATTTGGGGTGTTGGCAGGCGGGCCTGCCTACGCCGGGTTTTTGTTCGGAGAAGAGACAAAAGGCGTGACGCTCACCAGCAACGAAAGTGATCTCAATGTCAGGATAAGGCTCCAGCCGAGGTTTGATTTCGGGGACCTGGTGAAGGATGGCACAAGCTCTTACGAATCACAGGGCGACATCTACTTGAGAAGGATACGCCTTGAGATGGGCGGCCATCTTCTGACCAAGACGATCGCTTACAACCTGACTCTCACTGGAGACAAGTGGGACAAGGCCGGCAACGCCAACGCGATAGGCGTCCAGTACGCCTTCGTGAAATGGCTTGCGGATGACGCACTGGTCTTTACGGTCGGCAAGGAAAAGCTCCCGTTCTCAAGGGTCTCGCTCACATCATCTTCCAAGCAGCTCATAGTCGAAAGGCCTGTTTCAACAGAGGCCGCCAAGAAGCTCTTTGGACTGACTGACGCCTATTACCAGCCGAAGTTCTCGGTCGGCGGCAGGCTTGCTGAAGGCCTGTTCGCCTACGAAGTCGCCGTGGCTGACGGCTGGCAGAACGGCGAGGCAATACAGTCAACCGGTGCCCGCAAGGTGCTCTCCGCCAACCCGGTCTATGTCGCAAGGGTAGAGCTTTCGCCCCCGGGCTGGGTCGAGAAGGGAAAGTCAGACGCGTACCTTGGCAAGGGCCAGCACCTGACCTTGGGCGCCAACATAGCCAACCAGTCGGGTATCGAATACCAGACAGTCGGTTTCGAAGAGGACAGGACCCTGTGGGGCTTTGACCTCTCGGGCCACTACAACGGCTTGACCGCCCAGTTCGAGTATAACGCGTGGGAGATAGAATCAACCGACCCTGCGATAGCCACAAAGAAGCCGGAGGGCTGGTACGCCCAGGCAGGCTACTTCATAGACGGCCTCAATATAGAGCCTGTAGCAAGGTATGAAGTTTATAACCATGATTCCGAGGCAGCCGACAAGGAAGAGAAGATAAGGACGGTTGGCCTCAACTGGTACGGCAAGGGGCACAGCTTCAAGGTGGGCGCGAACTGGGTCCATCACGAATTCGATACGAATGTCAAGGAAGTCACAGCTGACGATTCCAAGGACATATACCAGGTACAGGCGCAGATGTACTTTTAGTACCTGATTGCAATGTTTACAGAAAACCTGACCATCCTGTAAAAGCCGCGCCAGCGGCACTCTTCCTCCGTCAGGGCGGGAGCCTTACTCCCGCCCGCAGTTTTTAAAAACGGGCCAAGGCCCGTAAAATAAAGGAGATACTATGAAAAGATTTGCAATAGCGGCGATGTTGCTTTCCTCGGTCGCCTTCGCTGGCTCGGCGCTCGCGGAGGGACTGATAAACGGAGCCGGGGCTACATTCCCCTATCCGTTGTACTCCAAGTGGTCGTTCGAGTACGCAAAGAAAACCGGAGCGAAGCTCAACTACCAGTCCATCGGCTCAGGTGGCGGCATAAAGCAGATAAAGGCTAAGACGGTCGACTTCGGAGCATCAGATGCGCCTCTTACCGTCAAGGACCTCGATGAGTCAGGCCTCACGCAGTTCCCCATGGCAATAGGCGGCGTCGTGCCGGTAGTGAACCTCAAGGGAATAAAGCCCGGCCAGATGAAGTTCACGCCTGAAGTCCTCGCGGACATATATCTCGGCAAGATCAAGAAGTGGAATGACGCGAAGATAGCCGACCTCAACCCCGGCATCAGTCTGCCTGAAGATACCATAACGGTCGTGCATCGCTCGGACGGAAGCGGCACGACATGGATATTCACCAACTATTTGAACAAGGTGAGTCCGGCGTGGGAGAAGCAAGTCGGTTTTGGCACGGCCGTGAACTGGCCTGCCGGTGTGGGCGGCAAGGGCAACGAGGGCGTTGCGACCTATGTAAAGAGGATAAAGAACACCATAGGGTATGTGGAGCTTGCCTACGCGCTCCAGAACAAGCTCAACCATACGCAGCTCAAGAACAGCGATGGGCAGTTCGTTGCGCCATCTCTTGAGAGCTTCGCGGAAGCGGCTGAAGGAGCTGACTGGAAGGGGACGCCGGGTTACGCAGTGATCCTGACCAACCAGCCGGGAAAGAACGCCTGGCCCATAGCTGGCGCAACTTTCATACTTGTCCACAAGAACCCCGCGAACTGCTCGAACTCAAGGGCGGTTCTCGACTTTTTCGACTGGTCCTACCAGAACGGCGCCGAGATGGCCAGGAACCTCGATTATGTGCCCATTCCGAAGAGCGTCTATATGGTTATGGAGCAAGCCTGGAGTAATGATATAAGCTGCAATGGCCAGTCTGTCTGGAAATAACTCAGTCGAAAAATAATAGCACGCAAAAGCTGCCCCGGAAACGGGGCTGCTTTTTTTTATGAATATTTATGAAGACCGTAACATACACTCCGCGGCCCCGTAACATTGATTTAACAGTAATTGGGTAAAATCAGGGTAACTCGTAACAGAGGGGAACTGATGAAGCAGAAAATACTCGCGGTAGATGACGAAATTGATATCCTGAAGCTCCTGCAATACAATTTATCCAACGCCGGATTTGATTTCATCTCCGCCGAGGACGGCCCGGAGGCGCTTGAGCTGGCCGCCATGGCGATGCCTGACCTCATTATCCTTGATCTCATGCTCCCGAACATGGACGGCAACGAGGTCTTGAAAAGACTCAAGGCCAGCCCGGATACCAGCGGAATACCTGTCCTTATGCTTACGGCCAGGGGAGAGGAAATAGACAGGGTCCTGGGGTTCGAGCTTGGGGCCGACGATTATATAGTAAAGCCGTTCAGCCCGAGGGAGCTGGTATTGAGGGTCAAGGCGGTGCTGAGAAAGGGGGCTGGCGCTGACGACGCCAGGCTCATCAAAGCTGGCCCTATCGTCATCGATACTGACAGGTTTGCCGTATTGGTGGACGGGCAAAAGGTTGATTTTACCGCCTCTGAGTTCAAGCTGCTCCTTATGCTCATAAAGTCAAAGGGAAGGCCAATGAGCCGGGAGACGCTTCTTTCGAGGATAGGCCAGCCGGATACCGCTGCCGGCTCCAGAACAATAGATACGCATATAAGAAGGGTCAGGATGAAGCTTGGCAGATATGGGGACTGCATCGAGACAGCGCGGGGGCACGGTTACATGTTCAGGCTCAATAGGGTCGAGGAGTAATAAATTTTTTCTATTGCAGCCATTGCGGCAAAGGTCCCGAGCCCAGCTTGCCTGTTATGACTCGCCTCTTCAATCAATTACCTGTTGAAATCTTCTTTTCATCGGTTCAAACGGCCTCATCTTCTTCGTTGTAGCACCTCAGAACCGGGCAGAATTCGAAGTGCTCGCTCATGCAGACATGTATATCCGCACCGTTCGACTCTTTCACAAACCTGTTTTCTATCCTGCACAGCGCGCCTTCCAGTGAACCCGTGATATACGGACAGATGAGGCTTCCGGCAGTCTGCATGACAATCCCCCCATTCCAAATAGAATTTTAATTCGGTACTTATTCTATGGGGAGATTGTTAATTCATTATT
Organism: Deltaproteobacteria bacterium GWA2_54_12; assembly: GCA_001795535.1. GTDB lineage: Bacteria > Desulfobacterota > GWC2-55-46 > GWC2-55-46 > GWC2-55-46 > GWA2-54-12. The sequence goes on from MGPK01000001.1 coordinate 77,258, forward strand.
GCGAACGGGTTATGTAAGGTTAACCGGAAAGGCCATCACGACGACTGCCTCAGGCAACGCTTTTTTCAATGGCGAAATAATGCCTTTTAAGGAAGACCGAGACATTGACGAGGCCCATGAGGGCGGGCACCTCGACCAGCGGGCTTACTACGGCGGCGAAGGCTGCCGCTGTCCGATTCTGCTTACCAGGGTTCTGAGGGAAGGCAGCGCGAATCCGGGAAGCAGCGTCGCGCCCGGCAGGTAAAAAAGTAGGCGACAAGTGAAGTGATGGAAAAATGCAAGGGCTCCCGGAAGGGGGTTTTTTTATTTGTACGAACTTAAGCGTCAGCGCGTGAGCTTGCATATTTAAAGATGAGCAAGGCAAAAAAAGTCAGGCTCAGCGATGCCACTATCAAAGGGGCTGTTGGCAGGTCATACAGGTATGACAGCCCCAGGCCGAAAACGCTTGACGCGACTCCGATAATCCAGCCCAGGACCAGAACTTTGAGTAATGATAAAGAAATATTTAAGACATCGATTGACAAACAGGCTTTGCTAGAATATATTAGTAGCTGCTTAAATACTTATGAAAGACGCAGCCTACTTATTCAAGATACTGTCGGTCGACAAGAGGATCGACATCATCGAGCTCCTCAAAAAGGAGCCCATGAGCGTCAATGCCATTGCCGAGGCCATCGGCGCAACCCAGTCCGCCGCTTCGCAGCACCTCAGGGTGCTTAAGTCTTCAGGCCTCGTAAACGATGAGCGCAAGGGTTACTGGATTTATTATTCGCTCGACAGGGAGGCACTGGAGATGTGCAGGCAGCGCTTGAACAGGTTATGTTCCTGCGGCTGTCAAAGCGGGAATGCCGCCGGGAAGAAGTAGCGGTATTTTTTTTGTGCCTTATATATAAGAGTATGCTTATATACTTAAATGAACCCACGGTTTGTTCCGCCAGGGACAGCCAAAAAAAAGGAGGGAGTTATGTCCGGTCTTGCGTTGAATTTCATTGTCTTTCTGCATCTTGCGTCGGCTGTTCTCTGGATAGGCGGGATAATTTTCGTACTGTTTGTAGCCATTCCGGCTTCAAAGGAGGTCATGGGAGCAGAAGCAGGCAAAATCATGGGCGCTCTCTCGCGAAGGTTTTCGCCTTTAGCGAATTACGGCATACTGCTTCTAATCGTAACCGGGCTCGTCTTATCTTTAATGCAGGATGGCATATACGCCAGAGCGCCTTTTTACCTGAAGACGGCGTTGGCTGTAATTATGATATCCGTTCACTTCTACAGGGGCCTTATCCTGGCGCCGAGAATCGCGAAGTCCGAGCCGCCGGACAAGGCATTGCTCCAGAAGTTATCCCTGGACCTGGTGAAGCTCAATTTTGCCATTGGTTTGGCAGTATTATTTTTCGCGACGATGGCGTGATACGCGTACAGGCCTGGTAAGTAAAAAGTTATTCGCGCAGGAGTTCCGTCATGGCTGGGGCCTTTCTGGGGCTCAAAAAGAAGGGGTCGGCTAAAGGCCGACCCCTTCTTTTATTCGAGAAATCCATGGTGCCGGAGGTGGGAATAGAACCCAGCTGATAGCTGGTCTTAATTAGAGTTTATATCGTCGTAGAGTCTTGCAGGTTAGCGAAGCGCAACCCAACAAATCATACGCCCCGTAGAGGCTTGCCCCACCATTTTTCTGCCCAGTACGAAAAAAAGGCCGGGAGATTTTCTCCAGACCCTTTTTGCATTTCACTGTTCAGTGAAGATCATTTTATCTTCGACTTCATCTTGCTTACGATGAGGTCCTCTCTTTGAGGCGGTTTTTTTACAAAACCTGCCACGGTTGTCCATTTTGGACAGGCTTGTCCGCTTTGCGCTTGAGGCCTCCCGCTTTTTTATTCCATTTGCAGCAGCCGTTTTTTTAACCCTGTAAAACATCAGCCGGTTTTTTCTCGTTTTTTAAGATGCACTCTATCTCCTGCAGAGTGCCGCACGGTGGCCGCGCCAGTTGGCAGGATATTTGCAATACAAAAGCTACCATCATTGTCAGGAGGGCCTTCCGGTGACCGTCGTTGAAAAGCTTCCAACTTTTTTGAGCAGGGGTTCGAGGTATTGCTGCAGCATAGTGGGACTGAAGATAGCCGTCCCGGTTGCGATATTTTTAATGCTGCCAATACTGGGTCACATATTCCTTCACGAATACCTTGAAGAAGGCTCGACCCAGCTTTACGGTCTTTTAACCAACCCGTCGGTCTGGGGGGTAGCCCTGCTGGCCTTTGTCTCCCTGATGATTATCCTCAGCAAGGTGGTCATCCTCCCTCTTAAAAAACTCGAGATACACATAAGCGAGCTCGAAAAGGGGATAAGGAAGGACCCCTTCGTGCATAATGCTAACGACGAGATAGGCTTTCTCGCCAACAGGTTCAACAGCCTTCACAAGACGGTCCTGAACAAGATCGAGTCAAGGGATGTGCACCTCTCGGTGCTGTACGATTTCACCAACTCCACGGCCGGGATTTTTGACATCCCCACTCTCATGGACATGTTCTTCAGGATACTGAGGACAGCGGTCGAGTTCGACACCGGTGCCTATGTCATAAGCTCGAACGGGGTTGTGGCGGGCAGGATATACTCCGCCGCCGGAGAGCTCGGCCCAAAGGAGGCGCAGCAGGTGACTGCGCGGCTCCTTTCCATGGCAGGGAACTATTGCCGCGACCTTGAAGGCATAGGCACGCTCGATGTCAGCGTCATAGGCGAGGCCTCGAGCAGGTCATCGGAGGACCCGAGGCATTTCATCAACCTTCCGATAATCTGCAATGGCGAGCCAGTGGGCATCGTCTCCCTGGTTTCCTTTTCGAGCGAGGTGGACCCGGTACTCGGCTCGAAGGTGTTCAACGCGATGGTCCGTCACGCCAATACGGTCATCGAAAAGCTGCTGTCGCACATCTCGGATGAGGGTAAAAAGCTTTCCCAGATACTGTCGAGCATGTCTGAGGGCGTCTACCTGATAGACAGGCACGGCAACACGGCCTGCGTAAACAAGAAGGGCCTTGATCTCATTGCGGGCTACTGCTCCAAGGGCATGCAGTGCGCTAAAAAGGAGTTTGAGCCGGTCGGCTGCCATGACGGCAACGGGTGCGAGTTCCCGAAGGTGCTGGACAGGATAAAGGGGCTCGGGCCCGGACTGGACGGCAGGGTTCATTCAGAGGAAATACGGGATCGCTTTGGCAGGATAATACAGATTTCGGCAAGCTCTCTTGAAACGGGCGGATTCGACGAAGGTGGCTTCGTCATTACGGCCAAGGATGTGACCGAGGATAGAATGGTCCAGAAAAGGGTGATGCTGTCCAGCAAGCTGGCCGCCCTCGGTGAAATGGCGGCTGGCATAGCCCACGAGGTCAACAACCCTTTGCAGGCGATGCTGATCAATGTGGAGCTCCTCGAGGACGGCGTGACCCCGGCAGGGGGCAAGCGGCTGGTCCAGCTGCGCGACAGCATACTCAGGATAAAGGGGATAGTCAGGGACCTCCTTATATTCGCCCGCGAGCAGACGACCGAACTCGAGTCGGTTGATATAAACAAGGTCGTAGGCAAGATGGCTGACATACTGAAGCATCAGCTGAGGTTAGCCAATGTGAAATTAGAGTTCGACCTCGCTGAGGAGCAGGCTCTTGTCAGATGCAACGGGAACCTCTTCCACCAGGTCATGATAAACCTGCTCCAGAACGCCAAGGACGCGATCGAGGAGGCGGGCAAGGGGTCTGTCGTGCGGATAAGGACGAAGGTGGAAGATAAAGGCGACATCGTCATGGATGTGCGCGACGACGGCCCGGGGATCCCGGAATCGGTCATAGACAGGATATTCGATCCCTTTTTCACGACCAAGGAGGTCGGCAAGGGCACAGGCCTTGGCCTGAGCGTCAGCAGGAGAATAATCGAGGGAATGGGCGGCAGCATAACGGTCGCGAGCTCGCTCTCCTCGGGCACTCTTTTCACGATCCGGCTGCCCGGGCTGAATATTCCGGCAGCCGGAGCCTGCAACGCCGCGCCCGCGTTTGAGGACTTCAAGGCCCTCGCTGATAAGTCGGTGATAATAATAGACGACGAGGAGGCGGTCCTTAAGAGCCTTCAAGAGGTCCTTGGCCGGGTCGTGGGCTCGGTTGATGCGTACAGCGACGGGCAGGAGGCCCTTGATACCATAATGGATAACGAGTACGATTTCGTACTCATGGACATCAGGATGCCTGGCATGAACGGGATGGAGCTTTACAGCCGGATAAAGGCGGTTAAGCCCTATCTCGCGGAAAAGATACTGTTCCTTACCGGAGACACGGAGAACGAGGCGACCAGCGCGTTCATAAAGCTTACAGGGTGCGCCTGCCTGTCAAAGCCGTTCACCGGAGACGAGCTCCTTTCCGTAATGTGCCGCTACGAACTGGAGATGGCGGGTTGACGGACGCCATGCGCAAGAGGTTTTCCGGGAAGTCCGTGCTGGTGGCGGACAACGCGGAAATTGTGGTGGATGTGCTCAGCGAGGCGCTGCGGTGCCTGGCGGGCAGGCTCGACACCGCTGGCAGCGGCACGGAAGCCTTCGCGAAGATAATGGATAATGATTTTGATATCATATTGCTCGATATCCTGCTCCCCGTGATCAGCGGGATGGAATTGTACGGACTCATAAAAAAGTACAGGCCTCATCTCACCACCAGGATAGTATTCCTGACCGGCGATGCCAGTTCCGAGGAGATATGGCCTTTTCTCAGTCTCTGCGGGTGCCGTTTCCTTGAAAAGCCCTTTTCGCTTAAAGACCTCGCGTACATAATCCCGCGCAATTAGATAATTCCCCATCGCCCCCGCTTCAAAAAAACCGTTTTCTGCCCCTGCCGTCAGTGCAGGGCATTTCCTTTTGAAAATCAAAAGCTTGAGCGCATAGTAAGCTCCCGCGCTTGCTGCGGGGAACTTCAATGCGAGGCGCCCTCAGTGACCATAGGTGTAGTCCCTTGGGTTGAGGATGCGTGACATTGATTAGTACTAAAGGTTTACACCTTTGCGCCGAAAAGCATTATTATAGGCATTGGCGGGTGGTGAATATGAAAAAGGTCATGGTCATTGATGACGACGAGAAAGCAGTGCTCGAGATAGCCTCAATGCTGGAAGGGCATGGCTATACGGCGGCCGCTTTCACGAGCGGCATCCACGCCATAAAGACGCTTGAGGCCGTGCAGGATGTAGACCTGATCCTGACCGACCTAATGATGCCGGGGGTCGACGGCATGGGGATACTTGAATCGGCACAGAAACAGCGCAGGCCGGTCCCGGTCATCGTGCTTACGGGTCACGGAGACATAGACACCGCCGTAGGCGTCATGAAGGCCGGGGCGAGCGATTTCCTGTGCAAGCCCATAAGCATAAAAGAGCTTGTGATAAGGATAAAGAAGGTGCTGGAAAAGGCCGAACTGGCAGACGAGGTTGCAAGCCTCAGAAAAAAGCTGGAAGGGCTCAACTCTTTCCATTCGATAGTGGGCGGCAGCAAGAAGATGGTCGAGGTATATGAGCTCGTCGGGGCCGTGGCATCGACCGACGCGACCGTGCTCGTAAGAGGCGAGACCGGCACTGGCAAGGAACTCGTTGCCAGGGCCATCCACAATTCGAGCGGGAGGAAGGACGACCCCTTTGTAGCGATAAGCTGCACAGCCATGCAGGCCGCGCTCCTCGAGTCCGAGTTGTTTGGCCATGAGAAGGGCTCTTTTACAGGGGCGTATGCGGCCAAGACCGGCAAGTTCGAGTCCGTGGCCTCAGGTACTATTTTTCTGGACGAGGTCGGCGACATGCCCCCCGAGATACAGGTAAAGCTGCTGCGGGTGCTGCAGGAAAGGGAGTTCGAGAGGGTGGGCGGGCTGAAATCCATAAAGCTCAACGCCAGGGTAATAGCAGCCACGAACAGGAACCTGGAAAAGATGGTAAGGGAAGGCAGGTTCAGGGAGGACCTATACTACAGGCTCAATGTGGTGCAGATAGACCTGCCGCCCCTCAGGGAGCGGCCCGAGGATATCGTAGCGCTGGCAACCCATTTCCTCGAACACTTCAACAGGCACCACGAAAAGATCATTGAGGGCTTTGCGCCATCCGCGATAGAGCAGCTCCTCGAACATTATTGGCCGGGAAATGTGCGGGAGCTGAAAAACGCGGTGGAGAGGACGGTACTGACAAACCCGCGCAGGTGGGTAGAGCGCATATCGCGGCTCGACGCCGCCAGAAAACAGGGCAGTCTTTTTGGGGATTACCCGGCGAAACTGCCCTATCTCAAGGCAAAGGAGACCGTCGAGCAGGAGCTTGAAAAAACCTACCTGGTCCAGTACATGAAGCAGGAAAACGGGCACATAAACAAGGTGGCCGAGTTGATGGGCGTGTCCATGCGCACCGTGAGCAGACAGCTCGAAAAGTACGGGCTGGACAAATTTCTCTTTCGGGACAGGCAGCGCGAGCATCTTCCTGAAAAACTGCCGACTTGATCACATGATTGGCCTGAGGGATGGCCTTGAGATAAAAATGCCCGCTGATGAATTGAGATTCTTCGCCATAATAAAAAGAGCACCTGGCTGCCGGTCGGAACAGCATCATAAAAAACGCAGGGACAGGCTTGTTTATGTCCCTGGCCCTGCGCATTTAAATTGAATTATTTGCGATACTTCAGGACTCGCCGAGCGCCTTCCTGACCGCGGTACTGAATTCCGTTAAGTTGTATGGTTTTTGCAGCACTCCCTTGAAACCGTACTTTTTGTAATTTGCCATTACCGGGGAGTTGCAGTACCCGCTGGAGACTATAGCCTTCGCTTCCGGATCCATGGAAAGGAGTAGACTGACAGCCTCCTTGCCGCCCATCCCGCCTTGAACGGTCAAGTCCAATATGACAAGATCTATCGGCTTTTCTGCATCCATTGCCTGCCTGTAAAGGTTTAAGGCCTCTTCTCCTTCGGAGGCAAGGATTACTTTATATCCGAGGTCGGTCAATATCTCTCCCGCAATGTTCCTGACCATCTCTTCGTCATCCATTACAAGTATCCTCGAGCGCCTTTCTGCAAGGCTTTTGGGAATAACCAGGGTTTCTCCTGTTGTCGATGGAGCAGTTTCCAGGGCTGGCAAGTACAGAAAGAAATCAGTGCCATTATTGACGCTCGATTCGACCTTTATGAAACCTGAATGCCGTTTGACTATTGAAAAACAGATTGACAGGCCAAGGCCGTTGCCTCCCGGTTTTGTCGTGAAGAATGGGTCGAATATCTTGGAAATATGCTTGTTCGGTATGCCGGGTCCGTTATCTGAAATGATTATTTTGACATAGCTGCCGGTTGAATCCGGCAGTTGTTTCGGACAAGCGCTGTTTTCGATGCTGATGCTGACATTCCCGGCTTCAGGGATTGCCTGAAGAGCGTTCATATAGATATTCTGCAATACCTGGTCGATCTGTCCTTCATCAGCTTCGACAGCCCACAGGCCCTCATCGGCATTTATGTCGAATTTGACGCGGGATCCGCTGAATACAAGCCTGGCGGTATCAGTCGCCAGGCGGGCCAGGTCAATTGTCTGCTTTACAGGGGCCCCTCCGCTCGAGAATGTAAGTAGTTTGTGAGTAAGGCCCTTTGCCCTGTTTATGGCGCTATCTATCATTCCGAGCCGCTCGGCGATAGCGTTGTCAGGAGCACAGGCTTTTTTCATCAGAAAGACATTCCCGACGATCCCGGTCAGTATATTGTTGAAATCATGGGCTATGCCGCCCGCGAGAACGCCTAATGATTCGAGCTTCTGCGCCTTATGGATCTCCTCTTCCATTAACTTGCATTCCGTTATGTCCTGGACGGTCCCTCTCATCCTGAGTGGCTTTCCATTGGCGTCGAGGAGCACCTCGGCCCGTTCATGGACTATTCGCACATCTCCGCCAGGCAGCACGATGCGGTGCAGTATCTTGTAAGGCGCCTTGTTATGGAGGGCCTCGTTCACGGACTTGCGTACGGCCTCCCGGTCCTCAGGGTGAACCGAGTTAAGGAAAGCCTCATAGGTCGCGCCGAATTCCTGGCGATTGAGACCGAATATTCTGTATATCTCGTCAGACCACCACAGCTCGTTTGCCGCTATGTCCCATTCCCAGTTGCCAAGGTGCGCTAGTCTCTGGGCCTCGGCGAGCCTCTCTTCGCTTCCGCGGAGTTTCTCTTCGATTTTTTTCCGCTCCGTTATGTCCCTTACGGAGCCGGTGATAAACAGTTTCCCGTTTATGTAAAGGCTGTTGATGCTGAGTTCAACGGGGAATACCTCTCCGTTTTTTCTGATGCCCTCTGTCTCGATCAAGGCATTGTGAACCTTTCTTTCTCCAGTCAGCACAAAATTCCTGAAGCCGGTCAGGTAGTCCAAACGGAGGTTGTCTGGCATCAGCGCCGCCAGTTCAAGCCCCTGCATCCCGCCCGGGCCATATCCGAATATCTGCTCGGCGCTGATGCTGCACTCGGTTATTTTACCGGAAGAGTCCGACATTATTATTCCGTCAAATGATGTAAGATGGAGCATGCGGTATCGAAGCTCGCTTGCTTTCAGCGCTTCCTCAGCTTTTTTCCGCTCTATGTCCTCTATCTGGACGGCCACATAATGCGTGATCTCGCCGGAGCTGTTCTTTATCGGAGAGATGCTCCGAAGCTCCCAATAAAGTTCTCCATTTTTTTTCCTGTTGCAGATGTCGCCCCGCCACGGTCTGCCAGAAGCAACGGTTGACCACAGGTCTTTATAGAACTCCGGGGGATGGACGCCGGATTTCAGGATATTTGGTTTTTTCCCTGTGAGCTCCGATAATGAATACCCGCATGCCGTCTCGAATTGAGGATTGGCGTACTCGATCACGCCGTCCGCGTTCGTTATCAACGCAGCCGTGGGGCTTTGCTCAACCACGCTGGACAATACCCTGAGCTTTGCGTCGTTTATCTTCAGCTCTGTTATATCCTTGAAGAACGCGAAAAATTGCCCTCCGTCGATATCAAGGTAGTTGGCGTTTACTTCCAGGTCTATTATCCTGCCGTGCTTGCACCTGTGGCAGGTCTCGAACCTGTCGCTGCCGAGCTTCATTACTTTAAGCATGTGGGCGGCGACTTCCTCGTTCGACTCCTTTGCCTCTATGCCGGATATATGCATGCCATTGAGCTCTTCCCTGCTGTGACCGGTCATGCGGCAGTAGGCGTCGTTGGTGTCGATGATACGCCCGCTCGCGTCAATCAGCCAGAAACCGTCCATGGCAGTGCGCACTACTGTTCCGTACTTCTCTTCGGCGGCCTTTCGGAACTCGACTCCGCCTGGTTCGCCCTTTGTCTTGTCGAATATGCTCACTTGAAACCCACCTGTTATGAAATGAATGTTGAATAACCGCATAAAAAATAAAAGTCGTCAAAGATGACAAATGGTCATCTGAGTTATTGATGGCATCGCGACGGCAAAGGTGTTTTCAGCCCGAACGCACACAGCCTTTGTGCCGGAAAAGCAACTTTGGCAAAAAGGGAGTATCTCACTCGGAACTAACGGAAGACAGAGGGCGTTTGAAGACCCATGGCTTGACAGGATTGGAAGGGCAAGAGAGGCTTAATCATGGCCGCACAATCGGCAAAATCCGACTCAGTAGTTCTTAAATACCCTGTTCTTGTTTTACCTATCTCACGCGTATTCCCAAAGCTTGATTAAATGGCTGACTTCCTGTCGTGGAGCCTCCCTAGAACTCACTCATGCAACATTTGCCATTTTAAATAACAAGTCTTTATAAGGATTACAAGTTAAATCTTATGACTATGTTAAAATTATTCTAGACAGGATGTCTGGCGTTCATCGGGTGTTTAAGCTTTTTCTTTTATGGTCCATTATATGAATATAATGGTATGGCTTTGTTAAAAACGGTGTTCCTTATTGTATCGGCTTGATTCAAAACACGCAAATTATGCTAAAAAACGACTGAGTATGATTTGGCGCTCAATATTCAGCCATGACTGCACATTCTGCAGGAATTGAGATTTTCATGCAGTTCCTGCCGCTGTTTTTTGCCAGGTACAACGCCTTGTCGGCGCGCGCCAGCAGGATGTCCATGCTCTCTATTCCATCCCATGCGGCCGCGCCTATGCTTGCGGTTATGCGGATGGAGATTCCATTGAAAATTATCGCGTTCGAGTTGATCATGGACAGAATCCTGCCGCATATGGCCTGCAGATTGCTTTCATCTGCCCTGGGCAGCACGATAAGAAACTCCTCTCCCCCGACTCTGCCGAACCTGTCACACCTCAGGGCCGACTCGATTTGCAGTACGCACTCTTTGAGGACAGAGTCTCCTGCCGCGTGGCCGTAAGTGTCATTTATGTTCTTGAAGTGGTCTATGTCGAGCAGGGCGACGCTCAGCCTGCCGCTCTCGCCGTGGTGCCGGGCCATCTGTGCGTGAAGTTCGGAAAGTACCGCCCTCCTGTTGAGTATCCCGGTCAGCGGGTCTGTCCTTGACTGTTCCAGGAGGTGGTTTTTTGCCGTTGTCAGTTCTTTATGCAAATCTATTATGCGCCGCCCGGCGGAAAGTCTGACCCTGAGTTCCTGTTCGTCATAGGGTTTTGCGATGTAGTCGTCCGCTCCGGCCTCCATGCCTGATACTATATCTTCTTTCGAGCCCTTTATGGTAAGCAGGATCAGATATGTATACTTTTCTGTCCCGTTCTCCTTTTCGCGGACCTTGCGGCAGACATTCGCGCCGTCGATCCCGGGCATGAGCCTGTCGAGGATCGCGATAGGAGGGGCGCCTTGCGCCATAAGCGCCTCCAGGGCCTGTTCTCCGTCTTCAGCCGTGACTACGCAGTAGCCCCATTTGACAAGCATCGCCTCGAGGATGCGCCGTGAGATGGGGTCGTCTTCGGCAATCAGTACTTTCATGACGCCTTCTCCCCAAGGAGCTTCAGCGAGCGCAGCTCCTTCAAGAGCTTGCTCCTGTCAAGAGGCTTTACGATGAATGATTCGCACTGGGAAGCGAAGGACTCAATGATGTTTTTTGAATCGCTCAAGGCGGTAACCATTATAACCTTTGCCCCGTCAAGGCCGAGTATCCCTCTTTGCGCCTCGATCTCGCGCATCTCCCTGAGTGCGGCCTGTCCGTCCTTCTTCGGCATCATTATATCCAGACAGACGAGATCGTAAGGCTGCCCGCCCTCCAGTGCCGACTTGAACGCCGTGACCGCTTCTTCACCGTCAACAGCGAGATGGACTTCGCCGTGAGGAGACAGTATTCTTTGCAGAAGCAGTCTGCTTGTGAAGTCGTCTTCTACGATAAGCGCTTTCATAAGTTCCCTCCGTTGTTCGTTGACATCGACGGCCAGCATATGCCCAGCCGCTCTGTTAATTTGGAAAGACAGCCCTCAATTGCCGGCAGCATTGATGATGCCGCTCCCATGTCGCCAGTTTCGGCCGCTTCCTCTATCATTCTGGCCGTATTCTCCAGGGCCAGGGCCCCGGTATTTCCGGCCGCGCCTTTTATCGTATGCGCGAGCCTTCGCACTGATTCCGTATCGGCATTTTCCACGGCGCTATTCAGACGGGCTATCTGGCCCGGCAGGTCATCGAGGAAGCTTTGCAGTATTTCTACTGCAAGCGCTTCATCGCCCATGAGCCTGCCGAGGAAACCTTCCTTGTCAAAAATGCCGCCGTCAGCGGATGGCAGAGCTGCTTTAATTTCGGGCTGCGTATTTTTCGGGCGCAGCCATTTTTCAATGACCGATGAGAGTGTCCCGGGGTCTATCGGTTTTGATATGTAGTCGTTCATTCCGGCCTTGATGCAGACTTCCCGGTCGCCCTGCATGGCGTTGGCTGTCATGGCGATGACAGGTATGCTGCTATTCAGAACTGGCGTGCCGGGCTCTCTTATCCTGCGAGTCGTTTCATACCCGTCCAGCTCAGGCATCTGACAGTCCATGAGCACAAGATCATATTGTCTCGAAGCGAGGGCAGACAAGGCCTCAAGGCCGTTTGCGGCCGTTTCTGCGTGCAGGCCGAGTTTCTTGAGCATGGCCAAGGCTACTTTCTGGTTAGTTGGGTTGTCCTCGGCAAGAAGGATTTTGCCCCTGCAGCGTATGGGGTCCTTCTCGCAATTTATCTTGGCAGTGTTTTCGTTATTCATTTCGCTTGTCCAGCCTTTCATCAGGCAATTAAACAACTGCCGTTTTTTCACCGGTTTCGAGACATAACACGAGATGCCAATGCCCTTGAGACGCGTTATGTACCCCTGATCGTTGAGGGGGGTCATCATGATTATTCTTGTTCCCGCCAGGGCCGGGTTATTTTTTATATCGATCGCCGTTTGCTCTCCGCCCGGGCCTGGAATTGCCTTGTCAAGTATGACGGCGTCATACCCGCGGCCGGAAATTGCCGCGTTTCCCAGTTCAAGCAGGGCTGTCTGGGCGTCGGCAGCGTCGTGGCAGTCAGAGCCCCATCCGCGCAGCATCCGGATAATAAGGTCCCTGTTTGACGCGCTGGCGTCAGCAACCAGAATGCGAAGCCCTGAAAGAGCGGTTTCCTTGTCGCGGGCCTGCGCGCCGGCGCCGTTCTGTAGACCGAAAACAGCGGTAAACCAGAAGTTGGACCCCTTGCCGTACTCGCTTTCTACACCGACTTCGCCGCCCATCATCTCCGCCAGCCGTTTGGATATGGCGAGCCCGAGACCAGTGCCGCCGTATTTTCTGGTCGTGGACGAGTCTACCTGTGAGAAAGCTTCGAACAGCGTCCCGATCTTGTCTTCAGGGATGCCTATGCCATTGTCCATGATTTCAAAGCGCACCAGCGCCCAGTCGTTCATCTTCTGCTCAAGCCCGACCTTTACCGCTATTGTCCCTTTTTGCGTGAACTTGACCGCGTTCCCGACGAGATTGGTGATGATCTGCCGGAGCCTGCCCGGATCGCCCTTTATGAGCGAAGGCACTTCAGGGGCGATGAAACAGGTGAACTCGAGTCCTTTTTTATGCGTCTGCATCGCCAGGATGTCGCAGGTTTCCTCGACCATGGCCTCGAGGTCGAAATCGGTAATCTCAATTTCAAGCCTGCCGGCTTCTATTTTTGAAAAATCAAGGATGTCGTTGATTATCGTCATGAGCGCGTCGGCGCTGTTTTTTATCATCGTCGCGTACTCCATCTGCTCGGGGTCGAGGGAAGTGTCGAGCAGAAGGCCGCTCAGGCCTATGACGCCGTTCATGGGCGTGCGTATCTCATGGCTCATGTTCGCCAGGAACTGCCCCTTCGCGTTGTTGGCCGCTTCAGCTTCTATAGCCATCTTGCTCGCGCATTCGGCTGCCCTCTCAAGCTGTTTGTTCGCCTCTTCAGCAGCTGACTTTGCGTGGCGCAGGGCCTCTTCGGCCCTGAGGCGCTCGATTATGCCGGCCAGGGTATTCGCGATCGCTTCCAGGAATTCTTCCTGCCTTTTGTCCCTGGCATGCTCCTCGTCGACATAAAGGTTTATAACCCCCAGGATCTTCAGCCCTGATTTTATCGGGACACAGTAATGTCCGTGGGGCAGCATGCCTTCGTACCTGATCGTGTGCCGGTCATCCACTCGGGCGGCGAATTGAATATAGCCGCTTTCAGCCGCCAGGCCGCAGATGCACTTACCGTGCGGGACTCTGGCGCATGAGGCGAGTATCTCCCTGCTGAAGCCGCGGTGGCTTTTCATGATGAGGGTCTGTCCGTCGGAAAGAAAAATCGCGCCTCTGCGCTTTATGGGCAGCCATTCAATGGAAAGGATTTTTTCAATAGTGCGGTCAAGCAGCTCCAAAAGCGGAATGCCGTCAAGCGACAGCTGGAGGATTTCCTTGAGGATCCCCTGCTGCTGGTAGGCCCTCGTTGTCCGCTCCTCCGTGAGCTTGCGCTCGGTGATGTCCTGGACTGTGCCGACCATGCGGACGGGGCTGCCGTCCGGGTCAAAGAATACCTCGCCTGCTTCGTGTATGAGCCTGGTCGAAAAATCCGGCAATACGATCCGGTGGTCTATCGAGTACGGCTGCCTGTTACGGAGCGCCTCGTTTACCGACCTGTCCACGAGCTCCCTGTCGTCCGGATGCACCATGCCCAGAAAGAAGTCGTATGTCGCGCCGAACTCCTGGGGATCGAGCCCGAATATCCTGTATATCTCGTCCGACCAGCGCAACTCGTCAGTGACTATGTTCCAGTCCCAGTTGCCGAGCCCGGCGATCCTCTGCGCTTCCGCCAGGCTCTGGCGGCTCTCCTTCAGAATAGCCGCTGTCCGGTTCTGCTCGGTTATGTCCAACCCGATGGACACGAAGACTATCGAGGTGTCCGCTATGGACGCCTGCAGATGCAGCTCCACATCGTAGAGTGTCCCGTCCTTGCGCCTGTGGACTGTCGTGAACTGTATCTGGCTCTCCGTACCGTCAATTAGCGGTGCTACGAGTTTCCTGAAGGACTCTTCCGTAAAATCTGGCTTGAGGTTCACCGGCGTCATCTCCCGGAGTTCATCCATCGAATAGCCGGTGTTGCCTCTGGCTCCGGAGTTCACAAGCACGAACTTGAGCGTCTCGGCGTCGAACATGTATATTTCATTGACCGAATCTTCGAGTATGCGGCCGAAGCGCGTGGCCATGAGCTCGGTCTTCTTGCGCCCGGTGATGTCTTCCTTGACTCCTATGAAATGCGTTATTTCTCCCATCTCGCCCAGGATGGGCGAGATGGAGGCGCTTTCCCAGAAGAGTTCCCCGTTTTTTTTCTTATTGAGAAACTCCCCCTGCCATGTGCGTCCCGAAAGGATGGTCTTCCAGAGTTCTTCGTACTTTTCAGGTTTGAAGTGATCTGATTTCAGCACTCGGGGGTTCTTGCCCAGGACCTCCTCGGCGCCGTAGCCGGTAACCTCGGTGAACTTCGGGTTCACATATTCGATCGCCCCTGTCGTGTCCGTTATGACAATGGATGCCGGGCTTTGTTCAACCGCGACAGAGAGTTTCTTAAGGGCCAGTTCCGTTGATCTTCGTTCTGTTATATCCCTTATTGTGCCGGTGAAGTAAGTCTCTCCGTCAACGGTGAAGTGGTCGATAGCCAGTTCAATCGGGAATATCTCTCCGTTTTTCCGGAGGCCTTCGATATCAATGACTTTTTTCTGGATTACGCTTGTCCCGGAGTCAAGGAACCTTTTGACGCCGGCGCGATGTGCTTCCTTGTAACGCTCTGGAATAAGGCTGGTAATCTCAGCCCCTGCAAGCTCGCCTTCGCGGTACCCGAACATCCTTTCGACGCTCGGGTTGCATTCCAGTATGCGATTGCGGCTGTCTATGAGTATTATTCCGTCAAAAGCCGTAAGCAGCGTCATACGCTTGCGCGCTTCGCTCTCCGCGAGGGCCTTCTCGACGCGCCTTCGCTCATCTATCTCGGCCTTAAGCTGCCTGTAGCGCTCCCTGGTCTCGGAGGCGCTTCTGTTGTAGGCGTTGACATGCTTTGGCAGGAGCGGCCTGATAAGGAAAAGAAGGAACGGGGACGCTATCGCTGAAAGTATAACGGCGTCTATCAGGTATTGATAGACGCCCTGGACACCGGGGAAGAAGGTGTGGACGAGGTGCATGGAAATTATCTCTCCCAGGGCCACAACCACGAGCGTGACCGCGAAGGCTGTCCATGTAAACCGTTTTATTCCGGAATTTGCCATGAAATCGTATCCCTACTCTGCAAGACAGTGTAAAAGTCATGCAGTAGTTTAAAGATATCAGTTTTTTTATGTAGTTATATTATGAATATGTATTTCTCTTCGGCTTTTATGATGGGAACTTAAGCGGATAGGGACGAGGCTGCCCGGTTTACAGTTTTGGCTTTTCTGTCTGAACGGATAAATTTTCCATCGTTTATGGCGGAGAATTTTAATAGAGGGCAGGATGCAGTAATTAAGAGGGCTGAGACATTGTTCTGCCGTGCGGCGGCACAGTTGTTTTTTGCCGCAATAAAATTCAAAATTGAAGTGGATTATATGCAAGAATACGACGGAGGGTGATGCGCGCGCTCCTTTTTTCCTTGAGGTCACTTTTCTGAACTGTCAGCTCTGGACAGCACCGTTTATCCTGTTTCAGGCAAAAAGCTCGGGATACTGACCCCGTTGAAGGGTTTGAACTCCCCGCGGACCTGGAAAAGGTGCGTTTCCACATTCCTGGCCTTCCAGTCGTACATCTGCCTGACAAGCCTGCAGCAGTCCATTGGTATGACCGAAAGGACTGCTTCGCCCTTGTACTTTTTGAGGGAAGCGCATATGAGGGCCGCTGCGTCTTCCTCTGTCCTGGCGACCCCTGGGCCTATCATGTTAAGGGCCGGATGCTTGATCGATAGCATGAAGCCGTCCAAGCCCCCTTGTTCGTTTTCAATGACCTTGGCCTGAAAGAGGCCGCGCCTGTTTTCTATGGCGAACAGATAGTCCTGAAGGCGCTTTATGCCGCTAATCTCAAACTCGAGCTCTCCCATTGACCGTGCGTCTTCGACCCGGGCGTCTCTAACTCTTTCCCTGCCGGCGGCATTACCGTCTATGCCGTTGCCAGGGACCTGAACGACCATGTCGTGGTATGCTTTCACCGGCGCGAAGCCAGCCTTGTTGTAAAGCGAGAACGAGTCCATGTTGATGGCGCTTCCGACCAGCCGGAGCGACTTGTATCCCTTGCTCTCGGTGAAATCCACTATATGGTTCACGAGGGCCTTTCCTACGCCCTTGCCGCAATAGCTCGGATGGACGCTCATTATGCCGAGGCTGACATGGTGCTCCCTTGGATGATAAAAGCACGCGCCCATCAGCCGGCCAGTTTTTTTGTTAATAGCCGCTACGCTGCACGCAGGGGTCAGGTCGTTGTAGATGTCGTAGAAGACAGCTGCGTCCCCCGGCTGGCACCTGAAGTAATCAGCACCCCAGCCTTTTTTCCAATACCATGCGTTGAAGGAACTGTGGACCAGGTCAGCGTATTCGCTTCTGTCGCTGTCGTTGAGCGGTCGCAATTCGAAGTAAGACATAGTCTCTTTTCAAGGAAATTTAGTCTGGCCACTTCTTTTTGTGGCCAGTTTGGTGACAATTATGATGAATTTATAAGAAACTTTTTGAAATTTCAAGAAAAATCGGGTGGACGAGCATTAGCCGCCAAAGTTGAACTTGTCTTTATTAATAATTAATCCGGGTAGAGGCGGGAGAAGGCAAAGCCGTTCTGGGTGGCGTGGAGCACGAACTTGAAGACGGCTCTGCTGTCGTCATTCCCGCCGGGGTGGAGCATAACATCATCAATAGTTCGAAGTACGCGCCTTTGAAGCTCTACTCTATCTGCTCACCGCCGGAGCATCCGCATGGTACAATACACAAGAACAAGGCCGAGGCTATCGCCTATGAAAAAGAGCGCCACCCTTAGCCCACCGTCTGCTTAAGAGCAAGCGGGTGAGCCTTATGGCGCTACTTGCGTACACCCGCTTGCTCTGAGTCAATCTGCAATTCAGTTAAACAGTCCCTATCTCGGTGAAAAAGTCGCGCAAATAGCTTCGCCGCTGTTTATCGACACATTGATGCCCTGGGCCGCAAAGCACTCCAGGTCAGTATTGAACTTGCATGAATCCATCTTGCAGGCGCCTACTCCTCCGTTGAGCCCCTTTATTCCTCCCTTGCTGTGCTTGTAGAAAGTGTCGCACCTGGCGGCCTGACTGTTTCCCACGGTTATTGCTATTGCATGACAATTTTTTTCAATATTGTACGCGCACTCGGTTACTTCACAACCTTTTATCTTCGGCATGTCAGCGCAGGATTTGATTGGCTTTGGCATCTGTTTCCCCTCCTCTTTGAGATTGCCTTATATTACTGAATTTAATCCAAAGAACTGTTTTGTCAATTATCGTAAGTACAAGGACACAGGAAAAATTTAATGAAAAACCTGCTTAACGATTGCGAATCCCAAAAAAACAGTCTTTGTAATATACTTTATAAATACATCCGTTTTTCACCGGCCCGGAACAGGCAGGCGAGGGAAGGCCTGCTGAACTTGAGAAAATCAGAATGATGAGCAAAGCAAGCGCTTTTGACCTTAAGGCTGAGGAGTACGACGCCTGGTATGACTCAGGCCAGGGCAAGCCTCTTTATGAGAGCGAGCTTAAGTGTCTTGAATCTCTCGTACCGGAAGGCGCTCTGCCTTTGCTTGAAATAGGCACTGGCACGGGAAGGTTCGCCATGCGTTTTCCCGGGGCGTTCGGCTTGGACCCTGCCTTCAGTGCCCTTAAGCTCGCCCGGAAAAGGGGGATAAGATGCGTAAGCGGAGTCGGAGAATCTCTCCCCTTCAGGGATAATGTTTTCAAGACGGTCCTGATAATCGCCACGCTCTGTTTTGTCAGAGACCCGTTGGCCGTTCTGTGTGAAGTCGCAAGAGTCCTGGCCCCGGGCGGAATCATCGTAGCCGGCTTTATCCCAAGAGGCTCGAACTGGGGTTTGCTTTATGAAAAAAAGAGAACAGAAGGGAGCCTGCTTTACAGGGACGCGAGATTTTACACCCTCTCTGATGTTGAGAGTTTCGCAAAGGCGGCCGGCCTTTGTGTCACACAAATGATGAGCACTCTTTTTCAAAATCCCACGGGACCGGCAAGTCTCGAGGAGCCCAGGTATCGCCATGTGGAAGGGGCCGGGTTTGTTTTTCTGAGGCTTGAGAAGAAAAAGGAGTCAGGTGGACAAGAGCGCCGGGAAAAAAGCTGCCCAGACGGATGACGGCGGAAAGGTAGCCGCCTGTTCGGTCTTCGTCAATGTCGCTCTCGCGGCCGCGAAGGCCCTCATAGCTTTTTATTCCGGCAGCGCCGCCGTGCTCTCGGAAGCGGTACACAGCCTCACTGATGTCGTCGCCAGCCTTTCAGTCTGGACAGGCATAAAGCTCTCAAGGGTGAAATCCCCGTCATTTCCCTGGGGGCTGTACAAGGCGGAAAATATCGCCGCCGTCGTAACCGCTCTTTTCATTTTCCTGATGGCATACGAGATAGCGAAAGAGGCCGTTCTCGGGGAACACAGAAGCCTCTCGAACATTGGCCTCTCGATAACCGCCCTTTTTTTAATGGCAGTGCCGGTGTACCTTTTTACAAGGTATGAAAAGAAGAGGGCTCGGGAGCTGAACTCACCATCCCTCCTTGCTGACGCAGAGCACTGGCTTACGGATATCCTCTCCATCGGCGTCGTTATCGCCGGGCTTGCCGCTTCCAGATATACTCCCTATGCGGACAGGGTAGCGTCAATCATCGTAATTTTTCTGGTGCTCAGGATAGGGTACAGGATTCTCAAGGACTCCATGAAAAGCCTCCTCGACGCTTCGGTCGACGCCGGGACGCTGGATAAGATAAGAAAGACCGTAGAGCGCTTCGCTGAGGTCCGGGAGGTGCGTTCTTTGAACGCCAGGAACTCCGGGAGTTTCATCTTCGTCCACATGGACCTCAGGCTTTCGGCGAGAAGGCTTAAAGAGGCCCACAGGTCCGCGGACGCCATTGAAAAGGCCGTAAGGAACGAAGTCCCTTTCATAGAGGAAGTCAGCATACATTATGAGCCTGTGAAAAAAGACTTCGTACGGTGCGCCGCTACTCTTTCTGGCAGGGATGGCGCCGTCTCGCCACACTTCGGGAACGCCCCGTTCGTTATTCTCTGGGACAAGGATGGGGACGGCAAGGTGATATCAAAAGAGGTCGTCGGTCGAAAACCCCTTTGCAGGACTGGAAAAAGGGAAGGGCATCAAATTGGCCGAGCTGCTTGTTGAAAAGGGCGTCGACGTGCTCTATACGATGGAGGAGTTCTCTGGCAAAGGCCCTGAACATGTCTTTTCTGATGCCGAGGTCGAGGTACGGATGACCACTTCAAAAAAAATCGAGGAACTTCTGGAGCAGAATGCTTTTAGCCCTGATAACGGCATTTAGCCTTCTTGGGAGCGTGGGCGCCATAGCTTTTGCTGGTGTTTTCCTCCTCTTCCCTGAAAGGACGCGCGCTTCCCTGATACCCGGCCTTATAAGCTACGCTTCGGGGACGCTCCTTGGCGCGGCCTTCCTGGGGCTCATCCCGAACGCCATCGACCGCCTGGAGGCCGCAACCGTCCTTCAGTTCGTCCTCGCGGGGGTTCTGCTTTTCTTTGTGCTTGAGAAGCTCATACTCTGGCATCACTGCCATAATGAAGAATGCGAGGTCCGCGAGACCTCCGGTCCGCTACTCTTGATAGGGGACGCCGTCCACAACTTTGTGGACGGCGTTATAATAGCCGCCGCGTTCATCATATCCGTGCCGCTCGGCATATCAGCCGCCCTGGCGGTAATCGCCCACGAGATCCCGCAGGAGGTCGGGGATTTCGGCGTCCTCCTTGACAGCGGCTACAAGAAAGAGCGCGCATTCCTTTTGAATACCCTTTCAGGCATTACAACTGTTCCCGGGGCCTTGCTCGCCTATTTTTACCTGAGAGAGGTCCAGGGCTTGATCCCCTATATAATGGCCCTGTCGGCGGCGAGCTTTGTATATATAGCCATGGTGGACCTTATCCCGGCCCTGCACAGGAAGGCTGGCATCGCGGCAGGAGTCAGGCAGTTCGCGCTGATGCTGGCCGGTGTGGCTACAATAACCTTATTCCATCTTCATTGAGAAATTGAAAATGATAGCTTTCGGCCCCGTACCCTCAAGGCGTCTCGGCAGGAGCCTTGGCGTCAATAATGTGCCGCTCAAGTCATGCACCTATTCATGCGTATACTGCCAGCTTGGCCGCACCCCTGCGACAATGACCGAGCGCCGGAAGTTCTTCGAGCCCGAAGAGGTCTTCAAAGCCGTGAAAAAGAGGCTCTCGGACCTCATGAAAGCAAAAGAGGCTCCTGTCGATTTCATAACCTTTGTCCCGGACGGCGAGCCGACGCTCGATATAAACCTTGGCCGCGAAATCGACCTTCTTAAACCACTGGGGATTAAGATAGCCGTTATCACGAATTCGTCCCTTATCTGGCTTGAAGACGTAAAGGAAGATCTCAATAAGGCAGACTGGGTATCCTTGAAGATAGATTCGACTAAAGAAGACATCTGGCGGAGAATCAACCGCCCTGATAAAAGCCTGCGCTTGCAGGAAATCATGGACGGAATAGTTGCTTTCTCGCAGGCTTTCAAGGGCGAGCTTACGACTGAGACGATGCTTGTAAAAGGCATAAACGACGACGAGAAAAATATGAACGAGGTTTCGGATTTTATCGCCGAAATAAATCCCTCCAAGGCGTATATTGCCGTTCCAACGAGACCCCCTTCTGAAAACTGGGTACAGCCGCCAGATGAGGCGGCCCTTAACCTCTGTTTTCAGGTCTTCAACAGCAAGCTGCCCCGTGTCGAGTATCTAATAGGCTACGAGGGAGATTCCTTTGCCTTCAGCGGTGATGTTGAGGGAGATATCCTTGGCATCACCGCCGTCCACCCTATGAGGGAGGATGCCGTAAGGAGCCTGCTTGCGAAGGCAAACGCCGGGTGGTCGGTCGTTCAGAAGTTGATTGTACAGGGGAAGCTTGTCGAGACGGAATACAGGGGTATGAAGTTTTACATCCGGACGCCATCAAAATCTGGTAATTAGGATATTACGGAAACCCCCAGCCCGGCCCTTTTTCAAACCACTTTATTTTTTAGGAAAGCTCGTATCTCCTTCGTGGAGATATTCCTTAATGGTGGACAGGCTGGTTATCGCCTATGGCGACTACTGGGGGCACTGGGTGAATGCGGCCTCGTTCTTCGGCAATGTCATCCTCATCGCCTCATTGACAACCTCGTGCCGGCCGCATGGGATTGGAGGGCGCGGTGTAATCCCGCCGCAGGTTATGTACTTTTCGGGGCCGTCGCCGGGATCATGGTCTATATAAGCCTCGATGAGCTGCTGCCGACAAGCCGCGCCTACGGCAAAGAACACGACAGCCTTTTCGGGCTCCTCGCCGGGATGGTAGTCATGGCATTGAGCCTTCTTTGTGATGGGCGAACAAGAACTACAATATACTGGCTGCTGTAGCCCAATGACGAGACCTGCATCTGTTAGCGATTTTATAAAAGTAAGAATTTTTAAAAAAGATTCATTAGGATGACGCCCAGAAGCGGGCCGAGGCGGCGAAAAAAAAATACTACGAGGTGGTCCTGATAGCTTTTTCAGGCGTTAGAAAGGATGCGTAAACTGCCAGAGCGGCATAAAAATCCCACGCGGAAGAGATGGGTTGAAAGTAAGTCATTAATTCTAAAGGAAAATCTGGTGCCGGAGGTGGGAATCGAACCCACACACCCTTTCGGGTACGGGATTTTGAGTCCCGCGCGTCTGCCTGTTTCACCACTCCGGCGTATTTGGTTGGAAATGCGGGGAAAGAAAGGCAAAGAAAAAATTAACACAGGGCCAAGTCCGTGTCAACGGCAAACAGGCGTTCCGGGCCTCTGGCGGCTGTGGTCCCTGTGAATCTCGCTGTCATTCTGAGCGGCAGAGTCAGCATTGCCGAGATTGCTTATCTCGCCCCATCCCTGGGGCGCGACCCTCCGGGCCTTCTCGCTTACGCTCGAAGTTCAATTTTTGCTATCCTGCAAAAATTGTCGCTCCGCTCCCTCGCAATGACAGGATACGCCCCCTCGAACCTGTTGACTTAAAGACCTGTTTTGATATATTGGCGGGAATGAAAATCGCCGCCATAATCCCCGCAAGGTTTGCCTCGACCCGTCTAGAGGGAAAGCCGCTGGCAGACATTTGCGGGAAGTCCATGGTCCAGCGCGTCTACGAACGGGCCCTGGCGGCCAACCTCTCCGAGGTTGTGGTCGCAACCGACGACGAGCGCATACTGAAAGCGGTCAAAGCCTTTGGCGGCAAGGCGGTCATGACCTCGCCGCAAAACGCTTCAGGCACGGACAGGGTCGCCGAGGCGGCATCCCTCATCCAGGCCGATATAATTGTGAACCTTCAGGGGGACGAACCTCTCATTGACCCAAGCCTTATCGAGGCCGCCGTTCGCCCAATGCGTGATATCCCCGGACTTGCGATGTGCACCTTGAAAACGCCCATCATCCATGAGGAAGAGTACCTCGACCCGAACGCCGTAAAGGTGGTGACTGACAAGGACGGCTTTGCCCTGTACTTTTCCAGAAGCCCGATACCGTTCAGCCGGAAGGGGTTCGCGGGCCTTCCGGTCCCTTCGTACAAGCACATAGGCCTTTATGTCTTCAGAAGGGATTTTCTTTTCGAGTTCACGAAAATTAAGCCCACTCCGCTTGAGCTTTCAGAAAGTCTGGAGCAGCTCCGGGCCATCGAGAACGGCCATAAAATAAAGGTGGTCGAGGTCCAGTACAACCCTGTCTCGGTCGATACGCCTGAAGACCTGGAAAAGGTCAGGGCAATAGTAAAAGGAGGGTGCCTCTAAAAATTGCTCTTTTTCCCGATCTCTTTGTCAGGCCAGAAGTAAAAATGCTCACATATTCATATATATGTTACGCTTTTTACTTCCATCATGCATTGACCTCGGAAAAAATATCTGATTTTCAGAGCCACCCGGAACAGAAAGGCCTGTAAAAAGTATTTCAAACTAAGCGGATTCAGGTTATATTAGCTTTTTAACTCAACTCCAACCCAAACTATCCCAAAACACTAAATGAGCGAAACCAAAAAACAGATAAAGACCAAATTCATTTTTGTAACAGGGGGCGTTGTCTCGTCCCTCGGCAAAGGCCTGGCGAGCGCCGCGATAGGGGCGCTGCTTGAATCCAGGGGGCTTACCATTACCCTGCAGAAGCTCGATCCGTATATAAATGTAGACCCCGGCACAATGAGCCCCTTCCAGCACGGAGAGGTCTTCGTGACCGATGACGGCGCGGAAACCGACCTCGACCTGGGCCATTACGAGAGGTTCACCACGGCCCGCATGTCCAGGCGCAACAACTTCACCACCGGCCAGGTCTACGACTCCATCATCCAGAAGGAGAGGAGGGGAGACTACCTCGGCTGCACCG
>MGPK01000002.1 GCA_001795535.1 Deltaproteobacteria bacterium GWA2_54_12
TTAAATGTCATATATGACATTATAGGCAATAAATTGAATAAGTCAAGGGAAGTTTTGCCGTTGAGCACGGCGTCTTAAAATCTAAAGACCTCCATGAAGCACTAAAAGTTGTCATGCTTAATTTCCTGACAGGCGAGATGAATTCTATTGCTCTGCCCATACTTCCGCCTTCTACTCGGAAGACACCGAAACCTGACAGGAATTGATGCGGACATGTATAGGCTGGTTAAGGTTGTGTTGCAACGGCGTGGGATTTCAGGATGGTACTATAGGCATCGTCGGGATCTATTCCCATCGCATCTACAAATGATTTTGCCTTCTTTCCCATGGAGGCAGCCATTTCCCTGTTTTCAAGGAAAAGTTTCATGATATGGACCAGCAACTCTCTGCTGTTAGCTTTAATAACAAAACCGGTCTCACCATCTATTACGATTTCTTTCGGGCCGCCTTCATCGGATACGATGACAGGAAGCCCTGATGCCTGAGCCTCAAGGATTACATTGCCGAAGGTATCTGTTGCGCTGGGGAAGACGAACAGATCCGACGAGGCATAGATCGTGGAAAGTTCATCTCCAAGCAGAAATCCTGTGAATAATACAGGGTACCCTCTCAGTCTTTTTTCGAGATCATCACGATAAGGCCCGTCTCCGACGATGACCAGATCGCTATGTAGACCGCTGCGCACGATATCGATGAAGGCATCGGCCAGGAGTTCAAGATTTTTTTCCTTAGAGACCCGCCCTACATAGAGAAATTTAAAATCACCGTTCAGTCCATACCGGTTCCAGATGTGCATATTCCGTTTTCCCGGAGAAAACGCTTCGGTATCCACCCATCTCGGGAGGGGCCTTGTCTTTTCTGCGTGAACCCCTTTTTCTATGAGCTGTCTTTCTGTGCTCGATGAAGGGACAATGACCTCTTCCATTTGATTGTAGAACCAGACCATGTAGTCCCATGCGATGTTTTCAAGAAAGGAGTCATCGGTAAGGCTCTTTGTGAATCGCGGAATATCGGTATGATATGTGGACGATATGGGAATGTCCAATAGTTTTGCAATAAAGAGGGCCAGAAGGCCGAGAGAACCGGGTGTACTTGCATGGATCCTTGTAAATCCTTCCTTCTCGAAATAATCCAGGATATCCAGCACCGGCGGGAAATGCAGGCGCATCTCCGGGTATTCGGGAAGGGCGACATCCCCGAGGGATTTAAAGTTCATGATCCCCTTTTCAAAGGATGTCTCATCGGATGTCGAGGTAATGACCACCAACTCGATCCCCTGCCTCTTTGCCGTATCAGTGAGCTTCTTGATGGTAAAGGCCACGCCATTGATTTCATGAAGGGTATCGGTAAAGAGGGCGATCTTCTCTGTTTCATTGAAATGGTCCTTCAGGGAGAATCTCTCTCCGAGTTCCTTCATGAGGGCCTTGCTTCGGTGCTGGTGATGAAAGGCTACATAATAGGGGGAGGCGAGGAGGTGTACGAGGCCGAGGGTGCTCAGTGACTGGGCCAGGCTGATAATGTCCATACTCGATAGCTTACTCAGGAGACTGTTGGCGTAAAGATAGATCATCCGGTTGGTCAGATGGCTTGTGAGGGTAAATATCTTCCTATGTCCTTTCTCAGCATCAATCCTTTCGAGGAAATCTGCGTCATTGAGAAGCTCTTTAACTTCTCTGTCGAGGATTTCCTCAAAGGTCTGTCCTTCATTTCCGTAAAAGACCTGAAGAAGGTTCTTACGGATCAGGAAATTGATCTTATTGAAAAGAGAAAACTTCCCCGGACCTTCATCGAATAGTCTGTGCATCAGGACATCCAGAAAGGGTAAGGAGTTCCTTCCCTTTTGGTGGATCCGTTCCCGGAAGTAACCATATCCGATCTTGTAGATGCTGTGGGCGAGCGTTAAAGGGTCTCCATCTTCCCCTTCTGCCCAGGTCTTCTTTTCTTTTACGGAGCCGATGAAATCTTTTATCGTCTTTCCCTCTGCAGATACCGTATGGGCCCTGCCGATGAAGAAACCGCTATGGTCGTCGGAACCGCCGACAAATGCCTTTTTCCATGGTTGATGTCCATAGGGTTTGATGTTGTGTTTGTCTGAAAGGAACCCGATCTTCTCCTCCGTCAGGGAGGAGAGCATCTCCTTTAAAAAGCAATTATATCTTTTTGCCCTCGCCCCGTTCTTTACCTCAAAGGCTTCAAAGAGGAGGAGCATCTTTTCTATATGTTGTACCTTAAGCCTCTCATTCAGATCGTATATGGCATGTGCGACAAAGTGGGCAATGCCGTTATACTGAAGATAACCTGCGAGTTCATAGATATTCTTTTGCAGGTACAGGATATCTTTGAATATCCTCTCGGTAATATCGAGGACAACGACATGCACCGAACACCCGTCTTCCGGAAAATAGGTGGTTATCTCAGAGCCTATGAATGTCCCGGGGAGATGGGCGATCTCGAGGGCGCCGTTGATGGTATTGTGGTCTGTGATCGTCACATAATCCATTCCATTTTCCCTGGCGCTCTTATATAAAGATTCCGGAGAGGTATAGCTTTCTGAACAGTTGAGTTTTACAAGTGCCCACAGGTCGGGCTTGTTGGAATATTTGGAGTGGACATGGAGGTCGGCTCTGTAAAATTTATTCATGATAACTTTTATACCAGGTGAATATTACAGGGATATTGTGATACTGTGATCTTTTCATGAAACATGATCATTCGATGAGGACAGTCTCCCCGGCTCGCACCTTGTCTCCCGGTCTGACCATGATCTTCATCTCTTTTTGGTACGGTACGACGATGTCGACCTGGGAGCCGATCCGGATCATCCCGAATATAGACCCTTTCCGGACATGCTGGCCCCCTGCCACGTAGCTGTCAATGCCGCGCACACTCTTTGCGGCGATCTGTATGACATAGCATGAAAGGAGTCGGTCCCGATATCTCCCCTCAAGCCTTGTGACGGTCCTTTCATTCTGCAATATATGAAGGCTGTCCTTAGAGTAGGGACCGCGATGGAAGAGGGTCCGCAGATGCATCGCGAGCATGCAGACATTTTCCATTTTGCCCGGGTAGTGGCGAATAGATATGACAATCCCCGAAAGGGGGACACGGTTATAGTGCACATCGAAGGGGCTCATAAAGATACCGATCAGGATCTTGCGGGTACTCAAGTCCTCATTAACAATGTCATTGACGCTGGCGCTCAACCCGTGTTTAATCACGATGACAGGTTCATGGGGCTCAACTGTCCTTACATAGACCACCGTCCCATCGGCTGGACTTGTGATGGAATCCCCATCGGGAACAGTCCTCGTCGGGTTTCTGAAAAACCAGATATAACGCCAGTAATAAAAAAGACCCGAAAGGATCAGGGCCACTAACACGACCAGGCCAACGGCCGTCAGGTTGGCTCCCATATCTTGTCCTGAAGAACCCTGACGATCGCCAGACCGCAGTCGAAGGGGAAATCGAGCACCTCAAAATAGTCAGGGTATTGCCTTATAACCTTTAACCATCTTTTTACACCGGAATGACGAATCATCTCCCGGATATAGAGATTGGTGTCGTGCAGGAAGATATAGCTGTTTTTATGAGAATGTTTTACGATGTTGATAAAATCGTACTTCACATCTATATAGGAGTGGCTTCCATCGATAAATGCGATATCGATCCCCGGCAATTTATCGGATTCATATAGGGGAAAGAACTGGTCGTTTCTCAACTTGTAATGCTTTACGAAATCCTCCACGCCGAATTGCCTGAAATGGTCATACACCTTTGTCTGATTTCCCCATTTGTTGACACCCCCCACCGTCATCAGAGGTCCATTCTTCAACAAGGAGTAAGAAGGGTCGACAAAGGTCAGGCTCCCCTCACCGTTGTCTTTAATTCCCAGGGCGAGACAAACCACGCTGAAACCGTAACCTGAACCTATGACCAGGGTATGCTTCGGCCTGATGGCCCTCACAATGCCGTAATAGATAAAACCGAAGCCCAGGTTCAGCTTACCCGGTTGCTGGTTGTGGCCGAGGGGTTTTGCATACCTGAAAACATCCCTCAACAGGCCCGTTGTCAGGCTGAAGGATTCCATAGAGTTCATCATTAAGGTGGAAAGATACGGCAGATTTGTTGCGGTATGATGGCGGGAGGGTTAAGGTTTGGCGGTGCAAAGCGCAGCGGAGCGCCGTCGCATACATGTGCTGGTTAACTGTTGTCCATTTGCAACAGAATATCTATGACTTTTCGCTCGATTAAATTGCGTGTCTTCCGAAACTGCTCAAGCGACAATTCTTTCGGGTCTGGTATTGCCCAATCTTCATGCCTCCTGGCTCTCACAAATGGACATTCATCGTTGCAACCCATTGTCGCTACAAAATCATATTCAACATCGGGTATATCTTCGAGTGACTTGGAAGCATGTTTCGTTAAATCATAGCCAATCTCTCGCATAGATTCAATCGCTTTAGAATTTACTTTTCCCGACGGGCGGGAACCTGCGCTGTACACCTCAAACTTATTTTTTCCGTGAATACGTGCGAATGCCTCTGCTATCTGGCTGCGACACGAGTTTTCGACGCATACGAATAAAAGCCTCTTCATGGACGTTGTTCCTGTAATTTGGTGCAGCAATCTTTAGGTTGCACGCATTTGCACCCAAGAATACCGAGATATGCACCGGCAAGCGGAGCGACAATATAAATCCACAAATCACGGAAATTGCCTGACACAACAGCCGGCGCAAGAGAACGTGCCGGATTCATCGACGCGCCGGAAACAGAACCGGCAAACATCGCTTCAAGTCCGACCATCGCCCCGATTGCGACTCCCGCCATCAAGCCCTTTTCCTTTGCGCCAACTGACACATTGATAATCACGAACATTAGAAAGAAGGTGAGAATAGTTTCAAAGACGAAGGATTGAGCGAGTGATCCGGAAGGAAGCGTTGCTCCCAAGGTCTGGTGCTGAGGAAACATCAGGCGAAGAACAGTGCTTGCTAATAATGCACCGGCACATTGGCTTAGAATGTAAGGTAAAACGTTACGAATTGGAAAACGTCCGGCAACCCAAAAACCGAGGCTTACGGCGGGATTAAGATGTGCGCCTGAAACATCGCCCAAAGTATAAATCATCGTCATAACCACCAGGCCGAATGTCAAAGCGATACCAACATGAGACACGCTGCCGCCACTTACATCGTTTATAATGATTGCACCTGTTCCGGCAAAAACAAGAACAAAAGTCCCAAGCAGTTCAGCAAAATAAATTTTCATAGAAGATATCCCCTGCTACTGTATTCGCAGGCCGTTACAATGACTAACATCGGTTCAGGACAAACCCCAGGATCTTCTCCTTCGGAAGAAACCGGAGTGCCTTCTTAACATCGTCCATCGGGGTTTTTCCAGCCTGAACAACTACAACCACCATATCAACGAGAGGGGCAAAGGTCAGGACGTCTGCTCCTGTAAGAATAGGGGGGACATCGAAAATAATGTACCGTTCAGAATAGCGACCTTTCATGTCGGATATGAATTCTTTCATACGTGGCGATCCAAGAATCTCGGCGCTTTCCTGAAATGAA
Source organism: Deltaproteobacteria bacterium GWA2_54_12 (assembly GCA_001795535.1). Taxonomy (GTDB): domain Bacteria; phylum Desulfobacterota; class GWC2-55-46; order GWC2-55-46; family GWC2-55-46; genus GWA2-54-12. The sequence goes on from MGPK01000002.1 coordinate 5,576, forward strand.
CACCCCCCGGAAATGAGTGTCATTTTCTCGATTCCAGGCCAGGTGATTAATTCGGAAACCGGCGAGCCATCCTCAAGATAATCTATCAATCCCTTTTCACCGGCGCATCCCAGGTATTTATGAATGCTCTGTTGTCTCAGATCACCATCAACCAGCAGGACTGTATGCTGGAACTCCCTGGCAAAGGTGAAGGCAAGATTGATGGCTGTAAGGGTTTTCCCCTCGCCCGGCAAAGCGCTGGTAACCATGATAGTGTTGCTTCCGGAGCCCTGGGTTCGCTGCAGGACCTGTGTCCGCAGAACCCTGTAAGCCTCCGCCTCCGGAACATTGTCAAGATAAGCCAGACACCGGTTCCCCGCGATGAATCCCGGATCTAAGTGAATGGTCCGGGATTGAGAATAAGCCGGAGATATCCATCCGGCTTTCTTCTTAACTTTCTCCTCAGGATTGTTCTGCAACGAAAGCACTCGTGATTCTTTTTTTCCGGTATCCAGCCTTTTATTAAATAACGTTATCGCTTCCCTGATCTTATTTATCATTGAACCGCTCCTTTCAAACTGTTTTTTATTTACCAGGCCAGACGTCTGGCGACACGCGCCCAAAGAACATCCAGGTCTATCACAAAGAAATGAATAACCGGGACAAGGATCACCAGTAAGAGAACCGTTATCCCGGTAATTGTCTTCAGGCGTTTCCTCCTGCGTAGCTCATCCTCCAATGTGACAATCTCCGGTATCTCTGCAAGGACAGGGAAAGGAAAAGCCGTCGTCAGGTCTTCGGACCGTCGGGCTGAGCTATCAGTGGCCTCTTGCAACAACGCCGTTCCCGCACCCGCGCCAATACCAAAAATGAGCCCGATCAGGAGAACAGCAGGCCGATTAGGTCTGACAGGTTTCTCCGGAAGTCTGGCCGGATCAATCAGCGTAAAACGTTCCCCCATCTGTTCCTTTTCAAGCCCATGAGCCACCCTGGCTTCCATGAATTTCTTCATGAGATCATCATATTTGGCCTGGGTATTGTTTCTTTCAACCATCAGATTCTTGTATCCCTCCTCTACTCTGGGGGACATTTCCAGTCTTCGCCGGTAATCATTTCTCTTCTTATCAATGTCCTCGACCTGTCGTTGGGCCGACTTTATCTCTGTCTGGACGCTGGCTAATTGTGCGGCGAGCGCGACATAGGCAGGATTGTCCGGTTTTTCCGCAACCGCCGGCTGACTTCCCGGGGATTGAAGTTTTCTTTTAAGCTCGACAATCTCCGCTTTTGTCTTGATTACATCCGGATATTCATCAGAATAACGTGTCATGAGGCTGACCAGCATAACCCGCAGCTCCTTTAACCGCTCTCTGTCCTGATTGGTCGTATCCGGCGCTATAGTCGCCAGTTCGGTCTGCAGATAGCTCTCCTTTTCCCGAAGGGTACGAAGCTGGTCATTCAACTGGTCATAATTCCGGTCGCTCCAATCCAAAGCCTGAAGGTTAAACTGAAGGAGTTCAGGCAGGGCACGGGGGTTTTTTTCCTTATAGACAGTTATTTTTCTCTCTAATTCAGCCAGATTGGCCTGCACGGACTTCATTTCTTCTTCCAGGAATTTCGTGGTGCCAGCCGTTTGTTGCCCCACGACCTTGATGTTCTCTTCAAGATAAAGAGAGGCAAGGACATTGGCGACCTGTTGAACCACCAGGGGATTTTCTCCCTCATACGATACGGTAAACGCAATTGTAGCAGCAGTCGGTCTACCTGTCCGGCGATCTATCACATCAGCAGTAATGGTCTCGAACCTGATATGTTTCTTCCGCATATCCTCGATGATTTCCTCGGTCGTCAATTTGTTGCGCTTATCCTCATACAGGTTGAAGCGGTTGATGATCTCAAGAAGCCTCGCCCCGCTCATGATCCGCTGGTTGATGGTCTGCAGTCGCTGTTCCGCATAACTCGTCACCGTTGCCATGACATAATCCCGGGAAATCTCCTGCTCTTCGATAAGAATGGTAGATGTGGAACGATAAACTGGTTTCCAAACCAGGAGTACCAGCACTGATAGAAGAGCGGCGGTAAGCGCCGGTACTATAAACCCCAACCGCCTCCTCCTGATTATTTTGATGGCATCTTCGATCTTTATTATCTTTTGTTGCTTCATCAATGGTCCTTTCTTCTTTTTGTTAAGAGCTATTCTAAAAAGGGATGCTGGATGTACAGGCGGATAGAGAACATATGTCTGTCTTCGTCAGTGTTCAATTTCGCAGAGGCAGCATTCGCCGCCGTATCCCATGCCGCTCCGTCAACCCTGGTATATGAGTATGATGCCTCCATCCCCCTGTCTTTTGAGAATTCATAACGAACCCCAGGATTGATGAAGAAGGTCTTTTGGTTAATGATGTATGCGGAAAAATTTGAAGGATCAGACTTGAACGCATCATAGCCGGTTGTTAACAGGATGGATAAATCATATATGAGCCTATGCCGGATTGAAAGCGTCAGGGCAGTGCGTTCCGCCGCCCCATTAAGACCGGACGCCAGTGTAAGATCCCGATTGAAAGTGAGATCGCTATTAAGGTATTCTCCCCTGTAATTCAATGACACCTTTCCCACCCCGCCCCACCCGTCATTGTTGAGCCGTTCTCTAACCGATATGTAAGCGGAGGATCCGTACGGCACTAACTTCGTCATATATACTTCTGACCATGTACGGCGGATGCCACCATCAGAGAGGATACTCCAGACTTCATTGAAGTCCCATGAAAAGCCCACGGAACCCATGACACTGCTATTCCGTGAGTCGGGTAAATAATAATAGCTGTAACCGGTATTCAACCTTCCATGCACATTGGAAAGGTGCTGTCCTAAACCATATATAAGCCCTGCATTAATATCATGGGATATTCCATTATGATACCGTTGATCATCATAGTAGTCCCTGCCGTAGTTATAGGATATAGTCGTTGTTGTTTTTTCTGTAAGCGGAATATGTGCTGACAGAAAAGAAGTGATACGGTTCAGGGGTACAGCTACCATTGGAATTGCGGCCCCCGAAGAAGGAATTCCCGATGATCCGGGACCGGACTGGCCGGAATCAGGTGATTGCGGTGAGTCAGGCCAGGTGACAATGGGTACAACAGTTCCGGGTGGAATACCACTGCCGGAACCTGTACCAAGGGAAGGATTGGCATTCCTCATGTAACCGGCCTCGGCTGAAATACTCAACTGAGGCATGGCAAGATACCGGAATTTGCCGTTATACATCTGATTTGTCGCACTGAGATCCCGGTTATCGGCATAATCAAGCCGATCCAGGCGAACCAGCAGGTCTGTATTGAATTGCCCGGTCCGGTTCACCATTTCGACACCTGGAGAGAGAGTAGTCACGAAATCTCTCTTTATCTCGTTCGCCGAAATCAAGATGTTACTATTATAGGTGTTGTTGAAGGAGATGGATGGAGCAAGACGGAATTCGTTTCCCAATACAGGTGATGGGAAAAACTGAAGTAAAATAATAAAAAGGAAGTAGCGCCTATAATTCTTCATTAACAGTTTTTAGGGAATGACGACGGTATCGCCTCTTCTAAGATAGATGTTCTGTTCCAGGCGTTTACCCTCGACGACTTCGTCGTACTCGAAGGGGTATATGGTGGTCTCATTGCTACCATGCCGAAAAATCCTGATCTTGTTCCTCTTAGCGTAAGTATTGAGCCCTCCGGCTATGGCCAGGGCCTGCAGGACGTTGACATCTACGTTCAATATGAACCGTCCGGGATTGTTGACCTTTCCTATAACATAAATGATCATGCTGTTGATCTGCTTAATCTCTAAGGAAAGAGTGACACCCGGCACGTAACGGGTGAGCCTGCCTTCCATCTCCGATTTAAGCTGTGATGAGGTTCTTCCGGCTGCCAGGACATCTCCGATGAGAGGAAACGAGATAAACCCATCCGGCCGGACAACGCATGACCGGGTTAAAGCCTCATCCTTCCATACGGAAATATCCAGCACATCTCCCGGCCCGATGATGTAACCCTCTTCATCGGGCGACATTGCTAACCATGAAGTTGCGTCAGGTTCAATCAACTCAGACGACAATGGAATCTCTGCGGGAGTCGCATCATCTCCGATTACAGCCCATGACAGGGACGAAGAAGAGACCAGAGTCATACCTGCTATTATCAGAACCAATATTTTTTCCATCATTTTCCTTTCACTCATATGGTCAATTATGTACAACTCCCTGCGGCTCCGGTATATTTATGTTACTAAGGAACTGTAAATCATTAACATGGTCATTTAACCATGGGAAGGAGCAATTGAGTAGTTCCAC
>MGPK01000003.1 GCA_001795535.1 Deltaproteobacteria bacterium GWA2_54_12
CGAACCTGTCGCCCTTGAGGCTAAAGACCACGTAGTCGTCTCTCTTGACCTCTCTCGCCCTCCCCATTATGTAGACCCTATGGGAAAGAGACGGTGTAAGAGTGATGAGGAGATGACTCTCTATGGCCCACGACAGAAGACCGGCGGCAGAGGCGATCATTATCGTAATAAACAGCTTATTTTTCAGGAGATATCGAAATCTCATCGGAAACATCCCTCCCTCCGGCTAAGACGACACCTTTTGACAGCACTATCCTCTTCTCTCCGAAGGCATCTATCCTCTCCTTGAGCCCGGCGAACTCCTTTTTGAGTTTCTCCTCGTTTATCTTACCAGCTACAAAATCCGCCTTCTGTTTATCGAGATACGATGCCAGGTCGAACACCACTACCTTCTGAACGTAGTACGCGTCGTATAGGTATACCGTGCCCACCGAGACAAAAACGCTCACGATGACCGAAAGCGACATCGTCTTTATCTTGTCCGAAACCATTGAATACCCCCCTTTCGAGATTTTTGGTGTACCGTCCTATCGTCACACACCTATGTATTACCTCAGGAGCCATTTTTTTTAATTGCAAGGGGCCCTTCAAAACGGTTAACTTCCGTTAAAAAAATCGGCTGTACTACTGATAAGGAGAATATTGAATGGCAAAACCCATGACGAAGGTAAGGTAGTCGAAACCCTGGCGGCAAAAACCGGCTTTACGAAAAAGGACGTATCGAATTACTCGCGGGGTTGACGACACTCGCTTACAAGGAAGCGAAGAACTTCTTTACCATCCCCGGAATAGGCAAGCTCGTGATTATGAACAGGAAGGCCGAGTAGGCAGGAACCCGCCAGACCGGAACAGCCATCAAGATACCGGCCAAGAAGGTGGTTAAGTTCAGAGTGGCAAAGGCGTGCAAGGACGCGGTCCTCGGGAAATAGGTGTTTTTTTTCGATGTCGGCGTCGATCTAAATCGCTGTTATTAAAGTGCAGGGTTATGATGAAAAGTGATGATTTTGTCGAGATTATATGACAAACATCAGAAACTGAAGTAGAAAAGAAAATCCTGACCACTTTATACAAAAAATTAAGTTATCACCTGATCTAACCACTCGTAAAGCCGGAATAAGCAGATAAAACTGAAAATTGGGACTTCCTGGTTACCAACAGCTCCGTCAGCTCCAGTGCGTCAATCGGCCATAAGCACTCCGTATGAGGATGCCGTACGTCCGGCTTCCTACTCAACGCGACAAGTGCAGCCAGTCTGTCCATTGGGCCTAGATCGCCTCATGGTCGTACACAGCGGCCAACTCATCCCCAGGCGAATTGACCGAAGAGGCGCGTGTACTACAACCTTTATTGATCGCCAAACCACGAGACATCAGATGTAGTCCCAAGCCACTTCACAGGCCAAGTATTCACTCATGACAATACGAATGACGATAGCGGACCCAACCGATGCCAGATAGCGATATCTTCCAGTCTGAGCGATGTTCCACGTACTCGAACCCGGCTCGTCGAGAACAAGTCTGTACATGGCGCGACTTCCCACTTCTGGCGAGATAGCTGAACGAGGTGGAGCCTCGAATCGCACCTTTACATCGAGACACATCTCCGGAAACGGTACAAAGGAAATATTCGATGGCTCGTCCAACTGAGGCTCGTTCAATTCGAAGGCGGCATGACCTCTCGCGAGCTTCAGTACCACATTTCTGACTCTATCCATTTCGACATTGAACGATGTATTCACGGCAGCATCTTGACGAGCTTGAAAAAGTTTCGATACCAGCGCTGGTTTCGCATTGAGAATCCTATTTATTTTTGGACGCTTGTATTCATCAGCATCGACAGATCCAGTCAACACACAATCCAAAAGGCAAGCAAGATACTCCTCATCCAGCGAAAAGGCTGCGTTGCATTTCTGGCACGCAGGAACAATGGGCAAGTTTGTCGGATAGGGTTCATCCAATAGGACTTTTGAAGGTATATGGTCGCGTGTCTCTGTCGGGCCGCCGCAATACACGCAAAACCAGGTTTGCCGTTGATCACCAAAGTTCTGTATCTGCTTCATTTGACCTCAATGCTCCCACCATATTCAGCGAATTGCTTATTCGAATGCAGCCAATCGATTACCTTTCTAGCGACCAAGTGCATATCTGCTTTCTTTCCCTTGAGAGCGCATTCCCAAAAGACCATCACGCGCCATCCGTCTTTCAGCAACGCTTTGGTATTCCGCAGATCCCTTTCTATGTTAGCTTCGAATTTTGCAGTCCAAAACTTCCGGTGTGTCTCCGGCATTGTCGATGCCTTGCAGCCGTGCCTGTGCCAAAAACATCCATGAACAAAAATAACCGCTCGGAACCGAGGAAAGACGATATCGGGTGAGCCAAGGAGTCTTTTGTCATGCAGACGATAACGTAATCCTATACGATGCAGGGCCTTTCGAAGTCGCATCTCCGGGCCAGTGTCTCTTTGTCCGACCTGAGCCATGATTTTCGAGCGCGTCGCCTTGTCCACAGTATCCATTGATGGTCACCACGATTCGCCGACGATCATATCCTGTCGACGATCCCTTCGAGCTTATCCAGTTGCTTACTCTTCTTCAGATACTCCGAATATGACTCCTGGGCACCTTTGATGAGGGAGTCATAGTGAGCGATCCTGCTGCCGGGCGCAATCGCAGTCATAGAGGACTTCAAACGGTCAGGGTTGGCACCTTCTTCATCGATGGGTTCTCCTAGTACGAAAATCACCTCGATATTCGGAGTCGCGTCTCCCTGTGCCAACAGAATCTTCATGAGTTTGTCGACATAAGTTTGTCCTTGTTCCTGCAGCTCCAGAAGCTTCATTCTCCTTTTGACCCGCTTCAACTCTACGATGACATGCTTGCCTGCGGTCGTGCGGTACGCGATATCGACCCGGCCGAGTTTTTCCTTCTCCGTCAGATCCTGCGTGAGCACACCTTCAGTCGTCAGCCTGTTCTCCATGATCTCGCTTGAAGTCGCCCTCTCCCATGCCGGATCCAGAAGCCAAAGATGATCGAAGAGATACTTCTGAAGGATTTTCTCTTTGGCGTTATCGTCCACGATTTCCTGAAAATCCTTGATGGCGTCCAAGCGAGACTTTACGATATCACGGTAGATGGAAGCTTCGAGGGCATCCCTGTCTGCCAGTATCGACAAGAGCTTGTCAATGTTGTGAATGTTCGTAGCCAACTCATCTGTTGACCCACGAAGCTTCATGCGCTCGAAAGCCAAGATGCCATGTTTGTACATGAGCTTCCTATCTTCCTCCTGGTCGACCGGTAAAGCACTCAACTTGGCAATCAGAGTCTCGGCACTTTTTCTGAAACCCTCTGGAAGGGAGGCGAACCATTCGGCCAAAGCAGGAGATGTCTCCTTGGCTTTTTCGACCTCATGCAGCCGACGCCATTCGGTCCAACGCCGCTCGACTTGAGTAAGCTGCTTCTTCAAGAAAACGATCAACTGAACGTATCTTGGATCGTCTTCCTGAACGCGTTGCCTATCACTGGTGGCGATGTCGGGAGCATCGTCCGCATCAAGAAAATCCGCTTCGATCTGGCCAGTGAGGTACTTGGTGTAGAGACGACCGTCGTTCAACTTGTCGAGAATGTTTTCGTGAAACAGTCGGCCCCTGGCGAATACCACGATGCTGTTGAGATTCCCCGCGTCATCGCTGTCGAGTTGCTTTGGCAGCCGTGCGGTCCCGATCCAGCCGCCAACCTTCCAATCGTCGTCCCAAGCTTCCAGTCGATTCGATAGCGCCTCTTTCTCGAGAAGTTGCCCGGCTGAAGAGAGGTCTGGTTCGTCGTCTCCGAAGTTCCAAAGAAACTGAACCATAGGCAAGTCCCCACGATCGGCCGTGCTGAGAGGAAGACCGTCTATCAATATCTTGAACCCGTAAGCCTCTCCGATGACAGAGAAACGCCGTGCGAGACGCTTCCGCAAAGCTTTCGCACCGCGTCCGAGCCGCTGGCGCTTGATGTCATTCAGGGAAATCACGGTTCCATTGTTGACTTGAATCTGGTCTTTGGGTAAAGGCTCAGGGCTGTAAAAAGGCTCCTTGTCCTGAACCGATTTGTGTATTCCGTCTATCGTCATCCTCAGACCATGAGATTCACCGTTCTTGGCGGAATGGACTTCTATCGTTTTCGCGATGGAAAAGAGCGAGAGTTTGCCGAGCCCCTTTCTACCCATTACAGGGCGTCCTTTTGCTGTAGTTCGTCCGAAATCCTGATCTTCGTCGCGCCTCCGATATCCCACGCGAAGGTACTTCTTGTTCATGTCGTCGACCGACATGCCGATTCCGTCGTCCTTGATTTCGATCCACTTGCCGTCGGGGTCGATTCCGATTTCTACGATTCCGGCATCCGCATCCCAAGCGTTCGCGACTGCCTCAGTCAGGACTGCGGCGATATTGCTGTACAAGTTGATTCCAAGATGATCGAGGACGTTCAGGTCGACAGTCATCTTGTATTGATCGTTTGTAGGCATTCCGGTCCCTCCTATTTCCATGCTCAACTTTCGTTACCATCGTCAGCCTTTTCGACGACCTTGGTGGAAATCAGGGCTTCCAAATGACGATGGAGTTCGGACGGAAGGTCGCCACCTTTGACGAGAACCCCGAGTTCCATGTTTCTTTCCATTGCCGCAGCGGTGAGATTAGCGCTGGTTATGAAGGCCAGTTCGCCATCGGCCACAGCACATTTCGCGTGAACGGCTCCGGATAGATGTCCTGCTCTGGTTTTCTTTCCAGAGCGCCAGACATAGATATTCACCGACGGCAACGACTGTCGCATGGCCTTGACCGAATCGTAACTCACTTTACCGCCATGTTCGCTGGAGGACTCCAGCAGAACGTCTATCTGTACCTGCCTGCCGATAGCACCAAGCAAGGCCCGTATGATCGAATCCACTTCGTAGGCGACGAAGCTCACGAGAAACAGTCTCCTCTTCGCCGATTCGATTACCTCACAAAGCACTTGCTCCGTGTGGCGCACGGGAACCTGACCAGTTGACGGGCCGGTCCAGACGAGATCGACCACTCCTCGGTTCTCCTGCAAGGAAGCCGTGGCAGCAGCCCCGCGAAGCGCGGAGGCCACCTCACGTGGCGATATGTCTTTCGAGCTTCTCCACGCCCGATCCAACCGACCAACCATCTCCTTGTCCGCGTTGGGACCGAAACTCGATTTGGTCACGGCGAATTGTTCGACCGAACCGAGGGTTTCTATCTTCGCAGCTATAGTCGCGATGCGATCTGGATGCAACTCCAAACCCAGTTCGGCGATCACTTCCAGAAGATTATCCACGACCGCCTCCATTCGCACCGAAAAACGACGCATCTACGGATTCCAAGGTGCGGACGAGAAGAGCCCGATCCAGATAACGGTTTCCACGTTCACAAGACGTTTCGGCAACGAAGGTGCAGGCGTGGCAAGAGGCCGCGTGAAGGGAACGGTCAATGCCCGGATTGTGTTCCGAACAGAGCGGATCGGACGAACAGATGGTGGCCCGTTCGAGTGCCTGTTCGATAAGCCTGCCGAGGCTTTCAGGCTTTCCGAGCTCCACGAGGCCTCCCAACGTACCGTCGGAATCGGCGGCGGCCGTATAGAGCAACACTCCCGCCATTGTAGATTCGGTATCGCTCTTACCGTAAATCCGCTCGCGGATGCTTGCGGCGTTATAGCCACACTCAAGGGCGAGTTCCCTTATGAGGAGATGGGCAAATGTATGTAGCATCGCATAGCGAATGCCTAGATACCCCTCGTTGGGGTCGAGTCCTCTGGCGTTGCGCCATCCACGATGCCCGGCCTCCAGCTTCCTGTTCCTGGCCTGGACGGAATCTTGGCGTTCCCAGCGTGCAACTGCGTCCTCATCAAACCTGATAAATATGCCTTCACCGTGAACTTCGCTCGCGGGGACCCACTCCGGTTTGCCTCGACACAAATCGGCCATCGGCGGACGCTCATTCGGGTCCGTCGATTCCTCCGGAGCTTCGACACGCGTGTAGCCAATGAGTGCGTTCACTTCCCTAAGCCGCTCCAGAAGTAGGACACCGCCCAGCCGGTCCGTATATGCCGAAGGGGTGTCAGTCTTGCGGCTGAGGAAGTGTGGCCAGTCGGTAGGCGGGTTGTCAGAAGTCAGAACATCCCATTCTGGATCTTTGATGTCGCCTTCGGATATGACGATTGTGTTCGTTTTGCCTTCCTTTCTCTCTTGAACAGCCTTCCAGATGTCTCTATGGTCCCATTTGTCTATTCCAAGAAGGCTGCCACTCTTGAACAGAGTCCTTACAATTACTTTGATCTCTTCGGCGGATTCGGCATCGGCGAAATATTCCCAACCATCAAGAATCAGTTGGCCAAGTTGGTCTTTTTCCAGGGGAATGGCTAGGACGGACAGGGTGATCGGAAACCAGCCATTGGTCGCGCCGAGAAGGATAGTCCGTGGATCTTCGTTGCACTCTTCGTATTTGTCGAGATGTGGATGTCGTCCACGACAGGCTGGCAAGTTTTCCTGTGCCTCTCGTCCGAAGGCATGCACAAGGGAACGTGCTGCATCACAAGAATCGCATTTGACCCACAAATTCTCGGTTTGAAGCGAAGCTCCTCGTTCGAAAAACCTCAGTGTTCCCTTGCAAACCGAAGAGCCGCCATGTACAAACCAGTGCCAGGGAAAATCGTCAAGGTGCCCATTCCGGCAGGCGAGGAGAAAACGAGCGGGGACGGCATCCGCATTTTTTCCCTTCTCACAGTTCGAATGAACGAAATGCGTCTGTTCTGGGCGATATGGATTGGCTTTGATATCGAACAAGCCGGTGTCGTATTCAGCCAATAGACCGCACTTGACGCACCTCGACCACCGTGGGAACGGGCGCACCGGAACGCCAATCTTTCCCTCGGCGGACATTGGGTCGACCCAATCTTCCATCTGAAATGGAGGGACACGAAGTCGGTCCACCTGCGGACCTAGCACGCGACGCACGGCGGCGAGCAGACGGGCCTCCTCGACTGGTGGACAACGATCAATATTCCAGCGGTTCAATCCCATAGTTATAACCGAAAGGTTCGGCAGATCAATCAGGGCACCGGGACCGTAAGTCCAGAGCAATTGACTGGGACGGACCCGCCCGACAAGATAGGAACTCATGATTCACTCCCTTCCGACTTCACCGCTTTCACTTTCGCTTGCCAGCTCGGAGGTTCGGCGAGCGTCGCTGTTTCCATCACCAACTGCACGCCGGGTTCGACCTCCCGCATCGACATGGGGACGGTAAACTCGTCCCAAGCCAAGGCTCCTGGTTTTTTGAGGAGTGCCGCAATATCTCCCTGACCTCGCTCCGTTTCGTAACCGAGTCTGCGCCCAATCTTTACAGCTTCCTTAACCCAACGATCGATTCTGTCGGCGCACATGTTATCGGCGGTTATTTTAGTAGTCTTGTCCTTCACTTTCCACGCACGCTCGGATACGACATTGCGTACCGTCGTGGCCTCTGCTTTCCCGGAGCTATCGAGCGACTGAGCGCCGGTATTCGAATTGAGTGTTTCGTTACCGAGCCTCAGGAGACTCACCATCGCTCCGGTCAGCCCCCGATCCAGCGCACGAGTAGCAAACGGCGTTACAGACTGCGCTTCGACATGCTTATAGAATGTCGCGTGATAGTGTTCGAAAGACTCATAGTGTGAAAGGTCACGCGGACGCGACCATGTCAAGACGGTACAGACCAGCCCTGGGAAGGCACGTCCGACGCGACTCGTCGCCTGAATGTATTCGGCCGTGTTTTTGGGTTGGCCGTTCACGACCATCAGCCCGATACGATTCACGTCGACCCCGACCGAGAGCATGTTGGTAGCGAGTACGATATCGATGGCACGGGTCTCGCCTTTCTCCCACTTGCACTCCCACACTCGCTTTTCAACGTTCCAAACTTGCTTGAACTTGACCTCCAGTTGGTCGAGTTTTTTGGGGATTTCCTTGTTCGAAACCCGCGACGTCAGTTCGTCCACGTTTCGAACCGATCGCTGACTCAGACCCGGACGATTCACGTCACTCATCTGTACGCGGTAGGAACGGGTCTGCACGTCGTCCTCGGCAAGTCGCCGCATACCGCCCAACTCGCGTAACGAGTTGAAGTACCCGACCACGGTCATGTAGGGATCTGCGGCGGTCCCGAAGCGCTCGAAAAGCGATTGCGCTGCCGTCAGCAGGGCGACGTACACGCGGATCAGGACGGCCGGACGGGAACTGCCCGGAGAGCAGATCCCCATGTAGCGGCGGCCGGGTTTTTTCTCGACAGAACGCTGCACCGAAAAGTAATTGTCCTCCACGTCGAGGCCGTGCGGCGGGAACACCGCGACTTTCCTGAGAAAAACGTTGTTCACCTGTTCCTCGGCCTTGCGGACCGTGGCCGTCGAGGCGATCACTTTCGGACGGACCAGCTTGCCGTCGATCGACCAAGTCGAAAGTTCGTCGACGGCGGTCTCGTACAAACCAACCATGGTGCCAAGCGGGCCACTGATGAGGTGGAATTCGTCCTGGATGATCAGATCCGGCGGGCGAATCGGACCTATCTGCCGCACGGTCGTCGAAGGAAGCGCTCCACGCTTCTTGTGATTGCCTTTGCAGTCGGCCTCCGGCCAGAGCAGGCCGTGACGGGGACATTCCTGGGCGGCTTTGCCGAAGAGTGTGCGAACCTGACCACGCCATGCCATCATGGCGAATTTGTCCACGGTGGCAATCAACATCGATGGCGGTCGCCGGTAGATCTCGTCGTCCACCACCAGAACGGGCAGTCCCAGAGTCTTCGATTTCGCCTGGCCGAACTCACAACGGCCATACTTGTCACCGCAAAAGATGAAAGTTCGGCCAATTTCCCGATCGACCCGGATATCCCTACCGGGAGCGATCTCGGAGCCGCACCAGGGGCAACTCGTCAACTGAGCCGGAGTCGAGCCGGTGCCATACTTGCCGTCACGCTCTTTTTCTATCGCCGCGTGGCTTTCGTCGGTCGTGTTGGGCGTCACCCGCTGACCAACCCACAGGCCGATAGTGAATGGCTCTTCGCCCCAGACCTCAGGATTGCCTCGACGCATAACTTCCATGGCACAAATCAAAGCGGTGGCACGCTGGAACTGTTGGAGGGTCAGCAGGCGCAGGGTATAACGCATGATTACGGCGAGACCACGCCCACTGTCGAGGCCCCCGAGGTTTCCCTGCAGTCGGCGAATGGCCATCGTGAACGCAGCCACGCCGAGGTAGGCTTCTGTCTTACCGCCGCCGGTCGGAAACCACAGCAGATCGGCGAACGCCTCCAGGGGCTGCGTCCTATCGCGGTGTGTCGGATCGACGAGAGCTGGAATCGACAATATCATGAAGGCTAACTGGAAGGGGCGCCAAGACCTGTTTTTTCTGACGTTTAGTTCATCAAGGGTGATCTCGTCCCCACGGCGTCTCCTCAGGGAGTAGATGCTACGAATACGCTGTGACGCCATCGCCCGGTTGGCGAAGCGGAAAGCCTTGAGCGCACGGTCGTCGGAACCAAGGATGTCGATGCCTTCCTTCAGTCGTTCCAGCACGAGAGCGCATCTGTCCATGGCTTCAGTGGCGGCACCGTCGTGACCCCGAACGTCGCGACCGATGAGTTCCTGGCGTTCCTCTATCCAGACCGCATAGTCTTCAGTCAAAACG
>MGPK01000004.1:0-6924 GCA_001795535.1 Deltaproteobacteria bacterium GWA2_54_12
AAAGCTCCTCGAGGCCCAGAGGCTCGAGCAGAGGACGCTTTTTGATATCGAGATGATGCAGGAGATGGGCTACTGTTCAGGCATAGAGAATTATTCACGCCACATAACGGGCAGGCTCCCGGGCGAGCCGCCGTATACGCTCATAGACTACTTCCCTGAAGATTATCTCATTTTCCTCGATGAAAGCCACATCACCGTCCCCCAGATCGGGGCCATGTACCACGGCGACATGTCGAGGAAAAAGAACCTGGTCGAGTACGGGTTCAGGCTGCCTTCAGCCGTTGACAACAGGCCGCTCAAGTTCGAGGAGTTCGAAAGAAGGGTCGGCCAGGCAGTCTTCGTGTCGGCAACTCCCGGAGATTATGAGCGCAAACTGGCCGGGAAGAATGTCGCCGAGCAGATAATAAGGCCCACCGGCCTGATGGACCCGGTAATAGAAGTGAGGCCCGCGGCCGCCCAGGTGGACGACCTCCTCTCGGAGATAAGAAAGAGGGTCAGGAACAAGGAAAGGGTGCTCGTGACGACCCTTACCAAGAGGATGGCCGAGGACCTGACGCAGCATTACGCCGAGCTTGGCATAAAGGTCAAGTACCTCCATTCGGACATCGAGACGCTTGAGCGCGTCGAGATAATAAAGGAGCTCCGCATGGGCTCGTTTGATGTGCTCGTGGGAATCAACCTGTTGAGGGAAGGCCTCGACATACCGGAGGTCTCGCTCGTGGCCATACTCGACGCAGACAAGGAGGGGTTCCTCCGTTCAGAGAGGTCGCTCATACAGACCTGCGGCAGGGCCGCCAGGAATGTGAACGGAAGGGTCATCATGTATGCCGATTCAGTGACGCGCTCAATGAAGGCCGCTTTGAACGAGACAGAAAGGCGGCGCAAAATACAGGCAAAATATAATAAAGAACACAACATTACGCCCGAGACCATAAAGAGCAGGATAAAGGATGTTTTAAGCTCCATCTACGAGGGCGACTACTACACCGTGCCCATAGCCGCGGAGAAAGAGGAGAGGTACATCCCTCCGCACGAGCTGCCTGGCCTCATTAAATCGCTCAGAAAAGAGATGGAAAAGGCGTCGAAGAAGATGGATTTCGAAAGGGCGGCGGAGCTGCGAGACCGAATCAGGGAATTGGAGGAAAGGGAGATAAAAATCGGTTAGATAGTCTTTTTCCCCAGCTCGCGGCGGTACAGGTATGGATGTATAAACCGCTCCCATGCGCGGCAGAAGCGTATGGCTGACCTCTTGCTCACACCCATGGACCTCAGCCTGCAAAACAGGTGCAGGCTGTTGAAATAATGCTGCAATAACTTCAACGGGTCATACCTTTCTTCGCTGCGTGTGAATGCCCTCAATTCTTATATCGGACAAAAGCCGGGGCATCTTTAGGCCCGGGCCGTTTAAATCTCTTTTACTTCTCTTTTTTCTTCACTTCAGAGATAAGCGAGATGAAATCCTCGAGCCGTTTTTTTGTCTCTTCCTTCAGCGGGCCAAAGAGCATGCCGAAGGCGATCCTGTCAGCGTCCTTGTTTATGTTCCTGATGCTGCCTGTCAGTTCATAGCTTTCCCCGGTGCCCGGGAACTGGACGCGGAGAGCGGCCTCCCGGTTTATGTCCATGGTCTTGTAGAAGGCGTCGGCATCTTCGAGGCTCGCGGATTTCACGACGCACCTGCACCCCTCGATGCTTATGTCTATTACGACCGTTTCACCATCGAGCCCTTCGACCGAGGTGACGGCAGGGAGTATGCACTCGAATCTCGGGTTGCTCCTTACCCGGAACTCCTCTATCTTTTTTGGGTAGGTCAGGAATACTAGCTTGTCGGGCGCGTTCAGGAGGTTCAGGACGCTCGTCCTGAAGCCGTAGACAGAGCCCCTGTAAAGGTAGCGGATTATTATCTGGCTTTCCTTCAGCACATCGGGCCTTATGCCGGACATGTCATGCTGCATTACGATTATGAGGTATTGGTTGTGCCTCATGCCGACGAGTTCGCTTTTCGTCCTCAGGGTAAAGTCCTGGAACTCCACGAGCAGTTCGGTGCCGATTGTTATTGGCAGGTCTACGGACGAGCCGAGCGGGTTGATGTTCATCTAAGGTTTGTTCCTTTCGGAGAAGTATATCATTTTCAGGCCTTTTATAAATATTTTTTATCTCCTGTGGCAGGGGCCGCAGGGTATCTGGTTATAATGTTCGAGCCGGACTACCTGTTGGGTCTTCAGGTCAGTGACCTTGTACTCTGCGTCTTCAATGGGGCATTGGCCGTAGATGATATTTTTCTGTATATGCTCGCCTGGCTTTATATAATCGAAGGTGGCCTCGTACCGGTACCATTTGTCTTCAAAGGCAAGCTCTGTCGCGCCGGTCTTCTTTTTCTGAAGGACCCGCCACATGGGTTTTTCATTTTTAAGCTCCTGTTGGGGCTTTTCGAACAGGTACTCCCTCGCGCAGGAGGCGAGAAACAGGAGCGCCAAAGCGAAAAAGGCCTTTTTCATCAGAACCCCTCCGGTACTGTATCCGGTCTTCTTCTGACTCTAAGGCACTTGTTGAAGAATGCAAGCCCACGGCTGAAATTTCCTACAAAGTCCGCTTGCCCCGAGGGTTATAAAAGGTTACAATTACCTTTTATCCCATTTAGGAGAATGGCTTTCAGATGCCTGACTTTCTTAGTGAACTGAACAAAAGGCAGCTCGTCTTTGACGGCGCCACGGGAACCATGCTCCAGCGGCTCGGCTTGAAGCCGGGCGGCTGCCCTGATGAGCTATGCCTCAAAAATCCTGAACTGGTCAAAAAAGTGCACAGGGCCTATGTGGAGGCTGGCTCGGACATAGTCACTACTAATACATTCGGAGCCAACAGGGCAAAACTTGAGGAGTATTCACTCGAGGGCGCTTTGCGGGAGATAAATATCGCCGCGGCCCGGTGTGCGCGCGAAGCTATCGGGGACAGAAGGTTTGTCGCCGGAGGGATCGGGCCAACCGGCAGGTTCGTGGAGCCGGTCGGGGACATGCCGTTTGAAGACGCCCTCGCGATATTCTCGGAGCAGGCCAGGGCCTTGAAGGAAGGCGGTGCCGACCTTATCATCATCGAGACGATGATGGATATAAAAGAGATGAAAGCGGCCATAATGGGCGCGAAGTCAACCGGCCTTCCGGTAGTCGCGACTATGACTTTCGACGAGACCATGAGGACTGTGCTCGGCACCCCGCCTGAATCTTTCGCCATTATGGCGGCGGCCCTCGGGGCAGACTGCATAGGTGCCAATTGCTCGCTCGGCATAGAAGGCATATATAAGGCCGTGCTGGCGATGTCGAAAGTGGTCTCCATACCGCTAATCGCGCAGCCTAACGCGGGCTTGCCGATGTTGAAGGGAACTGAAACCGTATTCCCGGCCTCCCCTGAAGAGATGGCCGCGTTCGTGCCAAAGCTCGTGGACTCTGGCGTAAGGGTTTTGGGCGGCTGCTGCGGCACCACGCCTGAGCACATAAAGATGATGGGCGATGTCTTCCGCGGCCTTGCTCCTGCCGGAAAGAGGACTGTCGGCTTTACCGCTCTGGCCTCAAGGACTTCGTTCAGCCTCTTCGGAGGCAAGCTCCCGGCCATAGTAATAGGAGAAAGAATAAACCCAACCGGCAGAAAGGCTTTTGCCGCCGAGATAAAAGAGGGCAAGACAACCGGCATAAGGAACGAGGCACGCCAGCAGGAGGCGGCAGGCGCTCACGCGCTCGATGTCAATGTGGGTGTGCCCGGAATAGACGAAGTGGCTTCGATGAGGAGGGCCGTCTTTGCCGTGAACGAGAACTCGATACTTCCGGCTGTTATCGATTCGTCGAACCCGGAGGCCGTTCTCGCGGGCCTGCGCGCGGTGGACGGCAGGCCGCTCGTGAACTCCATAAGCGGGGAAGAAAAAAAGCTCGAGACCATACTGCCGATAGCCAAGGAATATGGCGCGGCGGTGCTCGGCCTTGCTCTGGACGACGACGGCATACCTGATACCGCCGAAGGCAGGGTCAGGGTCGTAGAGAGAATGCTGGAGAGGGTCTTGAAGGCAGGCATGAGGAAAGAAGATCTTGTCATCGATTGCCTCGCCATGACAGTCAGCGCGGCTCCCTTGAGCGCGATGGAGACCTTGAGGGCCATAAGGATGGTAAAGGAGAAGCTCGGCCTCTCGACCGTCCTTGGGGTCAGCAACATCTCTTTCGGCCTTCCTGCCAGGGAGATAATAAACTCGAACTTCCTTACAATGGCCATAGAGGCCGGGCTGGATGCCGCCATCATAAACCCGAACAACAAGGCCATGATGGACGCTTATCACGCTTCCCTCGTGCTTATGAACAGGGACTTGCGTGCCGAGAGATATATAAAGAGGCATCAGGCGTTGACCGAAGCTGCCCCGGCTGCGGCCCCGAAGGAAGCAGGTGTTTCCTGCGCTCCGGCCGGGATAGGCGAGAGGCTCAGGCAGGGAATAATCAATGGCGACGAAGAGAACATAACCGCCCTCGTGGAAGAGGCCTTGAAAGAAGGCTGGGAGCCCTTGAAGATAAGCAACGAGGCTCTTGTGCCGGGCCTCGAAGAGGTCGGAAGGCTCTTTTCCTCGAACAGGTATTATCTGCCGCAGGTCATGCTCTCGGCGGAGACCATGAAAAAGGCCTTTGCCCGCCTCAAGGTCGAGATGAAGGGCAAGAGCGGTCCGGCCCTGGGCAAAGTGCTTCTTGCGACGGTCGAGGGGGACATACATGACATCGGGAAGAACATAGTGGCAACCCTGCTGGAAAACCACGGTTTCGAGGTCATAGACCTCGGCAAGAATGTCCCGGCGGACAGGATAGTGGAAGAGGCCGAGAAGAACAAGGTCGATATCGTCGGCCTTTCGGCCCTCATGACCACTACCGTGCTTGAGATGGACACTGTCATAAAGAGGCTCAGGGACAAGGGCATAAAAGCCCTCACGATAGTCGGCGGCGCGGTCGTCACGCAGGAGTTCTCGGATAAGATAGGCGCTGACCAGTACGGCGGGGACGCGCTTTCGGCCATAGAGAAGATGAAGAGGATGGTCAAGGAGAACGCTTAGCCTGGTATTGCGAGTGAGCGAAACAATCGAAACCTGCTTTTGTATTGTCTTTAACACATACCCCGTAACAGGGCGGAGCGAGCCTAAGGGGGGAAGGGCGAATCTCGCCGAGGCTGTGGGAGCGTAGCGACCTCAGGGGCGAGATTCGCGGATTGGGGAGGCGGAAAGCGAGTAGAGCCCTGTTACAAAGAGCGGCGACAGCCGCGTTACAAGGTTTTTGAGCTAAACTTATGCGCTCTTTCTTTTGAGCGCCCTAAGAATCTCCGTGAAATTTGTTGATGCGGGTTCAGTTCACTGGGCCCGTTTTTTATTTAAAAAGGAGCAACTGATTTGTCATCCGCTGTCATTGAAATAACCTCTCTCGCCTACGGCGGCAAGGGGCTTGGAAGAATCGACGGAAAGGTCGTGTTCGTGCCTTTTACCGCTCCGGGAGATGTCGTTGAGGTCGAAATAACCGTTGATAAGAAGGGCTTTTCCGAAGGGAGCGTCAAGCGGCTTATTACGCCTTCCCCGTTGAGGGTCGAACCTGCCTGCGGCTTTTATGGCAGGTGCGGCGGGTGCAGCCTTCAGCACATGAGCTATGCAGGCCAGCTCGAATGGAAACAGCGTATACTCGACGAGACCTTGCGCAGGATAGGCAAGGTCGAAGGTGTGGAGTTCGAAAAGCCGATCGCTTCCCCCAGGGAGCTTCATTACAGGTCAAGGGCGCGCTTTCATGTGCACGGCCACAAGGCAGGTTTTTTTGAGGCGGCTTCCCACAGGGTCGTTGACATGGACTCATGCCCGCTCCTCGACCCGCTTGTGAACGAGACATTCCGCGATTTTAAACAGGCCGTTTTGAGCGTCAAGGGCAGGCCTGTCGTCTACTCTTTTGAGGTCGGCGTCAGCGAGGACGATGGCAAGACTGTCGTTTCCATACTGGCGGCCCCTTCGGGCGGCTTTGACTGGGGGGAGTTCCTCAAGCCCGTAAGGCACCTGAAGGGCTTTGAGGTATGGGTCATGAAGGACAGGACTCGCAAGGGAAAGTTCGTAAGGGCTGAAAAGGACACAAACCTGGTCTATACGGCTGGCGGCGTCCAATTTTCCGCCCCAATCAGTGTTTTTTCGCAGGTCAATGCCGCCCAGAACAGGGCAATGGTCGAGAAGATATCCGAGTTCGCCGCACTGTCCGGAAAAGAAAGCGTCCTTGACCTCTATTGCGGGGTGGGCAACCTGAGCCTTCCGGCGGCAAAGCGGGCCGCAAGGGTCACGGGGGTAGAATCGAGCGGTCAGGCAGTAAAGCAGGCACAGGCCAACGCCCAGAGAAACTCGATAAAAAACGCTGTGTTTCATGAGGGGGACGCAGCCCTTTGGCTTAAACAGAACCTGAAAAATCTTGAACAAGAGGGTTTTGATGTGTTAATATTAGACCCTCCGAGGGGCGGAGAGCCTCAGATCGCGCAGTCACTTTCGGCCGTGAGGCCCGCTAGAATCGTGTACATCTCATGCAGTCCGCCTACCCTCAGCCGGGACATCCACCAGCTCACCGGGCTTGGCTACATAGTCTCCAGGGCGGTCCTTGTCGACATGTTCCCCCAGACATATCATATAGAGAGCATATTGGGACTTGAGTTACGGTCATAAATTTCATTCAGCAATATGATTCAGGAGAGATCATGCACGAGCTTCCCATCGTAAAACAGCTCAAGGAAGAGCTTAAAAAGGTCGAAAAGGAACTAAGGGTCGATGTGCCCAAGGAATTGCAGAAGGCCGCCGCACACGGAGACCTTCGCGAAAACGCCGAGTACGAGGCTGCCAAGCACAGGCAGAGCTTTCTGCAGGCGAGGGGCGCGCACCTTTCGGCCAGGATAAAT
>MGPK01000004.1:7092-10803 GCA_001795535.1 Deltaproteobacteria bacterium GWA2_54_12
TGACAGGTAGGAGGTTCGATGACAGCTATAATAGTCCTGGCAATAATAGGCCTCGTGATCCTCTGGGCCATACTGGTCTATAACGGGCTTGTCGGGCTGAAAAACCAGGTCGAGAACGCCTGGCGGCAGATAGATGTCCAGCTCAAAAGGCGCTATGACCTCATACCGAACCTCGTGAACACGGTAAAGGGCGCGATGGAGTTCGAGAGGGACACGCTTACAAAAGTCATCGAAGCCAGGGCAAAAGCAATTGGAGCGAAAGGCGTGCACGACAAGTCCGCTGCCGAGAGCATGCTGACCCAGGCCCTTGGCGGCCTTTTCGCTCTTTTTGAGAACTACCCCGACCTGAAGAGCAACAAGAATGTCCTCGAATTGCAGGAAGAGCTGGCCTCGACCGAGAACCGTATAAGCTTCAGCCGCCAGTTCTATAATGACATCGTTGAGCAGTTCAACACAAAACAATCGGTCTTCCCGTCAATGATAATCGCCTCCCTTTTCGGCTTCAAAAAGGCCGAGTACTTCCAGGCGGAGGAGGCGGCCCACGGCGCCCCCAAAGTCGACCTCGGCATGAAGTGACAAAGGGTGCCTCTAAAAATTGCTCTTTTTCCCGATCTCTTTGTCAGTCTGGAGATAAAAATGCTCACATATTGTCATATATGCTCCGCTTTTAACCTCCACCCTTCCTCGACCTCGGAAAAAATATCCAAGTTTTAGAGGCACCCCAAACAAAATGACCGACATTTACTCCCAGCAGAAGAGAAACAGGAGAGTCACTTTCTCCCTTATGCTGGGATTTTTTATTTTCGTCCTCCTTCTGGGCATGGCGGTCGATGTCTATACCTACGGCGACCTCAGCGTCATCGGCGCGGGAGGGGCTTTCAGGCTGCCGGTCGCGACGATAATCGCCTTTGCCTTTGCCTCGATAAACGGTTTTACCTCCTATTTTTACGGAAGCGCGGTCGTCACGCGCAGTCTCGGGGCAGAGGAGTTGAAGTTCGAGGATCAGTCCCACAAGAGGTTCAGGAATGTCGTCACCGAGATGGCCCTTGCCTCGGGCCTTCCAATGCCAAAGACTTTCGTAATAGCCGACCCGGCCCCGAATGCCTTTGCCACCGGCAGGGACCCTGCCCATTCAGTGGTCGTCGTCACGCAGGGGCTTCTCGATTCCATGAACAGGGAGGAGCTTCAGGCGGTAGTGGCGCACGAGATGGGCCACATAAAGACCTATGACATCCTCACCATGACGGTCGTTACCGTCCTGGTCGGCACTGTTTCGATACTTTCGGACTGGGCCGTGCGGACCTGGAGGTACGGCGGTATAAGGCCGAGGCGGAATATCAAGGACAAGGGCGGCATACACCCGCTGATACTCCTTTTTATAGGCGTTTTCGTCCTGCTCTCTCCGATATTTTCGAGGATAATAGCGATGTCAGTTTCCAGAAACAGGGAATACCAGGCTGACGCGAGTGCGGCCCTTTTCACCCGTAATCCGCTTGCGCTGGCGAGCGCTCTCAAGAAGATAGACGCTTTTACTTCGCCCTTGAAGAACGCGAGAAGGGCGACGGCGCACCTTTTCATCTCAGACCCCTTGCACCGGAAGTTAGACGATAAGGAAGGGCTTGTGGCCGATGTCTTTTCCACCCACCCTCCCATTAAAGAGAGGATAAGACGGCTTGAGGCGATGGGGTACGCAAGGGCCGGGGGAGCGGGTCAGGCATGACCGAAACCAAAAAACTAATATGCCCCGAATGCGGCGGCGGCCTGCACGAAGTCTATGCCGCTGCCAATTATGGCAGGGTATTGCTCCTTGACCAGTGCAGGGGTTGCGGCGGGGTATGGTTCGACAGGTGGGAACTTTACTTTGTAACCGACAAATCGATAAAGGACCTCGAAGGCATTGACGCAAGTTCTTTTGTCGCACCGGTGGCTCCTCACCCGGCAAAGGGCCATTGCCCCAGGTGCGAAAAAGAGCTTGCAATATTTACCGACAACAACCTGCCGAAGGACGCTCTTATCGAGCGCTGCCCCGGCTGTAATGGCTTGTGGCTGAACAGGGGCGAGCTTGGCAAGTACGCTGCGCACAGGAATGCTTTTCGTGCCAAGAGGCCGGACTATAATGCCGGGACAGCCGAGCTGGATACCCTGAAGCACCTTCAGAAGGAGCTCAAGGTCGGCAATATCGCTACTCCGACAACCCTGGAGCTTGCGTCGAATCTCAGGAACGAGACCCCTATCAACAGCAAAGAGGTAGCGAAGGACCTGGCCTTTCTCGCTCTTCAATCTCTCGTAAGACTTGTCTTTAAATTCTAAATAAAAATTGCTCTTTTTCCTGACCTCTGCGTCAGGGCGTAAATAAAAATGCTCACATATTAGCATATATGCTCCGCTTTTTATTTCCGCCCTTCCTTGACTTCAGAAAAAATAGCTAATTTTTTGCACTTTTCACTGCCTCTGTTTCAAAACTGCTCTTTTACTTGATCTCAGAAAGTACCTAATTTTTAGAGGCGGTCTGAACCTCTTTTGTGATATAAGAAGCCGAATATGACAGAGATTCTTTTCATAGCGGTAGGGCTCGCGGCAGGGATACTGAGCGGCCTTGTAGGAGTAGGCGGCGGCATAATCGTCGTGCCTGCGCTGGTCTTCCTGTTTGGCTTCACCCAGCACCAGGCCCAGGGCACGACCCTTGCCATGATGGTCCCGCCCATAGGCATACTCGCGGCCTGGGCGTACTACAACCAGGGATTCGTCGATATCAAGGCGGCGGGCCTGCTGTGCGCCGGGTTTGTACTCGGCGGTTATCTGGGCGGCAAGGCGGCTGTAACGCTGTCGACCCCGGCCCTTACCAAGGCCTTCGGCGCGGTGCTCCTTGTGGTCTCCATTAAAATGCTCTTTTCCAAATAGGTTGCGTTCAGGCCCATCCCAATATATAATCTGTGCGGTTTTCAGCACATCCCTTACACCCCTTTATGAAAGGAGTTTGAAAAATGAGATTCGGAAAATCTGTTTTAGCAGCAGCTTTAACAATTGGATTATCCCTTGCCGTATTTAACGCGAACGCCGGTTCAGGCGCTCACTGGGCCTATGAGGGCGAGCACGGCCCTGAGCATTGGGGGCACATGTCAGGCGAGTACAAGGCCTGCGCCGAAGGCAAGACCCAGTCGCCCATAGACCTCACGGGTGCAGCCGCGGAAGAGCTTGCGGACATTACATTCGACTACAAGGCCTCGAAGCTCAATGCCATCAACAACGGCCATACCGTTCAGGTTAACTATGACAACGGCAGCTCGATATCCGTGAACGGCTCGCAGTACAACCTGGTCCAGTTCCACTTCCACACCCCCAGCGAGCACACCGTGGCTGGCAAATCCTTCGGCAATGAAATGCACCTCGTTCACAAGAACGACAAGGGCGAGCTTGCGGTCGTAGGCGTGCTCATTGAAAAGGGCCAGGAGAACGCCGCTTACAAGGCGATCTGGTCGAACCTGCCCAAGAAGGCCAACGAGAAGAAGTCGGTTGCCGTGGACATAAACGCCTCCGAGCTCCTCCCCAAGGAAAAGAAGTACTTCACCTACTCTGGCTCCCTTACGACCCCTCCTTGCAGCGAGAATGTAAGGTGGATAGTCCTTCAGACCCCTATTCAGATGTCTGATGCGCAGATAGCCGAGATCCAGAAGATAATGCACAAGAACAACAGGCCCGTCCAGAAGATGC
>MGPK01000004.1:10814-61840 GCA_001795535.1 Deltaproteobacteria bacterium GWA2_54_12
GCGTACAAAAAAGTACACCTCATTCCTCGTTCCTCGACGCCTGGCATATGGGTTTTTTGAACAGCCTGAACAAACTGGATGATTAGGAAGCCCTGTTCAGGTTAAAATATGGAGACTGGATTGGAGGGGGTTCTATATGGATAAATCATTTTTTTTCGCGGTTCTTGCCGCCGTCATATGGGGTTTCGCGCCTGCCCTTGAAAAGGTCGGTCTCAAGGGGGCAAGCATAGACCCCTTGCTGGGCGTCTTCATAAGGACGATACCGATAGCCTTTTTCGCCATGCTGGGCGTGCTGGTGATGGGCAAGCTCGGAGAGGTGGCTTCAGTTGACCTGAAGAGCGCGCTTTTCGTGGGCGCTGGCGGCCTTGTAGCCGGGCTTCTCGGGCAATTAGCTTTTTACTCGGCCCTCAAATGGGGCGAGGCATCGGTAGTGGTGCCGGTTGCCGCGACCTACCCGCTTGTCGCCCTTCTTGTGTCGGTCCTGTTCCTGGGCGAGGCGTTCACCATGCAGAAGCTCGCTGGCATAGCCCTGGTGGTCGGCGGGGTCGTGCTGTTGAAGTAAGCTTATCTTTCGAGGCCTGCCTTGAACTCGAGCATCTTCATTATGTCCTGTCTCGAGATTATTCCGACGAGCTGTCCATTCTGCACGACCGGGAACCTGCCCAGGTTGCCGTTATGGTTGGACATCATCTTGGCCAGCGCTTCCATTGCGCTGTCATCCGGGCTCATCGTGTCATTCGGGCCGAGCCGGTTCATAGCATCGCTCACCCTGGTCTCGCTCCATTTTTCCTTCTCGATCGCCCTCACATTGTTGAGGGTGAGAAGGCCGGAGACATGGCCGTCCGACTTGACAGGGAAGCTGGCGTGGTGGAACTTGAAAAAATAGTTCTCCACGGCTTCGGTGACGCTGCTCGTTTCGTCCACTGTTATAACGGGCTTTGACATGAGGTCTTTTACTTTGAGGCCCGAGAGGGCTTTTTTTATGACCACCTGCTGATAGCCGCTTTCAGCCGCCTGCTGTACGAAGACTCCGATGAACACGAACCAGAGCCCTCCGACGAAGTTCCCCATGAATATCTGGAAGAACCCCATGACGATAAGGAAAAGGGCAAAGCCCTTGCCTATGTTGCTCGCCACCTTTGTCGCCTTGTTGAGGTCTCCGGTCCTCATCCACCAGAGGGCCCTGAAGACCCTGCCCCCGTCGAGCGGGAAGCCTGGTATCATGTTGAATGCCAGAAGGATGAAATTTATGAGCGCGAGATACCCGAGTACCGATTTCAAAAGCGGGAATGCCTCCGGGTTCACGGCCGCGGCAGACCCGTAAAAGAGCAGCGCGAGCACGAGGGACGCCGCTGGCCCGGCTATCGCTATCTTCAGCTCGGTTGCCGCGTCCTCCGGCTCTTTCGTGAGCTGGGCGACCCCGCCGAAGATGAAAAGCGTTATCTCGTGTATGTCCATGCCGAGCCTGTTGGCGGTAACTGAATGCGATATCTCGTGTATGAGGACGCACGCGAAAAGGAGCGTCGCGGAAAGGATGCCCATCGTAAGATAGGTGCCTGTGGGAAGGCCGGGGTGCTGGAACGGGAAATATCCGTAGGAAAGAGACCACGCGAAGAGCACGAAGACAATGAACCATGTATAATCAAGGGATATCTGTATCCCGAACACCCTGAAGAGCTTTATTCCTTTTGCCATGTCAAAGCCTCTTGTTTAAGGTTTTCTTTGGCAATCAGGGCCTTTGAAGGACCCTAATCAAATTCTATCAGAGTGGGCAGACTACCGCAAGAAGGGCAGCTATGCTTGTCTTCGCCCCTGATAGGATATAAAATCACACGCAGGCTATTCTTCGAGGAGGGACGCATTATGAAAAGGCCGCTTTTAGCCACGCTGCTGGTCAATGTCATTGCGCTGGTACTTGCCCAGGCAGCTTTCGCCGCCCCTGAGCTGAAGACGCTCGCCCCCGGCGTGTACGCCCTTGTGGGCGGGGAAGGCAAGACCAACTCCGGCTTTGTCGTGACTGAAAAAGGGGTCATAGTAATAGATACCCAGGGGCCGGGGGAACTTGCAAAGCTCCTCAGGGAGAAGATAAAAGAGACTACAGCCAAACCGATAACCCATGTCATAAACACCCACTACCACGGCGACCATTCGTTCGGGAACCAGTACTTTTCCGAAGGGCTGATAATAGCCCACGAAAACACGAGGAAGGCTCTCATCGAAAATGACGAGGGACACAGAACCATGTTCAGGAAGTTCTTCGGAGCCGAAAGCCTGAAGGAATTTTCCCTTACGCTGCCGGAGGCGACTTTCACCGACAGGATGATATTGAGGCACGGAGGCAGGACGATGGAACTTATCTATGCCGGGGCAAAAGCGCATACCGACGGCGACATATTTGTCTGGCTGCCGGAGGAGCGTGTCCTGTTCGCGGGCGACCTGCTTTACAGCGGAAGGCTCCCGCTCCTCAATGACGGCGAGACCACCGGGGCGTTGAAGGCGATAGACAAGATCACCTCGACGGACGCCTCCGTGCTTGTCCCGGGCCACGGCCCTGTTTCAACCATTGATGACGCTTTGAGGTACAAGGGCTACATCGAGGCATTGAGGGCCGAAGTGAAAAAGATGATGGACAATGGCATGAATCGCGAGGAGGTAGCCTCGAAGGTGAGCCTTCCGCCGTACTCTTCGTGGCTCATGTACAAAGAGTGGCTGCCAGCCAACGCGGCCCGTGTCTTTGATGAGCTGACAAGCGAAAGGGAAAAAAAGGAGTGAAGAGCATCGTCGAGGTGAGGGGGCTCACCAAGGTTTTCAACAAATACAAAAAGGCCGTTGACGGCATCTCTTTTGATATGTACGAGGGAGAAATACTGGGGCTAATCGGCCCGAACGGCGCGGGAAAGACCACGACCCTGCAGATGCTCCTCGGCCTTACCACGCCCACGGGCGGGGAGATAAAGATATTCGGCCTCGATATAAACAAGGACAGGGAAGAGATACTGAGGCAGGTGAATTTTTCGTCCTCATACATATCCCTTCCTTACTCGCTTACCGTCGAGGAGAACCTCACGGTCTTCTCCAGGCTCTACGGCGTGAAAAATTATAAAGACAGGATAACCGAGCTCCTCCGTACCTTCGAGATAGAAGATATAAGGCGCCTGCCCACCCGCAGGCTCTCCTCAGGCCAGATAACGAGGGTGTGCCTGTGCAAGGCGCTCCTCAACAGCCCAAGGGTCCTGTTCCTCGACGAGCCTACGGCTAGCCTCGACCCTGACATAGCTGACAAGACCAGGCACCTTCTCAAGAAGATAAGGGGCGAGCAGGGGCTTGCCATCCTCTACACTTCGCACAACATGAAGGAGATGGAAGAGATGTGCGACAGGGTCATATTCATGGACAAGGGAAGAATAATCGCGATGGGCGACCCTGACAGCATTATGAGGGAATGGAAGGGACGCAACCTCGAAGAAGTCTTCCTCAAGATAGCGAGGCCGGGGGAGCGATGAGTTTCCAGAGGATACTTGCATATACGGTACGCCATTTGTATCTTTACAAGCGGAGCATGCCGAGGCTGATGGAGGTCTTTTACTGGCCCGTACTCGACCTGCTGGTCTGGGGCTTCGTGACGCTCTATCTTTCAAGGCAGTCCGGCGCGGTGCCCCAGTTCGTCACCTTCTTTCTTGGGGCGCTCATATTATGGGATATCCTGTTCAGGAGCCAGCAGGGCATATCCGTGTCTTTCCTTGAGGACATCTGGTCAAGAAACCTCCTCAACATATTCGTGAGCCCCATGAGCGCCGTCGAGTATGTACTCTCGCTCCTGTTCCTCAGCATCATAAAGCTCCTACTCACCTCAACGGTGATGGTGACGCTCGCCTGGTTTCTGTACCACTTCAACATATTCACGATAGGGTTCGCCCTGGTCCCGCTCATATTGAACCTCGTGGTCATGGGGTGGGCCGTGGGCATCGTCACGACAGCGCTTATTCTGAGGTTCGGCCAGGAAGCGGAGGTGTTGGCCTGGGGCGTGGCCCTGCTTTTCCAGCCTGTGTCCGCTGTTTTCTACCCGGTCGCGGTCCTGCCCTGGTTCCTGAGGGCCGTCGCGAACTATGTCCCCGCCGCCCATGTCTTCGAAGGGATGAGGATGGTCATAGAAGGTCAGGCGTTCCCGGCAAGGGAGCTTGCCTGGGCAACCGGGCTCAATGTCTTTTATATAATTTTCTCGGTGTTGTTCTTCTACTGGAACTTTAAAGTCGTGAAGAGGAAGGGGTTGCTGGCGAAAGTAGGGGAATAGACAAAACTGCTCTTTTTCCTGATCTCTTCGTTAGGGTGGAAATAAAAATGGCTCACATATTAAAATATATGCTCCGCTTTTTATTTCCACCACCTGCCTTGACCTCAGAAAAAATAGCGAATTTTTAGAGGCAGCCTCATTTTCGCTTCTTACGCGGCCTTTCCCTTGTAGGCAATTCCTTCAAGGCAATAGCCCGCCGCCTTCCACTCCTCGATACCGCCCTTGAATCTCCAGATGTCGCTGAAGCCAAACGAGTCGAGCTTGTCAGCGGCTACTTCGCTTGCGGTACACGCGGGACCCGAACAGTGCAGGACCAGCGTGTCGTCTTTGTTCAAAAGATTCACGGCGTCTCGCGCGATGGTTGAGGCCGGAAGGTTGATGGAGCCGCAGATGTGCTCGTTCTCGAAGTCCTCAGGGTCGAGGACATTTATAAGAACGAAGCTTTCGCCGCCGTCCATCATCTCTTTCAGTTCTTCGCGTGTTATATTCCTGACCATAAAAGTACCTCCTTTACGGCGCTGCAGAAAAGTCCATCAGCTTCGTTGTCTTCGTCTCTCGTCCCTGCGGCGTACAAAAAAGTACGCCTCAATTCTTACTCCTCGATGCCCCGAAAATGAAGCTTTTTGAGCAGCCTGAACAACAAAGTAATTCTCAAATAACTTTACTCCCCATCCGGAGCGCCTTCAACATGGCTGCTCAATGGAGGGGAGGGCCCGTCTCCAGCTCAAGGCACCCGCCAGCGTTTTTCCAGACGGAAAGCCCGCCGTCGAGCACGAGGACATTGTGGAAAGAGAGCGTGTGGAGCTTGTCTGCCGCAACCGCCCCTTCAGCGCTCCACGGCGCGCCGCCGTAGACGACGATGAGTCTTTCAGTATCCAGTTCCTGGCATCTTTCCTCGATGGCATCGACCGGGACGGACACTGCGCCACAGATGTGACCTGTCCTGTACCCGTCAGGCGGCCTTACATCGATTATGGCAAGCTTGCGGTCATTTTTCATAAGAGCCGTCAGCTCCACGGCTGTTATCCTCCGATACGAGGAGGTAATCGGCCCCATGAAGATGGCTATGTCGTTCTCCGCGTTGAATGAATCGCGGGTGACCGGGACTTCGGAATCATACTCGTCCATAACGGCCTCCAAAAGCGAAAATGAAAGTCAGTTCAACACCTGTATGGATTTTATGCCTGACAGGGAAAACTGTCAAGGGGAGGGTGCTCAGAGGACTTTTTCGAGGGCGCGCCTGTAGGTTGTGAGGTCTTTGTCCGAGAAAAGCACGAACCGGACGAGGTTGAAACCCTTGTTCTGCCTGATGAATTCGATTACCGTGGATACGGCTATTTTCGAGGCCTCTTCGACAGGGTATCCGTAGGCTCCGGTGCTGATGGACGGGAAAGAGATGGATTTGAGCCCCTTTTCAAGGGCAAGGTTCAGGCTTGAGCGGTAGGCGCTCATGAGGAGGTCTGGCTCGCCGTGTGTCCCGTCCCTGTATACCGGGCCGACGGTATGGATTACGAGTCTGGCCTTGAGCTTGCCTCCGGCCGTTATGACGGCGCTCCCGGTGGGGCAGCTGCCGATTTTCCGGCATTCTTCCATTATCGCCGGGCCGCCAGCGCGGTGTATGGCGCCGTCAACGCCGCCTCCGCCCGCGAGGTTCGTGTTGGCGGCATTTACGATAGCGTCTGTCTCTTCGAGGGTGATGTCGCCCTTTACGAGCGATATAATGGTGCCGTTGATTTTGACTCTGGCTTCCATCCTTTATCTCCCTGTTTGAAGGGTTATGCAGGCCTTCTCGCGATTATCCTGTAGTGGGAAGGGTTCAGAGGCGAGAGCTGGATGACATCGAAGCCCGCGTCCTCCACAAAAGCCCTGGCTTCCTTGTCTGATATCCGCTCTTCCAGCGGCGGCCCCTTGTCTTCTTCCTTTTTCACCCAGTCGAGCACCAGAAGGGTCGCACCGGGCTTCATAATGCGCCTTATCTCCTGGAGAAGGCGCACCTTGTCAGGCGTTTCATGGAGCACGAATGCAAGGAGGGTAAAGTCCGCCTCAAAGTCGCCAAGCGGTATCTCGTACTCCTCTGACTTCATGAGTATGACATTGTCGGGAGGGTTGCGCCGGTCGCGCAGGTCAATGAGCATCTCGGCCTGCGTGTCCACGGCAAAAGCGATTGTCTCTGGGCCGATTATCCTGGCCGCCGGTATGGTGAAAAAGCCGGGGCCCGCGCCAATGTCGGCGAATATCTGGCCGGATTTGAGGCCCGCCTCCCGCAGAACCTTCTCCGGGGAGATATCCAGTTGCCGCTCAATGCTCATCAATCTTTCAAGATGTTCGGGGTTGAACTTGTGCATTTTATATCCCGCCAGCCCTGATGAAGACCGCGAAGAGCACTATCAGAAGGGCTATGATGAGGTTTGTCCTGCCGAAGATCCTCGCCAGGCGCGCATGTTTCGCTGAATTCCTCGCCTTGGGCCCTATCCAGAAGTCATGCACAAGGGCGCTTATGACTATGATGGTCACGAGAGTTATTTTGCCGATTACGGCCTTTCCAAAGCCGGTGCCGTGGAATGTCGGGTCGAACAGGGTCGAAAGCGGCAGCCCGTAAAGGTAGTAGAGCATTATGGGGCCGGTTATGAGAAGGGTTATTATTGCGACCCATCCCCAGAACCTGTACTGCTTGCCAACTACCTGAAAGATCTGGGACTTGGCCTTTGGGTCGGGGATGGTCTTTAAGAACGGGGCTATGACGAGGACAAGAAAAAGCATTCCTCCTACCCAGAATATGGCTGAAATTATATGAAGTAAAAGTGCGATTTTTAGAATCATCCAAGTCTCCTTCTAAAGTAAAAAATACGCCCGGAATAATAACTCACTTTGCCGATTCTTTCCATGACCAATATCAGTCAGCCGTTCCCTGGCTTAGCCGAGCATGCCTTCGATGCCCCGGCGTATCATCATAACGGCTATGGCCGCCAGCAGCAGTGAGATGACCTTTGAAGCCGCCAGAGCGCCTTTTTCCCCTATGTAATTGATAATCGCCTCAGCCGACAGGAAGGTCGCCCAGACGATAAAGAGGTTCACGAGGAGAGCTACGAGCGTGACGGTGAAGCCGTAAAGCTCGCTCAACATGAGAATGGTCGTGAGCGCGGCAGGCCCGGCTATAAGCGGCGTGCCTATGGGTACTACGCCTACCCCGGCCATGGGCGCGGACAGAGGGGCGAGCCTGGCCGTAGAGACGATATCGACTATGGCGATCGAAAGGAGGATGAGCCCTCCGGCTATCTGAAAATCCGGGATGGTAATGCCGAGCAGTATGAATATTCCTTTTCCGACCAGGAGGAATGCCAGGGTTATGGCGGCGGCCGTAATCGTGGAATGGAAAAGCACGCTCCTTTTCTGATGGCTGTCCATCCTGGAGGTGAGCGAAGCGTACATGGGGATGAGCCCTATTGGCTCCATCGCCACGAAAAGCGGGATGAAGGCCAGGAAAAAAGGCTCCAGCATGTTTAATATGAAGTCGAAAGATTCCATGGCTTTCCTGAGAGCATATCAAATCCCGGCGGGAATTTCAGCCGGAAATCAAAGGTCGCGCAAAGCCCGCGCCCTGGACAGCGACCGAGCCTTCAGAGCCGGTGGGCCCGGAGACCGTGAACTTTACCGGGAGGAACTTCTCGATAACATGGATGTTGGTGAGAAGGTGGCTCGTTATCTCAGAGGTGGTAAAAAAAGATTTGCCCTTCGCGATGGCCATGTATATGAGTGCCTGGTCAGCGAGGTGAGGGTCAAGTGCCGCTTTCCTCTCAAGGTGCTTCAAAAAGGCCTGGGCAGCCTCGATGCCTACGGCTTCGGCCCTTTTGCCCCGCTCTCCGAGGGCGGAAAAACCCGCCCTCGCGTTTTCAAACTCGCCCACGATGAAAACAGAAGTGCCTCTGCCAGGGGAGGCGGCTTCTCTTACTTTCGCCTCAACAGGGGCCGGGCAGGCTGACAGGAGAGAGGTCGCGCTCTTTAATTGCCTTTCAGCGATGGAAACCGGCAAGTTCGACACGGTTGAGACAAGGCGCACCTTGAGGAGCTTGCCTCTTTCGCGAATCCGCAAGGGCGCGAGTGGGGCCGATATCGGGTTTATCGAGGCCTCGACTTCGCCGCCGCCTCTTGGGTAGTACCCACTTGAGATGGTTGAAAAGTGAGCGTTGACGCCCATAATCGACAATGCCGGAAGGAATATCTCTTCGATATAGTCGGCTGGCGGGCTCCAGGGGACATGTGTGCCGCCTTTTATAATTACGGAAGACTTCGCTGCCGCGAACGAAAGAGGAGCCAATATAGTCTGGAATATAAGGGTGACTGAGCCTGCGGTGCCAGTGTCAAAAAAATACCTGCCCGCTTTTATCCTGCCGGGCAGGTAAACAAGTGTCTGTGAGCCTTCCTTGCAGCCTTCGAGACGGCCTCCGGTTACTTTGGCTGCCGCTTCGGCTGACAAGACATGCTGGGGCCTTAAGCCGGGGCGCCTGCGGCCTGCCCTCAAGTTGTATACCCTGAAAGGCAATCCGGTGAGGGAAGCCAACGAGAGCGCCGTGCGCAGTATCTGGCCGCCCCCCTCACCGAAGCTGCCGTCGAGCTCGATTATTTCTTTACCTCTTTTCCGAGCCGTTTCTCCACGCTCTTGAGCTTCTCGGTAATCCTTTCTTTGGGCTTAGCGGGTCTTACATCCACCTGGATATTGATGATGACCCTGGGGGCCTTTTTCAAGACCTCTTCGTGGCAGCGCTTTACAAGGCCGGTTATCTCGTCCCACCCGCCTTCCACGACAGTAGACATCGCGTTCGCCTTGTAAGGAAGCCCGCTCTCATCGACTATCTTGAGGACGGCTGCTATCTGGTCTCCCATGCTCTCGCCGGAGCCAATGGGGACTATGTTGAACTCAGCAAGCATATCTCCTCCTTTTTGCAGGTCGCTGAAAACCCATAGCGAGCGAATCCCCGCAGCTTTATGCGGGGTCAAGCGAGCGAATAGAAATCGACACTTCCTTTTCTCGTCTCCTCGCATCTGGAACTTATTTGAAACCTGCGGCTGCTACTGAGTTTTCTTTTAGCAGGTTGCGTCATTCTATCAGGGCAAGCTCGTGCTGAATACCGCCTATTAATTAATTATAGAGCTAAAGCTCGACCCCGTCTATCAGCGAGCCACACTCCGGGCATTTGGAGTCGACAACAGCGTTCTTTTTCACCATGAAGCCGCGTCTTTCTATGAGCAGGGCATTACAGCTCCAGCAATAGGTCGACTCTCCCTTGTTGCCGGGGACATTGCCGGTGTACACATACCTCAGGCCCTCTTCGAGCCCGATCTCTCTTGCCCTCTCCAGGGTTTGAACAGGCGTGGGTTGGATGTCCGTCATCTTGTAGGTCGGGTGAAAGGCGCTCAGGTGCCACGGCATGGTCTTGTCGGTTTTGTAAATCCATTTTGCCAGAGCCCGTATCTCCTCTTCGCTGTCGTTGAGGGTCGGGATAATAAGGGTCGTAAGCTCGACCCAGATGCCCATCTGGCGCATGGTCTCTACGCTTTCAAGCACCGGGGCAAGGGTCGCACCGCAGACCTTCTTGTAAAACGAATCGCTGAAGGATTTTATGTCGACATTTGCCGCGTCCAGCACTCCGTCGAGGGCCTTGAGGCACTCCCCTGTCATATACCCGTTCGTCACAAAAACATTCTTTAGCCCCTTTTCCCTGGCGAGTACGCCGATGTCATAGGCGTACTCGAAGAATATGGTAGGCTCGGTATAGGTATAGGAAATACTCTCACAGCCGGTCTCATAGGCATCGGCAGCTATCTCTTCGGGAGAGACTTCTTCGCCAGCTATCACGCCCTGATCTCTCGGCATCTGGGATATCTCCGAGTTCTGGCAGTGGAGACACCTGAAGTTGCAGCCAGCCGTCGCTACTGAATAAGAGCGCGACGATGGATGAAAATGGAAGAGCGGCTTTTTTTCAATCGGGTCGATATTTTCCGCGACGAGGCGGCCCCATGTATGGGTGTAAAGCTTGCCGCCCTTGTTCTCCCTGACCCCGCATATCCCCCGGTGGCCGTCCTTGATATGGCAACGGAATGAGCAAAGGTGGCAGTTTACGCTGCTTTTCGCCGCCTTTTCGTACAGTTTTGCTTCTAACATACAGCTGATATCCTTTCGAATAAAAATAAAAACGCCTCAGAACGCAGTCATTGCGAGCGGAGCGAAGCAATCCCTTTTAATTATTCGAAGATTGCTTCGCCTCGAATCTTCCGCAATGGCCTGTCTTTGGGCGTCTTTTTTAATTCCTCGTCCAGATAATCCTGGCAAGGCTGTTATCATCGCTCCATTTGTAGACCAGTTCTCCATTGAACGCCTTCTGTATTATCTGGCCTATTCTCTGCGCGAGTTTTTCGGTAGTCGTCTGCACCTCGATGCGGCCGTCGAAACGCTTTATCTCCACTATCTGTTCAAGAGGGTTTATGTAGGCCTGCAGGCCCTCCTTGTTCTCTATGATGTTCAGTATTTCGCCCCCGTGTTCCTCGACGAAATGGCCCTCTATGATCAGATATCCCTCGGCGTATTTGTCTTTTACCTTCTGGCACCCGGGGCAGAACACCAGCGCGGTGTTTGGCGCTCCGGCCAGCTTGCCGGGCAACTCATCCCTTGTATACCATCTTTTTTCATGGTACACGGCCCCGCATCTTCTGCAAAGGGCCATGTCGTCAGGAGCTTCTTTGTTGCGGTAGGGATCGGCTCCTTCCGGGTCGATAGTTTTTCTTCTCACAATGTGAGGCGCCCTTTCAAGCAGGCCTTTTCCGGTTTTTTTTGACATATTGAGCACCTCCCTTAATCTTATTATACCAAGATTTTGGTCAGTTCGTCCCTCTCGAAATGCTTGAGTTTTTTTGTTTTCCCGTCAGCGATGATCCTGACTCCCCTGCCTTTTGCCTCAACCTTGCCGATGACCGCGGACAGGATGCCGCTGGCCTCGAGGGCGGCCGTTATCTTTTTGGCCCGGCCGTAAGGGGCTGAGATAAGGAGCGCGCCTGATGAGATAGCCCCGAGCGGGTCTATTCCGAAAAATTCGCAGAGGGCCTTTGCTTCGGGCAGCACAGGTATGAGGTTTTGTTCGACGATGATAGAGCAGCCGGAGGCCAAAGAGAGCTCATGGAGGGCCGCCGAAAGCCCGCCCTCCGTGGGGTCATGCATGGCGTTTATGGGGCCGTTTGCCATGGCCACTCTGGCGTCCTTCACCACGGATATGCCTGGGGCTTTGAAGTAGTTGGCGCACCTTTTGAGAAAGGCCGCTGAAAACGAGCCCTTAAGCTTAGCCGCAAGCTCCCTCGCGATGACGCTGGTCGCCTCAATGGCTATGCCCTTGGTGAGTATGAGTGCGTCCCCCGGCTTTGCCCCGGCGGAGGTGACAGGCTTTTTCCCGTGAAGGGTGCCCAGCATATGGCCGGTTACAAGGGGCCTGTTGATTCCGGGGGTGATTTCGGTGTGTCCGCCGCAAAGCACCGCGCCTGCCTCATCGCAGGCTGAGCTTATCTGGGCGAAGATCTGCTCCGCCATCTTTGCGGTGGCTTTGCCTTCGGGCAGGAGGATAGTAGCGAGAAACCACTTCGGGGCAGCGCCCATGGCCGCTATGTCGTTCGCGTTCACAAAGACCGCGTACGCGCCTATGTTGTCCGAGACGAATGTGATGGGGTCTGATTTCGCGGCAAGGAGCGTTCCGTGGATATTGACAATTGCCGAGTCTATGCCTATGGAGGGGCCGATGACGACGCCGGGGCCGCCAGAGGCGTACTTTTTCAGCAGGCGGTCAAGGAGCCGCACAGGCAGCTTGCCGGCTGGCAGCAGGTTTTCTTTTCTCGCCCTCCTGATACCGCCGCCAGAACGCGCCATACGGCCTTCCTCAGAGTTTCCTGAACCTGTCTTTTATCCTGTCGAAGACGACAGGCATGGAGGAATATTCCATCTCCGCCTGCGGAAGCCTGTGGGGCTGGAACGGGCCGTGCCTCCTCATATAATCAGTGACTTTGTTCGCGGTCTTTCTTGCCTCGTCAAAGCTCGGGTCGTCGAACATGTCATGCGGGCCTATGAGGTGGCCGTCCGATATCTGGAACCCGGCCGAGATAACCCGCGGCGGGCCGTCGAAGCGGGTAGGGTTGGCTTCATAGAAGGGCACCGGCGTCAGCGGGCCCGTGTGAGAACCCCTCATCCAGCCGGACACGAGGTGAGGGAACGAGAACGCCTCCATGACCTCGCCGACCGCCGGGAAGCCGGACTGGCACCTGACAATGAGGGCCGGTTCATTTTTTGCGCCTATTTTGCCGCCGATGATGTCGTATTTCTGGCTTGAGATTACGGCGGCCGTCTCTCCGCCCATATTCCTTAAAAGCGAGGTTATGACATACCTGTTCGTCGAACCGGCCAGCGCCAGGATGAGGTGTATCTCTTCTGGCGCCTTGAGGCTTATTTCCTTGTTCTCCTTGAGGTCCAGGATGTTGAAAGTGAAGCCGTCGAGCATGGCCGGGTCGCCTATGAGCCCGGCGGTGTTGAACGGGTCCGCGAATATCCTGTACAGCGGGAGGTTCCACGCCCCTGTGCCTGTCTTGTTCGCGAAGAATACGACGACTGGTTCGCTCGAGCGTTCGATGAACTCTAGTTCCGCGACTCCGGGGCCGAGGAACTTGAGATTGCCGGTGAACTCGTCAAGGAGCCCTCTTGACCAGGCGTACAGCTTCAAGTCCTGGGCTATCTCCCTGCATGAGACCAAAGTGTTCCAGACAAGCTGGTGTATCTCCCTGTCGTCAGTGCCGCACTCATGGGTAAGGAGCAGGTCGAGGTCGTCGCCGCACCTCAGGACATGGTAATCAGTGATGATGCCTTTGTCCTTTGCCGAGCTTAACCGTTCTCTTGCGTTGTCAACGACCTCGGGATGGCTGCTTACATGGCCCACAAGCCCGCCCACATCCGCGGTAAAGACACTTAAAGTGGTGCTCTTATCGGCCATCAGCAGGCTCCTTCAGCGCAGCAGCCTGCTTTGGCAGGCCTCCCGGTATAGTTTTATCAAGGTGCCTCTGAAAATTGCTCTTTTTCCCGATCTCTTTGTCAGGGCAGTAGTAAAAATGCTCACATATTTACATATATGCTCCGCTTTTTACTTCCACCCTTCCTCGACCTCGGAAAAAATATCTAATTTTTAGAGGCACCCGTAATCATTGGAAGCGAACCCTCAGGGGTCTTCTTGAGCGTATTGAAATAACACCCGGCAGCACAGCCGTCTTCCGCCGCAAGCCGCAACTACACTGCTTGCCATGCGTTTTTATGGATTTTGATGTGGATTTACAGGTGGAACAAAGGCGGCTTTGTGTGCCGGTTTGCCTGCGACAGGGCATAAATGCGCTGAAGACTTGCCGCATTTATGCCCTTGATTTTATGAGAATACGGCTTAAGACTCTCTTGCGAGCTTCTCTTTGCCTTTGTTGTAGGCCTCTCTGCCTGCCTCGTAAGCTGACTGGAGGTCTTCACGCCTGTCGCTCACGAACGATCTGACCTTGCCCGTGCCCTCGGAGACTTTGTACCTTGCGTCCTGGTACTTGTCTTTTGCCCAGTCTCCCGCGTCCTCGGCCCCTTCTTTTATCTTTCTCCTGGTCTCATTGCCTGAATCAGGGGCGAAAAGAAGGGCTAGCCCGGCGCCGATAGCTCCGCCGACAAGAAAAGCAACCGCCACACTCTTAGAGTTGTTCATCTTTTCCTCCTCCTTTTTTATTCCTGTGAAAGAACCGTTTGAAACCCTCTTCAGCCCCGAAAATAAAGCTAAGGAAGCTTATGATCGGCCCCTTGACATTATCAACCACGATATCTCCAAGGCCAGTCACCTTGATCCCAAGGTCTTTTACCCTGGATATCAACTCTTCAAAGTCGGCGACCTGGTCCTGGGTCCTCTTTGCGA
Organism: Deltaproteobacteria bacterium GWA2_54_12; assembly: GCA_001795535.1. Lineage (GTDB taxonomy): Bacteria > Desulfobacterota > GWC2-55-46 > GWC2-55-46 > GWC2-55-46 > GWA2-54-12. The sequence goes on from MGPK01000004.1 coordinate 25,065, forward strand.
TAAAGTTTACGACCTCGACCGTCTTCCTGGTCTCATTCGTAAGTTCCTCGACCGCCTTGAAAGTCCTTTTCAGTTGCAGAAGGGCGGGCACCAGCGCTATTACAAAAATAAAAAACCCAAGTCCGATTAAAAAAATAGCAAAGTCATAAACATCAGCGGTTATCGTCATCTCCCCTCCCTGTACTCAGTATATCCTGTAATGCAGGGCTGTCAAGTCGCCGTGAAGGGCTTGTTCCTTGCTAACCCAGCGGAAAATAAGCGTTTAATGCTCTCTTAATGCGCGCCCGGGTAAGCTGTCATCTGGGCCGTTTGTTTGTTGGTTATCATACACTATTTTTCGGAATAATGACTCAGGCTCTTGACAAAAATCAGCATTTCTTTTACTATGGACTATCTTAAAAGCACTTATTGTGATTCTGACCCTGTAGGCGGAGGGCCTTGAAAATGGGAAAACTTAAGAAAATTGCGGTCTTGGCAATGGTTTTCACTTTTCTTGCCGTCTCGACAGCTTCCGCTGAGGACCCGATGCAGCGCACCTTGAGGGATTCCCTCTACGGCGGTCTTATCGGCGCCCTTCTCGGTTCCGCTGTAATGCTTCTGACCGATAACCCTGATGACCATCTGGGTTATATCCCCACTGGCGCGGCAGTAGGCGTGCTCCTGGGCGCTGCTTACGGAGTAGCGACCAGCGGCGTGATGTCAACCGCTGCCGCCGAGATAAACACTAAAGAAGGTTCCGTAAGTCTCGCGATGCCGACCATATCCACTGAGCAGCACTATGACGAGCAGATTAACAAGAAAGAAGAGATCGAAAGGATAGAGCTGGTCAGACTGACCTTTTAAACAGCGACAAACTAACCCATTTAACCCTGCATGCTTCTGGCATGCAGGGTTTTTTTGTGATTGCTGGTCCGGCGTTTTCAGCACCTTGCCAGGAAGGCGCGCCTCAGGTAATCTTCTTGTAGACGGTGTACCCGAGCACCAGGAAAATGATGAACATCAGCAGGAAAATACCGAAAAGCGCCTTTGCCATCCAGGCTGCCGCGCCAGCGATCCCCGTAAAACCGAGAAATCCGGCTATCACCGAAATTATCAGGAAAGTAATCGCCCATCCTATCATTTTGACCACCTCCTTATTAGAGGATAGCAAATATCGTAAACAGCTTTTGAGCGTAGCTGTGGAGAGGGCATTCGAGTGGAGCGAACTGGCAGGCCGTTTCCCGATGACCGTGTTCGCAACAAATAAAGTGTGTCTTGGCGAGCGAAGCGAAAGGGACGCAATATTACCTGATTGCCCCCTTTTTTAAAGAATGATTAAGGGAATTATGTGCGCACGCTCGCAGTAAAGTAAAAACCAGATTCTTCGCTTCGCTCAGAATGACATAAAATTCCAACACAGGTTCTCTTCAGAACACCAGTATCATCACTACTCCCGCCAGCATGAGCCCGCTCCCGATGAGCCGCTCCTTTATCTTTTCTTCCTTGAACAGCAGCCACCCGTAAATCACGCTGAAAACAAGGCTCGTCCTTTTGACCGCTATCATGTACGCGACCTGCGTCATGCTTATGGCTATGAAATGCGAGATTATCATCGCCGCTGTGCAAAGGCCTATGGGGATGAAAGTCGCGGGCTTTGAAAATACATGGCCGAGCTTTCCCTTTGCCCCGAGAAAAATTGTCAGGACAACGGTAAGCGTGAAGGGGTAGAAAAAGCCGAAGAAGATCGGGCTTGAGTGCTGCACCGCCACCTTGCCGAGGGTCGAGGTCACGCTGTATATGACAGCCACCACAAGCATCAGGATCGACCCCGGTTCTTTCAATATCGCCCTGATAGGCCCCAGAATGCCCTGCGTTGAAGCGCTCGCGTTCAGCATATACGCCCCTGCGGTTATGAGCAGGATCCCGATAACGCCGCTCCTGTCAGGAAGTTCACCCAGGAACGCGAACGCTATGAATATGATGAAAACCGGGCTCATGGCGAGGAACGGGACTGTGAGTGAAAGCGGAGAGAGCCTGATGGCCTTGATGTACAGGATGAGGGCGATTATTTCAAGAGGCACGAGACCGGCAACAGTGAACCAGAAGACCGCGTCGAGCTTCGGGACCGGCACGAACAGAAAGGCAAGCGCGAGAAAAGGCAGAGCATAGCCTTCCCTGACCCATACCATTACGAGGTCGTCGGTATGGCGCAGGGCGCGCTTACTGAGGGCGTCAGCGGTTGAAAGGGCAAAAGCTGTTGTGAGCGCGAATAAGACCCATGTCATGGCTATTATGATATCACGGCTGGCTGGCGGGGATGCCTGCTTCTTGTTTTTTCCCTTGTAATTGCGAAGAGCATCTCACACTCATCCCCCGAGTTCATACCTTAAAAGCCCGGCCCCGAAAATTGCCGCCGTCTCGGTCCGCAGGACGCGCAGGCCGAGGTTTACGGCTGAAAAGCCCTTATCCAAAGCGGCTTTTACTTCATTTGCCGTAAAGCCTCCTTCAGGCCCCACCAGCAGCGCCGCGCTTGAGACCGGCTTTGGGGTTTGAGCCAGAAGTTCCTTGAGCCCGGGTCGCGCGCCCTCCCACAGCATCACTTTCAAGCTGGAGTTTTCCGCTATGTTCAAGGCTTGTTCAAAAGAGCCGTAAGGCAGGACTTCCGGGATGTCGGGCCGTCTTGACTGCCGGGCCGCCTTCCTTGCGACTTCACCCCAGTTATGCGAGCGCTTCTGGCGGGAGTCGAGTTCTTCGAGGCTTATTGATTTTTCCGACTTGAAGGGTAGTATGGAGGTAATGCCGAGCTCTGTTGCCTTCTGGATTATCGTCTCCATCCGCTCCCTTTCAGGAAGGGCCTGTATGAGGATTATTTCCGGGGCAAATTCGGCAATGCCCATCTCTTCGAAGGGCACCAGGGTTGCAGAGCCCTCCTGAAGTTCAATAAGCCTTGCCCTGAAAAGAGCGCCGTCAGGGCTTGAGACGGTCAGCGCTTCGCCTGGTCTGGGCCGCCATTCCAGAAGAGCTTCAAGGCGGTCTCCTTCAAGATTGAAGGGCACCCCTGTTTTCATAAAGCTTTCGAGTTTTATGGAGCCTCGTGGGGCCATAACGGCTACAAACCTCTATTTTGGCTTTGAGGAAAGTAGTATAATCTGTTCGGTCAGGGGTTGGAAGGAAAAGGATCTCAAAGGCCCAGGAGGTTCGAGATGGCGGTTATCCTTGAAGAGAGGTTCACGCCATTGACGGAAAGCCTCTTGAGCATGCCGATGGAGGCTTCAGGGCTGTACCCGGCCTTTTTCATGAAGGCTACTGCTGAGGCGTCGGCCCTCATCTCGCCGAGCTGAAGGTTTGCCGGGTCGGACAGGCCTGTAAGTTTTGCCGCTGGACCCATCTGGTCCCGGGCGATGATATGAGATACCTCGTGGGCTATGACAAAGGCCACTTCGTCGTCAGAGCTGGTCGTGGCCAGAAGCCCTCTGGAGATGACGACCGCCCCGTCAGGGAGCACGAAGGCGCTCTGGGCGTCGTCTTCTTTTATGATAATTTTGGGGCTCAGGCCCGTTACAGGCTCGAGCCTGGACGCTGCTCTCACAACCCTGGCCCTGTGCCCGTCAACAGACTCGGCCCTCGAAAGGGACGGGGTGAACAGGGCAAAAAAGAGCAGGCCCATTAATGCCTTACAGGCTATTTCTCTCGTTTTTTTCATAAGGGGGATAATGCGGGCGGCTGATAGCGGGGGCGGGTGAAAAGACATGGGAAAAAGAGCCGCGCATCCAATGGGATATTAACACAAGAGACCAGAAAAAGGCAAGTGATAAAAGTTACGAAAAATATAATGCTCCAAGGGACGAGTTCCCATGTCGGGAAAACCGTGCTTACGGCGGCCCTGTTAAGGTGCCTTCGGCTGAGGGGCTACAGGGCAGCGCCTTTCAAGGCCCAGAATATGGCCCTTAATTCGGCCGTTGCCTCTGACGGCGGCGAGATAGGGCGGGCACAGGCCTTTCAGGCAGAGGCCGCCGGGGTAGCGTCGAGCGTCCACATGAACCCGGTGCTTTTGAAGCCTACCGGGGAGGCCCGCTCGCAGGTGGTGATACACGGCAAGGTCCATTCCGTGATGAGCGCCGCCGAGTACCACAAGTTCAAGCCGCAGGCGATGGAGTTCGTCCTTGAAAGCTATCGGCTTCTATCGTCGATGTACGATGTCATCGTAATAGAGGGCGCGGGCAGCCCGGCGGAGATAAACCTGAGGGAAGGCGATATCGCCAACATGGGCATAGCTGAGGCGGTCGACAGCCCGGTCCTGCTGGTCGGTGATATAGACAGGGGCGGGGTGTTCGCTTCTGTCGTGGGCACGCTTGAGCTTCTATCGGAATCAGAACGGGAGCGCGTAAAGGGCTTCATAATAAATAAATTCAGGGGGGATAAGTCCCTTCTTATGCCAGGGCTCGATTTTCTTGAAGAGCGCACAGGGAAAAAAGTTTTTGGAGTAATGCCGCATTTCAGGGGCCTCGTCCTGCCTGACGAGGACAGCGTGGCGCTCGAAGACAGAACCGGCGGCGCAGGTCAATTGAAGGTCTCTATAGTGAAGCTCCCGAGAGTGTCGAACTTTACTGATTTCGACCCATTGAAGGCCGACCCAAGGCTTAAGGTCGTATTCGCGGATTCGCCTTCTGAGATTGAAGGTTCGGCCCTCGTCATAATCCCTGGCACGAAGAGCACAATAGAAGACCTGTGCTGGCTCAAGGAAAAGGGTTTCGCCGGGCCGATAAAAAAGCACGCGGCGGAAGGCGGCTCTGTTATCGGAATATGCGGCGGCTTTCAGATGCTCGGGAAAAAAATCTCCGACCCCTTTTGCGTGGAATCGCCCATTCGTGACGTAGAGGGCCTTGGCTTACTGGACTCTGAAACCGTTCTTGGTAAAGAGAAGAATACTTTTCAGATAGCAGGAAAGGCCATGTTCGGCAAAATAGAATTTGCCGTAAAGGGCTATGAGATACACATGGGCGAGACAATTGTAAAAGGCGCGCCCTTCGCGGCCATAACGGAGAGGAACGGCCTTCAGTCATCTATCATGGACGGTTGCACATCGAGCGACGGGCGAATCCACGGCACCTATATTCACGGCATTTTCGATAACGACGGCTTCAGGGAAGCCCTTCTCGAAAATCTGGGAGCCGGTGCCGGAAGCAACGGAGCGTTCAACGCCGCTAAAGAAGCGTCCCTGACAGAACTTGTGAGGCTCTTCGAGGAGAATATAGCGGTAGATGAAGTCTTGAGGGTTGCCGGGCTATGAGGTTTCTGGAACTTCTTAACCTGGTGCCTTTTTCACCGGCAGCTCTTGTTCTTGGATATATCCTTGATCTCGTAATAGGTGACCCGGAAAGGCTCCCCCACCCGATAAGGTGGATTGGAAATCTGGTATCAGCCCTTGAAAAAAAGCTTAGAAAGTTTGCCGGGACGCCCGGCAGGGAGCGGGTCGCAGGCGTGCTGCTGGCCCTTTTGACGGTCTCGGCTGTCTACTGCCTGATCTTTCTGTTGCTGTTTATTTCCTATGAAGTCTCGCCCATACTCTGCTTTATTGTCTCGGCCCTTTTTGTCTGGGCTGGGCTGTCAGTAAAATCCCTGGGCGCAGAGGCCAAGGGGGTATTGACGGCCCTTGAAACCGGAGGCATCGAGGCAGGAAGAAAAAGGCTTTCAAGGATAGTCGGCAGGGATACCGGCGCGCTTGACAGGAAAGAAGTCTTGAGGGCGACTGTCGAGACGGTCTCTGAGAACACTTCCGACGGCATTATAGCCCCGCTTTTTTACCTTGCGCTCGGCGGACCGGCCCTGATGATGGCCTACAAGGCAGTGAACACGCTCGATTCGATGGTTGGGTACAAGAACGCGAAATACAAGAACTTCGGCTGGTTTTCCGCAAGGCTTGACGACGCTGCCAATTACATACCTTCAAGGCTCGCGGGGGTCCTCGCGGTCTCAGCTTCCTTTATTTTAGGGTATAATTGGAAAGCGTCCGCCCGGATAATGTTCAGGGACGGAGGCAAGCACCCGAGCCCGAATTCGGGCGTGATCGAGGCCGCCTTTGCCGGGGCGCTCGGAGTGCGGTTCGGGGGCACCTCGTCATACAACGGAGTGCCCTCAACCAAGCCCTTTATCGGAGACGCCGTTCACTCATTCGAGGACTCGTCAATCAAATCTTCGATAAGGCTTATGGGGATGACCGCTTTCCTTATGCTGTTGCTCACGCTCGCCGCGAGGACCGCCGCTATTTTTGTGTTGTAACCTTATAGCGGTTAAAGTATAAACCCCAAAGGGCTTTCTGCTCTGCAAAATGCCCGGAAGGCCAAAAGTTTTGAAAAAGTTCAAGAAGGGTTTTTCAACATACTGACAAAGGCTTTGCCGATGCTCAACACATTCAGGTTCGTGCTCCTCCTCAGCATCGTGGTCTGGGTCGGCTCGCTCGTGTTCTTCACCTTCTTTGTGACGCCGAGCGTATTCAAGGTGCTGCCCAGGGAGCTGGCAGGCGAGCTGGTGGCGAACATTTTCCCGAAGTACTGGGCGTTAGGCTATGTGGCCGGGGTGCTTTCGCTCGCCTCCCTTCTGGCCATCTCGTTCATAGAAAAATTTTTTCCGGCCGGGAGAATATTGCTGCTGGCGTTCATGACAGCGCTTACCTTCTACTCCGGCATGGTCATAGCCCCTGAAGCTAGGGCCGTGCAGCTGGAGATCAAGGCGGCAAAGGAGCCAGCCAGGGTCCAGGAGCTCAAAGCCGAGTTTCGGCATAAGCATATGGAAAGCTATGCTATCAATATGGCAGTAATCGTCTCCGGAGTGGCCTTTGTACTTTTCACGGCCCGCAGCGCAAGACTTTAGGGCCGGAAGGAAAAAACAAGAGCAAAAGGGGGTTGGCATGGACAGGGTCTATAAGAGGATAGAGGTAGTGGGCATCTCGTCTACGAGCTTCGATGACGCCGTGAAGAAGGCCGTGGAAAAAGCCGCGAGCACTCTTCACAACCTCGCGTGGTTTGAGGTGATAGAGCAGCACGGCCGCATAGATGGCGGAAAGGTAGCCGAGTTTCAGGCTGTCGTGAAAATAGCGTTCAAGCTCGACCAGTAATAAAAAATTGCTATTTTTCCTGATTCTTAAGCGTCAGGGCGTAAATAAAAATGCTCACATATCCTCATATATGCTGCGTTTTTTAATTCCGCCCTTTTTTGACTTCAGAAAAAATATCTAATTTTTTTTGGCAGCCTTAAACGAATACGCTCGATGGAATAGCAGATGCATAAAAAAAATAACCTGTCGGCTTTTTTCAGCCCGTCTTCGATAGCGGTAGTAGGGGCGTCTGAGGCAACAGGCAAGATATCGGGCGTCATACTCGAAAGCCTCAGAAATTCGTTCAGGGGGGCAATATATCCGGTGAACCCCCGCTACAACGAGGTCATGGGCCTGAAGTGCTATCCCTCGATCGAGGCCATAGGCTCGCCAATTGACCTCGCGGTCTATGCCCTGCCTGCCGGGGCCGTACCGGAAGCTGTCTTTAATGCCGGAGGCAGCGCGAAGGGCGCGGTTGTCGTGAGCGGCGGCTTTGCCGAGACCGGCCCCAAAGGTGCGGCCCTTGAAAAGGCCTTGAAAGAGGCGGCCCGCTCTACGGCTACCCGGGTCATAGGCCCGAACTGCATGGGCATATACGATACGGTTTCGGGCCTGGACACCTTTTTCATACCAAGGGAAAGAGTCCAGAGGCCGGGCAGGGGCGGTTTGTCCATCATATCCCAGAGCGGCTCTTTTGCCGTGACCGCCATGGACGAGCTGGCAACCGACGGCATCGGGGTAGCCCGCGTCGTAAGCTACGGCAACAAAGTTGATGTCGACGAGGCTGACTGCCTCGACTTTTTGGCCGAAGACCCGGAGACAAAGGCTGTCGCCATTTACATCGAATCAATAGAAAACGGCAGGCGCTTCATAGAGGCGGCTTCCCGTTGTTCGGCTGTAAAGCCGGTAATGGCCGTGAAGGTGGGCAAGGGCGCCTCTGGAATTTCGGCTGCCCGTTCCCATACCGGGGCGATCGCGGGAAGGTATGAGATATACAGGGCGGCCTTTAAAAAGGCCGGAATAATAGAGTTGAACGGTTACGAGGACTTTCTTGTAGCCTGCAAGGCCTTTGGCCTTACCTCAAGCGCCGCTGGCAAAAGGGTAATGATAATTACCGACGGCGGCGGAATGGGCGTCAACATAGCCGACGCGTGCGAACAGATGGGGCTTAGCGTCCCCGGGCTTCCTGAAGAGGTGGAAGAAGAGCTCCGCGCCGCTTTTCCGTCCTATTACGGGGTCGGGAACCCGCTTGACCTTACAGGGAGCGCAACCGACGAGTCTTTCGCGTTCGCCCTCAGCAAAACGATGTCAGGGGACTTCTACGACATGGTAATAGTGGCGGCCCTGTGGGGCCCTCCCGCGCTTACCGATAAATTACCCGGCATGCTCGCGCAAAAGCCCGGGTTTACCGAAAAGCCCATAATCGCCTGCACGCCAGGGGGGGCGTATTCGAGGGATAGGATAAGGCTTTTCCACGAGGCTGGCCTCCCGGCTTTTTCTACCCCTGAGGCGGCCGTTCGCGCGGCTTCAGTCCTTTCAAAAGGGCGCTGGAGGCTCTGATGGATACGGGGAGCATGGATAGGATAGTGAAGGAGGCCTTGAGCGTTGGCAGGAAGGTGCTTGTCGAGCCCGAGGCCAAGGAGGTCTTGAGGCTCGCGTCTTTCCCGCTGCCCAGGTCAAAGGCCGTAAAGGATGTGGCAGGGGCTATCGATGCCGCAAGGGAAATAGGCTTCCCGGTTGCCTTGAAGCTCATATCCCCTGATATCATGCACAAGAGCGACGCTGGCGGGGTTTTCCTCAATATCATGGACGAGCAGGAAATAGAGGAGAAGTGGTCACAGATAATATTGGGAGTTGCCGATGACTACCCCACGGCCCTTATCGAAGGCTTCCTTATAGAGGAGATGGTAAAAAAAGGCGCTGAGGTGATAATCGGCTGCGTAAGGGACGAGCAGTTTGGCCCGGCGGTCATGTTCGGCATAGGGGGCGTGACAGTTGAGCTTATGAAGGATGTCTCATTCAGGCTCGCGCCGATAACGAGGGAAGAGGCATTCGAGATGATGGGAGAGGTAAAGGGCTTTCCAATACTCACGGGCTACAGGGGCCAGACCGTAAAGGACCTGGACGCCATAGCCGACGCGCTCATAAAGCTTGGCGACATCGTGGGCCGTATCGAAGGGATAAAGGAATTTGAGATAAACCCCCTCATCGTGCATGAAAGGGGCGCGGTCGTCGCTGACGCGAGGGCCGTGCTGAGATAACCGTGGCAAGGCCTAAGGACATACACGGCGGGGACATCTGGCAGGCTTCCCGTTTAAAGGGCGCCTCGTCCGAAGAGTTGCTCGATTTCAGCGCGTCCATAAACCCGCTGGGCTTTCCTCCGTCCTCGCGAAAGGCGCTCTTGAGCGCCATAAAGTCGATACCTCCCTATCCGGACCCTTCCTCGACAGCATTAAAAGAAGCCATCGCGGGTTTTCACGCCGTCGGCATTGATGAAGTCGTCCCGGCAAACGGCTCAAACGAGATAATAAGCATCATCCCGAGGCTGTTGAAGAGCGGGCCTGCCCTTATCGTGGAGCCTGCGTTCAGTGAATACGGAAAGGCTCTCGGACTTTCAGGCATAAGAGTAAAGAGCCATTTGCTCCGCGAACAGGACGGCTTCAGGATCAACTGTAAAAGTCTCAAGAAGGCGATAGAGGGCTGTTCGGCTGTCTACATCGCGAACCCGTCCAACCCGGCAGGCGTCCTCACAGGGAAAGAAGACCTCTTTGATATCATGTCCTTTGCCAAAAAGAAGGGCGTGCTCGTCATCATCGACGAGGCTTTTGCCGACTTCACCGGAGTGAGCGTCATCCCTGAATCGCTCCGTGCCGGCAATGTCATTGTCTTGAAGTCCATGACAAAGTTCTACGCGATGGCAGGCCTGAGGCTCGGCTACGGCGTGGGGGCAAAAAAGCTCATGGCCCGTCTTTCGGCTTTAATCCCGGCGTGGTCTGTGAATACGCTCGCGTCAAGCGCGGGGGTCGCGGCACTCAAAGACAGGGCCTTCAGGAAAAGAACGCTTGAGTGGTTCGAGACTGAAAGGGAGTTTCTTTTTGACGGGCTTGCGTCATTGAGCGGGCTTGCTCCTTTTGAAAGCTCGGCCAATTACATCATGGTGAAGCTCAATGGCGGCGTTGACGCAAGGGAGCTGAGGCGCTCCCTTCTTGAAAAGGACGGCGTCATCATAAGGGAGCTTTCCGCATTCCGCGGACTTGGCCCGGAGTTCTTCAGGGTCGCGGTCCTCGGGAGGGAGGCGAACATGAAGCTTATCGCGGCCTTGAGGGGGTTTTTAAAGGCTGTAGCGAAGAAGTAGTTTTGAGGAAAGATTTGTTTTGGTTTTATTCCTAACCTGATACGGTTTGCCTTATCTTCCGCCCCCCCTCTTTGCCTCTGCGCTTGTCTTCTTTCTCCCGAAATAAACAAGCTCTGTTTTCAGGGTGTGGAAAAGCGTTTCGGTTACGGCGTTATCTTAGCGGACGCCCTTGCCGCTCATACTCTGGACCCGCCGCGATTATCCCGTTTACGCGCATAGGCCTGCTATCCGGTTTTCCACGCACAAAAAAAGCCCCCTCTCCCCTTGCGGGAGAGGGGGCTTGAGTTTTAATCCTGATTCAGATCGAAAGTGGCGGGGTGAAAAGGGCGGCTTTCTCATCTAATCCGAACATGATATTCATGTTCTGCACGGCCTGGCCTGATGCGCCCTTCACGAGGTTGTCTATGGCCGACACAACCGTAACGCGGCTGCCATCGATGAAAAGGCCGATATCGCAGAAGTTCGAGCCTCTGACCTGGCTTATGTCAGGGAACGACCCGTCAGGCAGCAGCCTTACGAACCTTTCGTTCGAGTAGGCTTCGATGTAGATGTCCCTCATCTCCGAGTTCGAAAGCGTCCTGTTGAGCTCGGCGTAGGCTGTCGTAAGTATGCCCCTTGAAACCGGTATCAGGTGAGGAGTGAACCTTACGCCGAGTTGGCCGCCAGCGGCGATTGTCAGCTCCTGCTCTATCTCTGGCGTATGCCTGTGGCTTCCGACCTTATAGGCCTTGAAACCTGAAGACGCTTCGACAAAAGAGGTGGCAAGGGTCGCGCCCCTGCCTGCCCCTGACACACCGCTCTTGGAGTCGATTATGGCGGAGCCTGTTTTTATGAGGCCCTTTTTAGCGAGCGGGGCGAGGGCCAGTATGGCGCTCGTAGGGTAGCAGCCGGGGTTGGCTACAAGCCGCGCGCCCTTTATGTCCTTCCGGTAAAGCTCGGGGAGGCCGTAGACAGCTTCAGACAGCAGGTGCGCTGCCTTGTGCTCGCCGTACCAGGCGTTATAGGTATCTTTGTCATGCAGCCTGAAATCAGCGCTCAGGTCAATTACCCTGTTTTTTTTCAAAAGCTCGGGGACAACATCCTGGGACGCTCCATGCGGCATGGCGCTGAAGGCTACATCGGCCTTGACCGAGCCCAGGTCTTCGGGGTCGCTGAACAACAGGTCGTCGTAGAAGCCCCGGAGGGCAGGGAAGACTTCCGGTATCGGTGTGCCTTTGTATTGACGGGAAGTGGCCTCGACCACTTTGGCGTCAGGGTGGTTTGCGAGTATGCGGAGAAGCTCGAGGCCGGTATATCCGCTTGCCCCGAAAATTGCTGCTTTAAGCATTGGCGACTCCCTTGTTTAAAGATTCAGATTCGCTTAAGTCGGTCAGTCTGTTCAAAAAGCTCCATATGCAAGGCGTAGAGGAGTGAGGCACGAGGCGTACTCTGTATGTATGTCGCAGTGACGAGCGACTAGACAACGCAGCAGATGGACTTTTTGAACTGACTGGAATAAAAAAGGGGAAGGCCAGCGGCCTTCCCCTCAGATTCAGCAAAATAATAAACAGGGATTACCTCTTGGAGAACTGGAACCTCTTCCTGGCGCCCTTCTGTCCGTACTTCTTTCTTTCCTTCATCCTCGGGTCCCTGGTCATGAGACCGGCCTTCTTGAGAACGCCCCTGAAGGAGGCATCAATAAGGCAAAGACACCTGGAGATTCCGTGCCTTACGGCTCCGGCCTGGCCGCTCTCGCCGCCGCCGTCCACATTGGCCGTAACATTGTACTTGCCCGTGGTGCTGGTAAGCTCGAAAGGCTGCTTTACTATGCTCCTGAGGGTGTCGCGGCTGAAGAACTCGCCGATTGCCTTCTTGTTTACGATTATCTCTCCGGCGCCAGGCGTAACTCTTACCCTCGCTACCGATGTCTTACGCCTTCCTACCGCGCTGAATACTTCTGCCATTTACCTGTCTCCGGGATCTTATTTGTTTACGGCCATGCTCACAGGCGCCTGCGCCTGGTGCGGGTGGTTCTCGCCGGCGTATACCTTGAGCTTCTTGAACATGTCCCTGCCAAGTGGTCCCTTGGGAAGCATGCCCCATACGGCCTTCTTTATAACTTCTTCGGGCTTCGTGGAAAGGAGCTTGCCAACCGGAACGGATTTCAGTCCGCCCGGATACATGCTGTGGTGGTAATAGATCTTGTCGGTCAGCTTGTTGTTGCCCGTGAGCGCGATCTTCTCGGCATTGACCACGACGATGAAGTCGCCCATGTCGATGCTCGGAGTGTATGTGGGCTTGTGCTTACCGCGCAGGACCGTGGCCAAACGGGCCGCGAGCCTTCCCAAGGTCTGACCCTTGGCATCTACAAGGAACCACTCTTTTGAATTTGCGTCTACCTTCGGAAGAAAAGTCTTCATAATAAATCCCCAAACAAAGATTTGAATTTTAAAATTTAAATTATTTCACCTGACTTGTCAAGGGTTAATTTCCCGCAGGAATAGCCCTTTCCAAGTGGAGAGTCTTTTCTTATACCCCATCCGGAAGGCGAGGTCAAGGTAAAAAGGCGGCTTCGGCCCTACTTCGTTGACCTGGGCTGGCCCATGTGCTACATATACCCTCATGGAAAAAAATGAGGCAATGGCCGAAATATCCCGCCTGAGGGGCGAGATAAACCGCCATAACTACCTGTATTATGTCCTCGACAGTCCGGAAGTGCCTGATGCCGAGTACGACCGGCTCATGAGGCGTCTCGAGGAGCTGGAGGCTGCTTTCCCTGACCTCGTCACCCCTGATTCACCCACGCAGCGGGTCGGGGCAAAGCCTTTGGCCGCTTTCGGAACGATAAAGCATACCATACCCATGATATCGCTTGCAAACGCCCTTACGAGGGACGAGGCACTGGAGTTCGACGCCAGGGTCAAAAGGCAGCTGGGGCTGGGGCCTGAGGACAAAATCGAATATGTCGGCGAGCCGAAGATGGACGGGCTTGCCGTGGAATTGATATACGAGGACGGCGTTTTTGTAAGGGGTTCCACAAGGGGCGACGGAGAGGTCGGGGAGGATGTAACCCAGAACCTCAAGACAGTCCGTTCGATACCGCTTCGGCTTACGAAAAATGCCCCAAGGCTTTTGGAGGCCAGGGGTGAGGTATTTCTGCCGCTTGACGCCTTCAGGAAGATTAACCGGGAAAGGGAGGAGCGGGGAGAGCCCCTTTTCGCCAACCCGAGGAACGCGGCCGCTGGTTCCATAAGGCAGCTCGACCCCAAGGTCACGGCGGCAAGGCCGCTTGATATCTTCTGCTACGGGCTTGGAGTGGTGGAAGGCGTGGTCCCGTCTACCCATCTCGAATCGCTCGAGTTGTTGAAAAAGTCCGGCCTCAGGGTAAACCCCTTTGTAAAGCTCCTTCATGGCATAGAGGCGGCTGTCGAGTACCACGACGAGCTGGAAGCCAGGCGTGATTCCCTCAATTACGAGCTGGACGGGGCGGTGCTGAAGGTCAACAGTCTTGATCTCCAGAGAAGGCTCGGCGTTATCACAAGGAGCCCCCGCTGGGCCATAGCCTACAAGTTCGTCCCTAAGCAGGAGTGGACCCGGGTTATAAGGATAGAGGTCGGCGTGGGCAGGACAGGCGCGCTTACCCCGGTAGCCATACTCGAGCCGGTTTTCGTGGGCGGAGTGACTATAGAGAGGGCGACCCTTCATAACCTCGACGAGGTCGAAAGAAAGGATGTGCGCCCCGGAGATACAGTTATAGTCCAGAGGGCCGGGGATGTCATACCCGAAGTGCTCGAAGTCATAATGGCCAAGAGGCCGCCCAATACCGAGCCCTTCCGCATGCCGCCCGCCTGCCCTGTGTGCGGGGCGGCGGTAGACAGGGTCAAGGCCATACATTATTGCACGGGGGGCCTCCAGTGCCCGGCGCAGTTGAAAGAGAGCATAAGGCATTTCGCTTCGAAGAGAGCGATGGACATAGAGGGGCTTGGTGACAAGCACATCGAGCAGTTTGTAGAAGCCGGGCTTTTAAAGGATGTCGCGGACATATTCGTGAACCTTACGGCTGAAAACCTCAAGAACCTTGCCAAGTGGAAGGACAAATCCATAGCCAATCTCCTCGGCAGCATAGAAAAGAGCAAACAACCCGCGCTGGAGCGGCTCATCTACGCCCTGGGCATAAAGGGCGTGGGAGAGCACATGGCAAGGCTCCTCGCGAAAAGGTTCGGGAGCATCGAAAAACTCATGGAGATGGACGAGCAGGGATTATTGAATGTCCATGAAATCGGCCCGGAGACCGCGAGGTCTATAGTGGATTTTTTCAGGGAGCCCCGGAACCTCGATGTTTTGGAAAAGCTCAAGTCAGCGGGGGTCGTCTTTGGCATTGAGGAAGGCGCGGCTGGAAAAGGCGCGCTGTCAGGCAAGGTCTTTCTGTTTACCGGAGCCCTGAGTTCCTTTACAAGGGACGAGGCAAAGGACCTGGTCGAATCCCTTGGAGGAGAGGCAGCCTCAAGCGTGAGCAAAAAAGTGGATTTTGTCGTTGCTGGCGAGGAGGCCGGGTCAAAGTACGACAAGGCAAAGAAACTCGGCCTCACGATAATAAACGAAGAACAATTCAGGAAGATGGTGGGAAGGTAAAGCCTTTCGGCTTTTCTGCCTTCCCGGACATTCCATCTTCCCTCAAAAAAACCCGCGACCGCGTGAACCCTCAAGCCGGTTTGCTGTCAGTGGTGATGGTTATTAACCGGCTCTGGTCTTCGGCGTAGCCCACTACCACTATGTCCGCGTTCAGAAGAGTTTCCCGTGGGATGGAGCTTATGGTATCCCAGCCCTCGGTCCCGGCTATCTCGCACTCACCTGTGTCCCTGTAGCATATATTCACTGTCCCCGTGTTGTTCATCTGAACTGGAATCCCTACGAGCTCCGGGCCGAAAAAGCCAGAAACCCTTGAGCGGATAAGTATTGACCTGCTGTCTGGTTCAATGTCAGCCACGGTCCCTGAATAAAGGACTTCCCTTCCTGAAGACATGAAGGGCAGCTTATCTTCCTGTGAAGGCACACCGGCCGCGTAATCATCCAGTCCCCCGAAATAGTATCCCGGCGCTTCCGTTGCCATGAGGGCAAGGAAAAGAAGCGGCAGGAAAAGAATCATTTTCGCTGTTCTCATCTTCCTCACCTCCTTTTCTAATAATAATTATATCCCCAAACATCCTGGCCGTGGCCCTTTTTGGCAAAAAAGTCAATTTAAACAATAGGTTGGCAATTTGCGGCCCGGGCGGCCCTCTTTTGCCTCATCCCCGGTCTAAACCTTTTTCCTTAAAATTCCTCAACCTTTTTCCGCGGATTAAATCAGTACTTGCGCCTCGGAAAATTAACCCTATTACCTATGTAGCCTGGGGCGGCAGGGGCGATATATCTACAAAAGGACTCATAATTTCGCTTCAGAGGCTGAAAATGGAAAAGGCTCAAACGGTTCTGGACAGGTTCATAGTGATCGAGGAAGGCAGGAAGTTCCGGGCCTTTGCGGCAGCTTTGATAGCGGCAGGCGTTTTGATTACAGTGGAGCTCATAACCGGCTCCGGGTTTGCGAAGGCCGCTTCAATCGCCGTGCTGGCGCTCGTTGCCGGGTTTGTTCCGGTCTATATTCTCAAGAGAAGCGCAGTCAGGCTCTCGGAGATCGATAACGAGGAGATAATAAGAGAGCTGGCTGAAAGGACGCGCCACTACAGCAGCCGCAGGGAAAAGCTCGACAGGTACTTCGGCTCTCAGCGCGAAGTGAACAGGCTCATAACCGGCCACCTCCACGAGGCGATCGGACAGACGGGTGAGGCCGCTACCCAGATAATAGGCCAGTCGCAGGAAATAGACTCTTCCATGACCATGATGAGGGACACCATCTCCGAGCTTCAGCGCCAGACCGAAGAGCTCGCCGACTCTTCAGGCAAGGCGATCGAGGACAACGAAAAGAGCATAGCCGGGCTCAGGGCTTACATAGACAAGCGCAGGGCTGATGTGGAAACCGACTACAGAATCGTTCTCGGGCTTGCCGAGGACGCCAGGTCGATGACCGGTCTCGTTGACCTCCTGAAAGAGATAAGCGACCAGACGAACCTTCTCGCGCTGAACGCGGCCATAGAGGCCGCGAGGGCTGGCGAGCACGGCAGGGGCTTCGCCATAGTGGCCGACGAGGTCAGGAAACTATCCAAGCATTCCGAGCAGGCCGCCAGCAAGATAGGTCAGGCCATGATAAGGATGGCCGACGAGATAGAGGGCAAGTTCGCCTTGAAGCTCAACCAGGACAGGAACAGCCAGGAGTCCGGGCTCCTTAAGAGCCTCGAAGGCCAGCTTGGAAGTCTCGGGGAGAGCTACCGCAGGCTCGACAGCCTCAACAGGGAGATACTTGGCGAGGTGGGCTCCTCCTCTGAAAGGGTCGCCGGACAGGTGCTTGACCTGCTCGCGGGGGTGCAGTTCCAGGACATAGTCCGCCAGCAGATAGAGCTCGTGATGAAGGCAATAGAAGAGGCGGACGGTTTCGCGAACATTCTCCAATCGTGCATGAAGGAAGCAAGGCTGTGCAAGGAAGAGTGCAGGATAAAGGAGCTCAGCCCGGATAATATAAGGAAACACTATGTAATGGAAAAGCAGAGGGAAACTCATAGCGCTGTAGTTATGCCGTTCCCCGGCAGGCGAATCGCCCAAGCGCCCAGGCCCGCCGCCCAGAATGACATCACTTTCTTTTAAAAGACCCGTTTAACCGGAGGATAGATAAGATGGCAAAGACAGTAATGGTCATAGATGATTCGGCATCGATAAGGCAGGTCATGAGCCTTACCCTGGCCAAGGCCGGTTACGATGTGGCTGAAGCGTGCGACGGCGCGGACGCGCTCGGCAAGCTCGCAGGGCAGAAGGTGAACCTCATCGTCTGCGATGTGAATATGCCGAACATGGACGGGATAACCTTCCTGAAGTCCCTGAAGGACAAGCCGGGGTACAAGTTCACGCCGGTCATAATGCTCACGACCGAGTCGCAGGAGTCTAAAAAGCAGGAAGGAAAGGCCGCGGGCGCGAAGGCGTGGGTCGTAAAGCCTTTCAAACCCGAGCAGATGCTTGAAGCCGTCTCCAAGCTCATAGCGCCTTGAACGGAGCTGACATGGAAATAAACATCCAGAAAAATGACCGTATGGCTGAGGTCGCGATAACGGGCGAGATGAACATCTACAACGCCCTGGACTTGAAGGCAGCCCTGTTGAAGACCATAGACGAAGCCGAGGCCGTTGACCTCGACCTCTCTGGCGTGAGCGAGTTCGACTCATCGGGACTCCAGCTGCTTCTGCTTGCGTTGAGACAGTCCGAGCGCGGCGGAAAGCAGCTCAGATTCACGGCAAAGAGCGCTCCCGTGGAGTCGGTAATAGGGCTGTTCAATCTTGGGGAGCTCTTCGTGAGCAAAAGGCCTGAGGAGGCGTGATGGACCTGGAACTCGGACAGGCTAGACAGACATTCATAACGGAAAGCCAGGAGCTTCTCCATGAGATGGAGATAGCGCTCCTGACGCTTGAGGCCGACCCATCTGACCAGGACGCTATAAACTCGCTCTTCCGTTCAGCGCATACCATAAAAGGTTCATCCGGCGTGCTCGGCATCGAGACCGTCGAGAAGTTCACGCACCTTGTCGAAAACCTCCTGTCAAAGATGAGGGAAGGCGAGATAAGGGCCTGCAAGGAGGATATCGACCTCCTCCTTCAGTGCAGAGACCATATAACAACGCTTACAGCGCTTGCGGCAGCTGGTATAGAAGTCCTGTCCCCGGAAGTAGAGGCGGCAGGGGCGGCGCTTACGGTCCGTTTGAGCGAGCGTCTTGGCGCGCCGGCCGTGAAGCAAGAGGCAAAGCCGTCAGCGAAAGCTGAGGACAGGTTTGATGGGCCGAGCTCCGCGACCGACGCCTGGCATATATCGATAAGGTTCGGCAAGGACGTATTCCGGTCCGGCATGGACCCGGTCTCGTTCATCTCGTACCTGTCTAAAATGGGAGAGGTCGTGAGCATCACGACCCTTTTCGACGCCATGCCGCCCGCGGACGAGATGGACCCTGAGAGCTGTTATCTCGGTTTTGAAATCGACCTGAAGAGCGACTTCGACAAGAGCGCGATAGAAGGTGTTTTCGAGTTCGTGCGCGAGGACGCGGTCATACATATACTCGCTCCCTTCAGCAGGGCCGCCTCTTATGTGGAGCTCATCCAGGGCCTGCCCGAGGACATGCTCCTGCTGGGCGAGATCCTCGTAAAAGGCGGGGCCCTGACAAGGGTTGAGCTGGAAGATGCGTTGAGGCTCCAGAACGGCGCTTCCGGAAATGGTGAAAAACACCGCATAGGCGAGATACTCGTAAAAGAAGGCTCTGTCCACCCGGAGATAGTGGACGCGGCGCTCGACAAGCAGAAGAAAAACCAGTCAATAAACGCCAGGGAAGCCTCGACCGTAAGGATAGACGCGGCCAAGCTCGACGCGCTTGTGGACCTTGTGGGAGAGCTCGTCATATCTGGGGCGAACATAGACCAGCATTCGCAGAGGATGGCAGACCCCAACCTTCAGGAATCCGCGTCGGTCATGCTCCGTCTCGTGGAAGAGATTCGGGAGTCCACCATGAAAATAAGGATGGTTCCAATAGGCGAGACCTTCAGCAGGTTCAGGCGAGTGGTGAGGGATATAAGCCGCGAGCTTGGCAAGGATGTGGATTTGGCTGTAACTGGCGGAGATACCGAACTGGACAAGACGGTCATCGAAAAAATCGGCGACCCTCTGATGCACCTCGTGAGGAACTCCGCCGACCACGGCATTGAAGGGCCGGAAGAAAGAAGGGCGGCCGGTAAGGACGCCAAAGGGACAATACGCCTCAACGCCTGCCATGACGCGGGCTGTATCATAATAGAGGTCGCAGACGACGGCAAGGGCCTCGACAAGGACAGAATCGCCGCCAAGGCGCTGTCCGCCGGGCTCATACAGCCCGGGCAGCAGTTATCAGACCAGGACATCTTCAGGCTCATCTTCGAGCCTGGCTTTTCCACTGCCGAAGCCGTCACCAAGTTTTCCGGCAGGGGCGTCGGCATGGATGTGGTCAAGCGGAATATCGAGGCCCTGCGCGGCACAATCGACATAGACAGCACGCCGGGCAAGGGTACGACGGTAAGGATAAGGCTGCCGCTTACAATGGCGATAATAGATGGCTTCATGGTCGGAGTGGGTGGGTCGCCCTATATCATCCCGCTCGACATGGTCATGGAATGCGTGGAGTTGCCGGCTTCTGAACGGAGCGTTGCCGACAGGAGAAGTTACATTAACCTGCGCGGAGCGGTGCTGCCGTTCGTGCGGCTGCGCGCTTTCTTCAACGAACATGGAGAAAGGGACGGACATGAGAACATAGTCATCGTCCAGTACGGCGGCACGAAGATAGGGCTTGTCGTGGACGAGCTTTTCGGAGAGGTGCAGACGGTAATAAAATCGCTCGGCAGGGTCTACAGGGACATAAAGGGCATATCCGGGGCGACTATCCTCGGCAATGGACAGGTGGCCCTTATACTGGATGTGCCGAGGTTAATGCAGGCGGCAGAGAGCCTTCTGGCCAAGAGCGCCTGAGGCTTGTTTTTCCCGGCGCGGGAATATCGACCGCGCGGATCGGTGCTTCCCATGACTGGAAAACTGAAAAATTAAAAAGGAAACATAAAGAGGAGGATTTGAAATGGATTTTCTAAGGAATCTCAAGACTCGATCAAAACTGTTTTTAAGTTTCGCCGTGCTCATCTGCTTCATTATCGGGTTGGGCACCCTGAGTATCAAAAGCTTCAGCGGGATGAAAGACGACATGGGCTCCCTGTACGCCGACAGGTTCGTCCCTGCCGTGGACCTTGGCAAGATAAGCAACCACCTCGGCAATATAAGGATAGGCGCGCTCCAGATAATGAACGAGACCGACAAGGTAAAGAAGCAGGGTATATGGGACAAGGCCGCTGAAGCCGAGCAGGAGACCAACAAGCTCATTACCAAGTACGGGGCCACCTACTTGGTGCCGGAAGAACAGAAGGTCTTTGACGAGATGAAGGTGTCCTGGGCAAGTTACAATGAGGCGAGGCTCACGACTTACAAGCTCGCGCTCGAAGGAGACAACGCGAAGGCAAAGGAAAACGCCATCAATAACGCTGGCCCCAAGTTTACGGCCCTTGACAAGAACATAGTAAGGCTCATAGAGATACAGGACGAGGTAGGCCAGGCGCTCAATAAAGAGGTCGATGGCGACTACCAGTTCAACAGGAACATAATAATCGGCGCCGCTGTGGTTGCGATAGCCTTTGGAGTGGCTCTGTCGTTGATACTTACGGCCCTCATCGCAAAGCCGCTGGTCGATGTGACTGCCGTTGCCAACAGGCTGGCCGAGGGCGACCTGTCAAAAGATGTTGAAGCCAGAGGCAAAGACGAGATAGGTCAGCTTACGGTAGCGTTCAGGAACATGATCGGCAAGCTCCGCGAGGTCGTGGCTGATGTAAGGGCGGTCTCCGACAATGTCGCCTCGGGCGCGCAGGAGTTGAGCTCGGGCGCGCAGCAGATATCCCAGGGCGCCACCGAGCAGGCCGCGTCCATCGAGGAGACTTCCTCTTCGATGGAGCAGATGTCCGCGAACATCAGGCAGAACTCTGACAACGCGCAGCAGACGGAAAAGATAGCGCAGAAGTCCGCGACCGACGCCAAGGAGAGCGGCCAGGCCGTGACCGAAACCGTGAGCGCGATGAAGGAGATAGCGTCGAAAATATCCATCATAGAAGAGATAGCCAGGCAGACTAACCTCCTTGCTTTGAACGCCGCCATAGAGGCCGCCAGGGCCGGAGAGCACGGCAAGGGCTTTGCCGTAGTCGCCTCAGAGGTCAGGAAGCTGGCTGAAAGAAGCCAGACGGCAGCCGGCGAGATAAGCCACCTTTCAGCCTCAAGCGTGCAGATAGCCGAGAAGGCAGGAGAGATGCTCGCCAAGCTCGTCCCGGACATCCAGAAGACCTCAGAGCTCGTTCAGGAAATAACCGCCGCGAGCGCGGAGCAGAACTCGGGCGCCGACCAGATAAACAGGGCGCTCCAGCAGCTCGACCAGGTAATACAGCAGAACGCCAGTGGCGCCGAAGAGCTCGCGTCCACTTCCGAGGAGCTTTCGACGCAGTCCGAGCAGCTCCAGAATACGATAGCCTTCTTCAATATTGCGGGTAAAGGCTCGTCAACCGGAGCGAATGTCGTAAGCATGAACAAGGCCAAGACCGTTCAGAAGCCAAAGGCCGCGCACCATCCGGCGCAGGCGCGCAAACCCGCGGCGCAGGTGGCGAACAGCGGAGTCGTTTTGAACCTCGGCACCGGCAAGGACGACGAAGACAGCGATTTCGTAAAATACTGAGCGAAGGGAGATGAGCGTGGAAAACATAACTGAAACTGCGCAATACCTTACCTTCAGGCTCGAAGAAGAGGTTTTTGCTCTCGATATAACACAGGTGAGAGAAGTGCTTGACTTCACCACCATCACGAAAGTCCCGAGGACGCCGGAGTTCATGCGGGGCGTCATAAACCTCCGGGGCTCCGTGGTGCCGGTCGTGGACATGAGGCTCAAGTTCGGGATGTCCAGGACAGAGCAGACCCTTAACACCTGCATAATAATAGTCGAGATAAACATCGACGGCGACAGGCTCATTCTCGGCGCGTTGGCCGATTCGGTCCAGGAGGTCATAGAACTCGGGCCCGGACAGATAGAGCCCGCGCCCAGGATAGGCACAAGGCTGGACACCGAGTTCATAAAAGGCATGGGCAAGAGGGACGAGGAGTTCATAATCATCCTGGACATAGACAGGATATTCTCCATGGACGAGCTCGCGTCCGTTGGGGTTGCCGAGGCCTGCTGAGATGGAAGCGGTGCAGGTCATAGGCGGCCTCAAAAGGCTTTCAGACGACGAGTTCAGGGCCTTGAGTTCCCTTGTCGAGGGCGAGCTCGGCATAAAGATGCCACCGGCCAAAAAGACGCTTCTGGAGTCCAGGCTCCAGAAGCGTCTCCGGGCTCTTAATCTTGCTTCATACGCCGAGTACTGCGACATGCTCTTCAACAAGGGCGGCATGAAGGACGAGCTTGTCCACATGCTCGACCTCGTGACTACCAACAAGACCGACTTTTTCAGGGAGGCGCACCACTTCGAATTCCTCGTGGACTCCGCGCTGGATCGTATGGTGAGGGCTTCCGGGCCTAAGGTGAGCATATGGAGCGCCGGGTGCTCGACCGGGGAAGAGCCTTATACGCTGGCGATGGTGTTGAGCGAGTACGCCAGAAGCCGCTCTGGCATGGGCTTTGACTATTCGATAACCGCTACAGACATATCCACAAGGGTGCTGGAGGCGGCCTCAAAGGGCATCTATCAGGAAGACAGGATAACCCCGGTCGCCGCTGAGTTGAAGAAAAAGTACTTCTTGAGGAGCAGGGACGCGTCAAAGGCCCTGGTGAGGGTCGTCCCGGAGCTTCGAGGGAAGATAAGCTTCTCCCGAGTCAACCTCATGGACGACACCTATCCCGTGGAAGGCCCCTTTGACGCCATATTCTGCAGGAATGTCATCATCTACTTCGACAAGCCTACCCAGGAAAAGCTTTTCGCTAAGTTCTGCGAATATCTTAAACCGGGCGGTTTCATCTTCATCGGCCACTCAGAGACGCTGAGCGGCATCGACCTGCCGCTCAGGAAAGTAGCCATTTCCGTTTACATGAAGCATTAAAAAAGGAGAAATGAATGAAGACCCTTCCGGACCTGGAGCTCATAGAAGAGCTCCGTCAAAGGCTCGAGGCAAAGGACAGGGCCTATAGCGAACTGGCGGCTGTTACGGCCAAGCTCGAGGAACTAAACCGTAAGCTGGTCGAGTCCGAGGAGTTGAAGTCCAGCTTTCTTTCGAATATCAGGAACGAGATAAATAACCCGCTGACATCGGTCCTGACCATGTCCGAACTCCTCATCAGCGGCGATGAGCCGCCTGATGCCGATACCTTGAAGTCTATCGCGGGGCTCATCCACAAGGACGCTTTCAGCCTGAACTTCCAGCTGAGGAACGTATTTGCCGCGGCCGAACTCGAAGCCGGGGAAGCCGAGCCTTCGTTCACCAATACCGACGTCGGGTCAATATTGAGCGACTCCATCTCGTCTCTTGCCCGGTGCGCTTCAGATAAAGGCGTCCGGGTCGCGTTTGACATCTCCGAAGAATTGAAGAGCGCCCCGTTCAGGACCGACGCGGAAAAGCTCCACAGGATATTCCTGAACCTGCTGGCAAACGCCATCGAGTACAGCAATGAAGGGGGCGAGGTCAGGGCCTCAGCGTGGCGGGATTCGGAAAAGCTCTTCCTTACGGTGAGGGATTTCGGGGCAGGCATCGACAAAAAAGACCACAAGGTCATATTTGAGCGTTTCAGGCAGCTGGACAGCGGCGCGACAAAGCACCACGCGGGGCACGGCCTTGGACTCAGCATAGTAAAGGCCTCTGTCGAGCTTCTCGGAGGGACGATAAGCGTTGAGAGCTCTGCTGGAAAAGGCGCGCTGTTTACCGTCGCTCTGCACGAATCCGAGCCTTCCGGAACAGGAGATTTCCTGAGCGAGGGGACCGAGTTTTTCGATTCGGCTGAAAGCGAGAGGTTCTGACCTTGCAGCAGGCTACCCTTGACAAAGAATCCAGGTATCTTTATCCGGGCATGCTGTTCGCCGAACCCGGCGATTACAGCGTGACTACGGTGCTCGGCTCGTGCGTGTCGGTCTGCCTCTGGGACCCGGCCTCAAGGACCGGCGGCATAAACCACTACCTTCTGCCCCTGTGGAACGGAGACGGCCTCAGGACGCCGAAGTACGGCAATATCGCCATCCCCATGCTCGTGGAAAAGCTCCTTCAGGCGGGGTGCGCCAGGGGCAACCTCAAGGCGAAGGTCTTTGGCGGGGCGAGCGTGCTTGAGGGCTCGAGCGGGCTGCTGAATGTCGGAGAGAGAAACATACATTTCGCCGAGGGCGCCCTCGAAGAGGCGCGCATCCCGGTAATAGGAAAAGATGTAGGCGGCACTTCCGGAAGAAAGCTCCTTTTCGTGACCGGGAGCGGCGATGTCTATGTCAGAAAGCTGAATAAAAAGTGAACGCAAAAAAGAAAGTTCTGATAGTAGACGATTCGGCGGTTGTGCGCCGCGTGCTCGCGAATATAATATCGTCCGACCCGGACCTCGAGGTGATGGCGACCGCTTCCGACCCTTTTGTCGCCGCCGAAAAGATAGCCCAAGAGAAGCCGGATGTCATGACGCTCGACATAGAGATGCCGAGGATGGACGGGCTTACCTTTCTCCAGAAGATAATGGAGCAGCACCCGATACCCGTGGTCATAATCTCGAGCCTTGCCGGAAGCGGCACCGAGACGGCCATGAAGGCCCTTGAAAGCGGAGCGGTGGAGATAATTGAAAAGCCGCAGCTCGGCACAAAGGAGTACCTGGAGGAGGCGTCCGTGTTCATCTGCGACGCGGTAAAGGCCGCCTCCCAGGCAAAGCCTTCCCATGTGCGCGCCCCCCTGCCGATAACTAATAAGCTGTCCGCTGACGCAGTCATACAGAAGTCCGGCGCGAAGGCGATGTTGAAGACGACCGAAAAGGTGATAGTCGTCGGCGCGTCAACCGGCGGGACCGAGGCCATAGCCGAGTTTCTTACTTCCATGCCGATGGACGCCCCCGGCATCGTCATTGTCCAGCACATGCCCGAGCGGTTTACTGCCGCCTTTGCCAAAAGGCTCGATTCCATATGCGCCATATCGGTTAAAGAGGCTGAGGACAACGACACGGTAATAAGGGGCAGGGCGCTCATTGCCCCTGGCAACAAACACATGCTCCTGAAGAGAAGCGGGGCAAGGTATTTCGTAGAGGTCAAGGACGGCCCGCTTGTCTCCAGGCACAGGCCTTCTGTGGATGTGCTCTTCCGCTCGGCGGCTTCCTACGCCGGAAAGAACGCCGTGGGAGTTATCATGACGGGCATGGGAGACGACGGGGCTCAGGGGATGAAAGAGATGAAGGACGCCGGAGCCTTCAATATCGCCCAGGACGAGCATTCGTGCGTCGTGTACGGCATGCCCAAAGAGGCCATAAAGGCAGGCGGGGTAGATACTGTGCTGCCGTTGAAGGCTATTTCCTCAAAAGTGCTCGCCGAGTGTTAGCAGGTTGCCCGAAAAGTCCCATCTGCGTTGTCGTCTTTGTCGCTCGTCATTGCGGCGTACAAACAGAGTGCGCCGCATGCCTCGCTTTCTCGACTCCTCGCATCTGGAACTTTTCTCGCCGTCTGCCGTTTATTCGGCGATGGTATTTTTATTAAGTTGCTTCAAAAATCCCATCTGCGTTGTTCATAAAAGTGCTGTCATTGCGAGGAGCGAAGCGACGAAGCAATCTCAAAGTGATTGATTTACACAAAGACGAGATTGCTTCGACGGACCGATGAATTAATCATAAGTTGTCAGCCGAAAAACGACTCCCTGTCATAGATGAGGGGGGAGGCGCCTGCCCTGTTGACTCCGCCGTCCAGTACCTCGCCGATGAAAATGGTATGGTCGCCAGCGTCATGGAACGAGACGACCTTGCAGTCCAGCCAGGCGATGCACTCCTTGAGCACCGGAGAGCCTGTCACCTTGAGATCGTACTCAATCCCTTCGAACTTGTCGGTCTTCCTCCCGGTCTTGAGGCCGAAATGCCTGCCCATCTCGATGTCTTCGGGGCCGAGTATGCTGACGGCGAAGACCCCGGAATCCAGTATCATTCCGTGGGAGAAACGGGTCTTGCCGATGGAAACGGTTATGAGAGGCGGGACGAACGAAGCCCTTGCGACCCAGGCGGCCGTGAGGGCGTTCACCCGGCCCTCGTGTACCGTGCTTATCACGAAAACGCCGTGGGCTATGTATTTTTGCGCCTTTGAGACCTCTTCCTTTACGCTCGCCATCTGTCCTCCTCAGCGCCTCGGGCGCTATCCGTTCATGTAAAAAAATAGAAATGACAGGGAACGCTGTCGTGCCGTTGAAAGATTAAAGTATACAGATTTCCGGAAAGGTATCAAGAAAAGTGAAGGGGGTTGAAGCTATTTTGAGTGGCGGTCAGCGACCTTGCTGGCGCCGAAAGAGTCGGGCTTTGTCCTGGCGGCGTAACCCGAGCCTGTCACCATGCCGACAAGCTCCCGGATTATCTCCCTTGTTTCGCCCTTGTCGCCGACATCGAGATGTATCTCGACCGGGAGCTTTCGAAATCCATTATCGTCGAGCCGGGTTTTTATTATGGAGGCAAGCTCCAGGCTCATCGTGGCCTCAAAGAAGATGCGCTGTTTGAGATTGTCCATCTTCCGCCGGGGGTTTTTCTTATAGAAGTACCTCCCGCCGTGGCCGACCCTGTGTATTATGACGGCGCTCACGAAAAGCGTTTCTGAGTTCAGAAAGGAATCCGTGCCGATGATGAGATTGTATATCTGGTCAGGGCTCTGGTTGATGTACTCAACTACCACCGCGAACATCTCGTCAAAGGAAAGTACGCCGCTGGTAGGGCTTATGAACTCTTGAAAATTATGTGAGCCGGGTTGGTCCACTTTTTGATTTTATCTCAAATACCTTTATAAAACAAGGGGTTTTTGCCTGAGGCTTCTTGACAAGGCCCCTCCGTAATCTATACTCATTAAGGCGGTCAATATCTTCGAGGAGGATTGCCATGCCATTGAACCTTAATACGGCCGGCATTGATGAATTGACCAGGATAGCGGGGATCAGCAGGGAACGCGCGCAGCTGCTCCTTGACTACAGGGACGAGCATGGAGAGTTCAGGACATGGGACGATGTGAAAAATGTCCCTGGCTTCTCGCAGAAGCTCATTGAGCTTCTAAAGAACGGAGGGGCCTTTTTCACCGGCGGCTATGATAAAAAGGCCGCGTGAACAAAAGTGGCGAAACAGGAGGAGGCAGATGGATAAAGACAGGGTAGAAGGCAAGTTCGATGAAACCGGCACGCACGCCAAGGTCGAATCTCCTGGGCAGTATAAGACTCTGCCTGAGGAGGAAGGGGCCGCGCCGGATGCGTATATCGAGATAGAGCACGGCTCCGGGCCTCAAGGCTTAAGAAGGCTCGGGAAGAAGTTCATCCACCTGACGAGCAGGTTGAGAAAGCATTACGGAACGACCAAAAAAGCCGCCTGAAAAGGCTGTTTTCCTTTAATTCCCTTTCCTTGAAGAATAGGCAAGGGGAAGAGCAGGTTTTTGTAAGGTCTTACAGCCTCAACATGATGCCGACAAAGTTCCAGCCTTCATTGTTTTTTGCGTGCGCGTTTGAAAAATGCGAGAATTGAAAGCGCACCCGCTCGCCCAGGTTCACGCCGAGCCCGATGGAGAAGTTAAGGTTGGTCCCGTTTATCGAACGCGTTCTGGCTATGTACACGCCTCCGAGGTTCAGGTCCAGGATCTTTGAGGGAAGCAGGTCAAAATCGACTCCAAAAGACATGTTGCTGTCATCAGGGCCGTCCCAGTACATGGCCTGTGCGCCGAGTCTTGTGGGCAGGTGATCGTACCGGACGATGCCCGCGCTGGTGCCTGAAGCGTGCAGGATGTCCTGAGCATAGCCTATCGAGACTTCGGCTGAAGAGGGCACGGCTGAAAATAAAACAAGGGCAGCGGCAAAAGAGAGCAGGAAAATGTTTTTCGGCTTCAGGGCTTTAATTCCTCCGTGCTTATTAAAAACAGGGGTCCGGAAAAACCGAACACGGACCTGAAAATTATATCTCAATAAAAAAATATGTGAAGGCCCCTGTTCGGAGCGTCTTGACAAGCGCCACGGGTTGATGCTATTCACAGGGGAGGCGGCAGTAAAAGGCTGCCAGACGAAAGGACTGGTGAAATGAGATTTTTGATGGCAATAGCTGTTGTCCTGATGGCCCTGGCGGCCGTTTTCGCTCTCCAGAATTCCGTGCCCGTAAGCGTCAACTTCCTCAAGTGGTCGTTCTCGGCATCTTTAGTTATTGTACTTATCCTTACCTTTGCCGCAGGCGCTCTGGCGGCCTTTCTTTTTTCGATACCGTGGCGGGTAAAAATATCAAGAGAGCTGGCTGCCCTTAAAAAAGCGCAGCAGAGGGACAGGGCAGGGCAGTAGTCCGGACTATATGGTGCGTTAGGGAAGGAAAAAACGCGCCGTTGGCCGCGGCCCTTGGTTAGTGCTTCTGTCCGATAAAAGTTACCCAGCTCGCCCTTTTTATCCCCGCCAGTTTCCATACCAGACTCAGGTCAGGGTAGTCCACGGCTTCGTCTTTTACGATATTCGCGGGGATCATCTTTTTTATCTGATCGTTCGAGTAAAAAGAAACGACAGGCGCGCCAATATTGTTCCAGCCGTTCAGGAAGGAGACCCGTTTGTTGCTTAAGCTCGACATGAACCGTTTGATGTAGAAGAGAGCGGCCATCGGGAATGAAGGGGAATAGGCGTTTTCTATGACTACCAGATATCCGTTTTTTTTCAGGAGTTTCAGCGCGTTCCGGACAGCCGACTTTGCCAGCTCCTCGGAACGGGCTCTCGTGCCGCCTACCAGGTGGTGAAGGATCGCGCCCATCAGCACGAAATCGTATTCTTTTTTTATCCCGTCGATAAAGGCCGTGTCCAGGATGGAGCCTTTAAGTATCTCGCACCCGCACCTCTTCGAGGCCTGAGCTACATAATTTTCGGCGAAGTCCATCCCGCTTACTTTTAACGAGAGCTCGTTTTTGACATATTCGAGCACATTGCCCGCTCCGCAGCCTATATCCATGCATGTGCTTCCAAGCGAGGCGTTTTTTCTCATGAACTCGAAGGCGGACCTGAACCGTTCGAGCTCATAGACGGGAGTGTGCTCATTAAAATACTTTTCCATATTCCCTCCTTAAAGGTGTTTGATATGGATGTTCCGCTCCCGTTGAGTTTCCACGCTGAATATAGCAAAAAGGTGAGATTTGCGCAACACTGCGCACACTGCAGGGGTGCCGTAGGGGCCTGGCAAATAAAAAAAAGGGGTTAGATGATTATCTAACCCCTTTTTAAAAAATCTGGTGGAGGCGGTGGGAATCGAACCCACGTCCGGAAACGCTTATCCGTTTCTTCTACATGCTTAGCCCACAGATTTAGTCTCGCTCCCCTGCTCTCTGCAGGCAAGTTTCAGGAAAGCCAGTCCGGTTGAGTCTCGCCCCCAGGTCCTTCGGACCTAGCCCCAAGGGCCATCCTGCTAATTGTCGTCCTGCAAACCCCGCAGGAAAAGGTATGCCGGACGCTGGCGGTTTTTAGGCAGCCAGGGCGTAATCGTAGTCGTTGCCGACTGTGTTTGCCTACCTTTTTTTACGAGAAGATAGTTAACTCGGCATGCTTCACCCGGACTCAGACCGTCCCGTCGAAGCCAGTCGCCCCCAATTGTCAAAGAACTCAAACAAACCCTACAACACTATTGTAGCACAACCGCCGGGATTTACAAAGCCTGTCGCGCACGGCAGGCCAGGACTAGACTACTGCTTGGTCCGCTGCCTTATTGTTTTTGCTATCTCCCGCTTGACTTCGCGAGCCTTTATGGAGTCGCGCTTGTCATACGAGGTCTTGCCCCTGGCCAGCCCGATTTCGACCTTGGCCTTGCCGTCCTTGAAGTATATCTTCGTGGGCACCAGGGTGTAGCCTTTTTCCCTGGTCTTGCCCAGGAGCTTCATTATCTCCTTTTTATGGAGTAGGAGCTTTCTGGTCCTTTCGGGTTCGTGCTGCTTGAAGCCGTCTGCCAGGCTGTACGGGCTTATATGCGTGTTGAGGAGGAATATCTCCCCGTCTTTTATGCGGGCGTAGCTGTCTTTCAGGTTGGCCTTGCCGGCCCTCAGTGATTTGACCTCGGTGCCCGTGAGCATAACTCCGGCCTCGAAGGTCTCCTCGATGAAGTAGTCGTGAAAGGCCTTTCTGTTCTGCGTTACTATTTCTATCGCCAATTATTCCACCCTGAGGATTTTGGGCCTTAAAGACCCTTTGCGCTCTGAAAGGGCGCCGTAGCCCTTGAGGCCTATAAACGCCAGCGCGAGGAAGATGACACCCGTTGCCCCGGCGACAAGGTCGGCGTTATAGCCAGGCAGCACGCCCGTGAGGACGGTCTGCCCCAGTACGACCCCGCCAATGAAGAAGGCTATCGGAACGAGGTACAGGAGCACTCCGGCCTTGAGGACAGACCCGGCGCTCACCGAAAACGCCACCCGGTCTCCGACCTTCGTTCCCAGCAGGTCCTCGGCTTCTACAAGTATTTCATTATCCGCCCCGCCGCCGCTGTGGCAGGACTTCTTTGAGGCGCAGTTGTCGCAGGAGGTGGTCCTCTCGGCCTTTATAACGGCTGTGCGTTCTTTTTTTTCTACAACGATCCCATATTCTTCCATAATATTAAATAGTAACAAAAAGGGGTAGGTTTATCAAGGGAGGACGGACATCACTTCGAGGCTGCCTCTAAAAATTGCTCTTTTTCCTGACCTCGGCAGGGCAAATAAAAATGCTCACATATTCTCATATATGCTGCGCTTTTTATTTCCGCCCTTCCTTGACTTCAGAAAAAATATCTAATTTTTAGAGGCAGCCTCAATTAAAAAGCCCTGCCCCATTATAAACGGGGCAGGGCTTTTTTAAGGCATACTCCTGCTTCAGGCGGCTTTTCTGGCCTTTTTGAGCTGAACGACCCTTTTCGGGGCGCTGCGCTCCTGCCCGGCGGGCTGTTTTCCGTCTATTCTGAAGACCTCGACTGTGGCTTTGAGGTTTGTGGCAAGCTCTGCCATCTCCTGGCTCGCCTTCGCTATCTGCTGGGCGCTGGCAGAAGTCTCGTTTATGACATCTGCCACGGCGGCTATGTCGCCGCTTATCTGCTCTGTGGCGGCAGACTGCTGTTCTGTCGCGGTCGTGACCTGATGCACCATATTGGTGACCACATCCACCTTGTTCACGATCTCGCTCAATGCTTCTCCCGCTTCCTTAGCGAGTTGCACGCCCTTTTCAACGGCATGCACCTCATCCTGCATGGAGGATATGGCCTTGCCCGTTTCGTTCTGCATGGCCTTTATCATCTCGCCTATTTCCTTTGTCGCCTTCATGGTCTTTTCCGCGAGCTTTCTTACCTCGTCGGCGACCACTGCAAAGCCGCGCCCCTGCTCTCCTGCCCTGGCTGCCTCTATGGCGGCGTTCAATGCAAGGAGGTTGGTCTGGTCGGCGATGTCGTCTATGACATTCACGATGTCTCCGATCTGGTTGGAGCGGTTGCCGAGAGCGGAGATGATGGCGCTGGATTCCTTGGCCGTGTCGGCGATGCCGTTCATGGACTCTATCGATTCAGCTACTATCTTGCCGCCCTTCACGGCTACGCTGCTCGCTTCCCTTGCGGCGTCAGAGGCGCCCGAAACATTCTTGGCGACTTCTATGATGGTCGCGCTCATCTCCTGGGTCGCCGTGGAGACCTGGGCAGCCCTCGTGCTCTGCGACTGGGAGCCGCCCGCTATCTGCACCGCTGAGGCGGAAAGCTCCTCGGACGATGAAGCGAGGTGTTCGATTGACGAGTGGAGGTCCTTCACAATGCCGTGGAACTTGTCTATCATGCTGTTGAAGGCCGTGGCCATCTGGCCGTTCTCGTCCTCTGAGGCTACGGCGATATTGAGGGTGAGGTCGTTGGTCCTCTCTATGTTTGATATGGCTTCATTGAGGCGGGATATGGGCTGGACGACCTTGCTTCTTATTATGAGCATGGCGAATATCCCGAGGGCGATGACGGCCAGCATGAAGATGAAGGCGATTATCATGTTCCGCTTCGAAGAGGCCAGGTCAGCCATCAGCGGTTTGTCCACCATCGCGCCCACCGAAGCGGACACAGCGAGTATCGAGTCTATCGCTTCGCTGCTCTTTTCTATCCATTCCTTGCCGGTAACGGGGTACGCGCCCGTCGACGCTGTTTCCATTACCGATTTGCGTATGGCCTCGAAGCTGCCCAGGTATATGCCCTCCATCTTTGAAAGGGCTTCGAGGACCTCCTGGT
The DNA here is from genome assembly GCA_001795535.1 of Deltaproteobacteria bacterium GWA2_54_12. Taxonomy (GTDB): domain Bacteria; phylum Desulfobacterota; class GWC2-55-46; order GWC2-55-46; family GWC2-55-46; genus GWA2-54-12. Next base: position 57,543 of record MGPK01000004.1, read on the forward strand.
CCATGCCGCTCGTGTTCTTGACGCGCAGGATGGGCTTCAGGTTTATATCGACGACAGCCCTGAAGGTATTGAGCTTCTGAATGGTTGCCTCATCGGCGGGAGTCTTCGATGATATGAACCTCGCGAGCGCCGCCCTTTCCCTTCCGGCGTATTCGCTTACAAGCCACAGGGCCTGCTTCAATTCCAGGTTCATCCTCAAGGCCTGCTGGTTGGAGTCGCGACTCGCCCTCGAGGTGAAGGCTGCGAGCCTCGCCTCTGAGGTAGCGTCAATGAGCGAGGTCGTGAACTTTATCCATTCCTGCGGTGCATAGTTCTTTACTTCTTTTTCTATTTCGCCGTCAACGGTCCGTCTGATTGACTGGAGCTCGTCCTGGAGCCTTTTGACTTCATTTATGGAAGAGCTGAAAAGGGTATTGTCCTTGTCAGCCTCCTTGAATTCTCCGGCAAGTTCAAAGGTCTTCTTGAATGTTTCGTCCAGTTTTGACCGGACATCATTCATTTTCTGCACCAGCGAGCCTTCTGCCGGCTTGTCAGATGAAAGCGCTGTCGCGGTAAATCCCCGTTCCTTGGCCGCGAAGCCCGCAGCCGCAAGCAGGTTGTCAGCCAGTTCGTTGGCTATGTCGACCCTGGTCGTCTCCTTGTAGTATCTCCATGAATCGAGGGTGATTGACGCTGAAAGCCCCGCGAGCACCAGCACAAGCGTGCCGATTACCGCCAGCATGAAATTTCTGATGCTGACTCGCTGCAGAAAACGCATAGTACCTCCTGATGAGTTAAATGTAATTGTGCGGGGAGGGGAATAAGATATTATCGGCCCGCAGGCGACAAACTTTAGGCAGGTTGCTGAAAAAGTCCCATCTGCCATGTCGTCTTTCAAAGCTCGTCATTGCGGCGTACATAAAAAAGTACGCCTCACTCCTCGCTTTTCGACTCCTCGCATCTGGAAACTTTTTGAGCAACCTGCGCTGACTTCAGCAGTACGTACATCTCAAACTGTTTTTCAATTAGAGCGCCGCCGTGATAAACTCTTTGAAAATCTGGCAGGGTGATCATGGAAGAAAAAGCAAGGGGTGCGCGGACAGCGGCGTTCAATGTTTTGAACAGGGTCGAGGGAGGGGACGCGTACGCGGACATCCTGGTTATGAAAGAGACCGAGGGCATGCCTGCCCTTGACGCCGCCCTGGCCACCGAGATAGCCTATGGCGTCCTGCGCTGGAAGATTAGGCTCGACTATACGATAGACCTCTTTGCCTCGATAAAGGCGAAAAAGCTCGAGCACAGGGTCCTGAACGCTTTGAGGATAGGCACATACCAGCTCCTGTTTCTTGACAGGGTGCCGCCGTCGGCAGCCATAAACGAGTCAGTGAAACTCTTGAAAAAAGACGGGCCCAGGAAATCCGGTTTCGTCAACGCGATTCTCCGGAAAATCGATTCAGAGAAAAGCGTTATCGCTTTGCCGGATTCCGGCAGCCCTGTAAGAAGCATATCCATCGCATGGTCGCACCCCGAATGGATAGTGAAAAGGTGGGTCGAAAGGTACGGGGAAGAAGAGGGCGCGGCGCTTTGCAGGGCAAACCAGGAAGTGCCGCCCAAGGTCGTGCGTGTGAATACGCTCGAGACTACCCGGGAGAAGCTGATTGAAGAGCTTTCAGCCAGGGGCTCAGAAGCCTATGCTGGCAAGTACTCTCCTTTCGCAGTAGAGGTAAAAGGCGGCGCTCCGCTCGACGCTTTCGCCCCGGCTTACTATATACAGGACGAGGCTTCACAGCTCGTCTCCCTGCTTGTTTCCCCTTCTCCGGGCTCAAGCGTGCTCGATGCCTGCAGCGCCCCCGGAGGCAAGACTACGCACATGGCCCAGCTTATGGAAAACAAAGGCTCCATCTTCGCGCTCGACAAACACGCTTCAAGGCTTGAAGCCGTCGAGAGGTCGGCCGCCAGGCTCGGGGTGAAAATAATAAAGACCCTGGAATCTGACGCGGCCAGGCCGCTGACCTTCGCGGCAGAAGGCTCGTTCGACTATATCCTCTGCGACGCGCCGTGCTCAGGCCTTGGCGTCGTGCGCAGGTCGCCGGACATAAAATACAGGCGAAGCGTCGAAGACATACGGAGGCTCGCGCTCACGCAGGGCGCGCTCATGGATAACCTGGCGAGGTACCTGAAAAAAGGCGGTACGCTCGTTTACTCGACCTGCACCTTTGAGCCTGAAGAGACCATTGACGCAGTCAAAGGCTTTCTGGAACGCAATACAGGCTACGCGCTCGAAGACGCCTCTTCCGTGCTGCCCGGGAGTTGCGCTGGTCTTGTCGATGAAAAGGGGTTTTTCAGGTCCTTCCCGCACAGGCATGGCATGGACGGCTTTTTCGGGGCAAGGCTTCGGAAGCTTTGACAGGGTGTTGTAAAACTCTTTGAGGAACCTTTTTTCAAAAAGGTTCCTCCATAAAAGTGTTTTCCGGCAGCCTGTTAACAGGCTGCCGGGTCAGTCCTGGATTATCCTGAAGGAAGAGAAGAACAGGTTGAAGTCATCGGCGTACTGCTTGAAGTATGCGCGCTGCGGGGCCGAGTAGCTAACGGCGTAATACAGTTCGTCCGTCATGAAGCCGTAGTATATGAACCCGTGCGTGAGCCCGTCGCTGTTCTCGTATGTCCCTTCCATCCTGAAGCCGGTATAGCCGAGTATCTGCCCGGTGGAAAGGTCTGTTGCCTTGAGCGCCGTCATCCTCTGGTCGAGGGCGTTGTTTTCGAGAAAGTATTCGGCCATATCGAGGCTTTTCATGCCGGGATAAAGGGTCTTTTTCGAGAAGATGAGGGGTTTTCCAAGCGGCTGCGTCTGGACGAATATGTACTGGAGCTCGGGGCCGTTCCTGGTAAGGAAAAGGTCCGAGTTGCTATTGCTCATGAACCAGCCATCGGGCAGGTTCACCGAATAGTGTTTGCTTCTGTCCTCGTACAGGCCGCCGGAAGGCGTCCAACCGGCGCAGCCAGCCGCCAGGAGCACGAGGAGCAGCAGCACAGTGAATGAACCTTTATTGCGCATAGGATTTACCGGGGGAAGCGTGAAAGCAGCCCCCTGACTAACCTCTTTGTGTTTTCCCGGTCCTTGAAGTTCTCATCCAGGCTTATAGGGGCGTCTCTGTAGCTTGCCCAGATAACGCCGCCGTTGGCCTCCACAAAGGAAACGCAGGATTTGGACCTTCCCTGCTTAGGCAGAGCCGAAGGGCCGTAAAGCGTGCCTACCGCGAGGGTGGCGAGTTTCTTCGAAAAAACCGCTTTTTCTTCCTTGTGCACCTCAAAGCCGTCCATGAACATGAACGCCTCCACGCCGTAAAGGTCCGCGAGAGCCTCCAGCGTCCCGAGCGTCGGAGGCGGGATATTATCCACAGGGTTCCAGAATTCCCGCAGGTTCTTGTGTACGGCCTTGCTGAGGGCGCGTACTTCCTGCAGCTCCTTCATTGTCTTCAGGTTCGGCTCGATGAGCTTTACTTTGAAGCCGGAGCCTTTGAAAAAGGCCGTCATCTCTTCGATTGAGCTTTTTGCGGCCCTCTCGGAAAGTTCTTTCATCAGGACTACGCCGTCATCGGAAAGCTGGAATACTTTTATGTCGGGCTGGATGATGCCGATGGTCTTCACCGATCCGATGCGGGCCGTAGCGTCATGAGTGGAGAAGTGCGCAGGAGCGCAGCCACCAGCGAACACAAGGGCTATTGCGATAAGGAAGAATCTGAAGGCTCTGGAAGTCATGGTTGAAAGATCTCATGGGAGGGTATCTCGCCCTCCCTGATGAGTTTGAGCGCATCTCCGGTAGCGTCGACGATGGTCGACCCTGCCGTGCCTTTGAGCCTGCCTCCGTCAATGAGGAGGCTTATCGAACCGTTGAAATAACCCGCCACTTCCTCGGCTGTAACCGGCGGCTTTTCCCCTGACGGGTTCGCGCTCGTCGAAGTTATCGGGAAGCCGAGGGCATTGGAAAACCTTCTCGCACTGGGACAGCCGGGCAGCCTTACGCCTATTGTCCCGGTGCCTGCCGTGACAGAGGCGGGTAGCGAGTCAGCCGCCTTCAGCACGATCGTAAGAGGACCGGGCCAGAAGCGTTTCATGAGTTTGACAGCTTGAGGCGGGAGTTCCTTCGCGACGAAGCGGATCATTGAGATGCCGCCTATTATGAGCGGCATAGGGCTCGATGAAGGCCTTCCCTTGAGCCTGTAGAGCGCTTGTACCGCGTCAGCGTTGAACGGGTTTACGCACAGGCCGTAGAATGTCTCAGTCGGGTACGCGATTATGCCGCCAGCCATGAATATTTC
>MGPK01000005.1:0-147 GCA_001795535.1 Deltaproteobacteria bacterium GWA2_54_12
CATGGCCGCTACGAAGTACGGATAGCTGACCCGTTGTGATTCGAACTGGTATTTCATCAAGTTCTCTCCTGATTATGTTTGTCTTGCCGCTCTGCTTAGCGGCTTTCCCGAAACTAGGCGCGCCCCTGCGGATTACCCTTCCTTGTT
>MGPK01000005.1:234-10115 GCA_001795535.1 Deltaproteobacteria bacterium GWA2_54_12
AGGCATTTTCCTCGTAGTGCCCCATCCCTGTACTGCGGCTGTCTCAAGAACGGTGCGCACGAACGGCTCGCCCCGCCTCGCGATGACATTACCGAGCTCAGGGGCATAGTAAGCTCCCTCTCCAAGGAGAGTATGGCAGTCTATGCAGGCGTGTCTTTCCCAGACCTTCTTGCCGTGCGCCACCTGAGCGGTTATGTTCTCAGGGTGCGTCTTGGCGGGGAAGGCATCGTGGGACAGGTAAGTGAGGTAGGCAAATAACACCGCCACCACTAAAGTCGCCACAATGAACATATTCCTTGCTGACATCTTGGTCATTGGTACGGTCTCCTTTATTTTAATAGCCGGTCAAAGGCAAAGAGGAACTATACGGCGTCCCGCGCTGCCTCAAAGTCACTTTAAACACGGCCCCTTTTCAGGCGCATTTCAACCATGGGCGGAGCTGAACCAATTTACGCCCACATGGCTGCTGAATTCTTATTCTGATTTTTTGCTCAGGCGAGCAGCTTCGGAGGCCTGTCCTGAGGGACTGGAGCGGCGTTCGTAAAAACGGAAACTGTCGTTGGAAGGGTCTGTAGCGCATGATTCTCTGGCGCGAACTCGACCGCAGCCACAATGAAGTTGAAATCCAGATGGGCGCCCGGGCCATCGACGCCGCAGACGCATTTTACGCCGGAGCCATGTTGCGCGTTTCGTCCGCCCCCGTCCTTTACTTCCTGCCCCCTGGAATGCGCAGCGCAACAGGCAGAGTTGCCCTGCGGCGCTACAGCCTGGGCCGCCTGGGCCGCGTTGACCTGCCTGTCCTGGCCTCCGGCGCAGCGGGCCTGGCTGAGCATGCTCAGGTTCAGCGTTACCGCGCCGACAAGAAGGACTATCGAAATGAGGTTTTTCTTCAAAGCTCTCCCATACTGGAAAAACCGGATCATCAACACTATGGTGCTGATTTTACCAAGCTGCCGCCAAAACAACATGACTTATGTCAACCAAGTGGAAACTAATTTCAAACAATGGCTTCTTTAATGCAACTGAACGGTGCGCAGGGCAATCTGACCTCCCTTCCAGTTAAAAATTTATGATATAACAGTGCTATGAAATACGATGTTGTTGTTATCGGTGGAGGCCCGGCCGGGATGATGGCCGCGGGAAGAGCGGGAGAGCGCGGCTTTCGCGTACTTCTGCTCGAGAAGAATGACAAGCTCGGCATCAAGCTCCTGATAACAGGGCACGGGCGGTGCAATATCACCAACAAAATCGACTCTCCGAGAGAGATGGCGGAGAAATTCGGCAAAAACGGCAAGTTTCTTATTTCCGCGTTTTCAAGGTTCGGGGTCAGGGACCTTATAGGCTTTTTCGAAAGCCGCGGCGTAAAGACAAAGGTCGAGAAGAACAACAGGGTCATAACCGAAAGCGACATGGCGCGGGATGTTCTTAACGCCCTTATCGATTACATGGAGAAAAACAGAGTCGAAGTAAAATTAAACGCGGAAGTAAGAACGATAGACAGGTCAGGCGGCAGAATCGAGAAGATTGTGCTTGCGACCGGCGAAGAAGTCCTGGCCGACAGATTCATCATATGTACCGGCGGCAAATCGTACCCGGCAACCGGCTCCACAGGCGACGGATTCGAATGGGCTAAAGCCCTGGGTCATACTGTCATCCGTCCCGAGCCGTCGCTTACGCCTGTTATTCTAAAGGACGCGTTTGTAAAAGAGCTTGAAGGGTTAAGCCTCAGGGACATCAGGATAGCGGCGTATAAGGACGGAAAGAAATTCGACTCAGGCACGGGAGATGCCCTGTTTACGGCCAAAGGAATGAGCGGGCCGTTGATCATCAACATGAGCAAGGGGGTCCGCAAAGAACTTCCCGGCGACATCATGCTGAAGATAGATCTCGTGCCTGAGCTTGATTTTACGGAGGTCGACGCGCGGCTCCGGAAGGATTTTCAGGAAGGTCCCAACAGGCAGATTAAAAACTGCCTTGATATGCTTCTGCCGCAGAAGCTCGTCCCCGTCATCACGAAGATCGCGGGAATTGACCCTGAAAAAAAAGCTAATAGCGTCACAAAGGAAGAAAGAAAGCGGCTTGTGTCCCTTATTAAGGAATTCGGGGTCCATGTGACCGGGCTCTATGGTTTTGAAAAAGCTGTCATTACGGCGGGCGGCATAGAGCTGAGCGAAGTCGACTCGAAGACCATGAGGTCAAAGCTTGTGGAAAACCTGTATTTCGCGGGCGAAGTACTGAACCTGGACGGGCCTACAGGCGGGTATAATCTGCAGGTCTGCTGGAGCACCGGCTATTGCGCCGGGGAAGCAGGAAGCGCGTAGCCGCAGGCATCCTGAAAAATAATTGCGAACACGGGGCGCCTTCTAATCCGGTTCGCAGTTGCCTCGGGCAGCGGACTTCTCAAAAGCGAAGCAGCGATTTTTCAGGAAAACCGAAACATTGACCAGGCCCATGAGGACAGGCACCTCGACGAGCGGGCCTATGACCGCGGCGAAAGCCGCACCGGAGTTAATACCGAAAGTGGATATGGCCACGGCTATCGCCAGCTCGAAGTTGTTTGAGGCCGCGGTAAAAGCCACGGTCGCTGTCCTGGGGTAGCCGACCCCGGCCCTTCTGCCCATCCAGAAACTCACAAAGAACATGACAACGAAATAGATGAGGAGCGGGACCGCTATCTTTGCCACATCGAGCGGTATGGCCAGTATTTCTTCACCCTTGAGGCTGAACATGACTATTATGGTGAAAAGAAGCGCCGCGAGCGTCAGAGGGCTTATCCTCGGGATGAACCTTCCTTCGTACCACTGCCTGCCTTTCCTGTTCACCAGCACGAACCTCGTTATCATCCCAGCGAAAAACGGTATGCCCAGGTAGATGAGGACGCTTCTGGCTATCTCACCCATTCCGACGGTGACGACCGCGCTTTCCGCGCCGAATAATGGCGGCAGCAGGGTTATGAAGAACCAGGCGTAGAGGCTGTAGAAGAGTATCTGGAATATGCTGTTGAAGGCGACAAGCCCGGCGGCGTACTCCGCGTCTCCGCCAGCGAGGTCGTTCCAGACGATAACCATCGCGATGCACCTCGCCAGTCCGACCAGTATGAGTCCTGCCATGTACTCCGGGAACCCGGCCAGGAAGGATATCGCCAGGGCGAACATGAGCACCGGGCCGACAAACCAGTTCTGGACAAGAGATATTGAAAGAATGCGCCAGTCCCTGAAAACCTTGCCGAGCTCTTCGTAGCGCACCTTTGCGAGCGGAGGGTACATCATCAGGATCAGGCCGACGGCTATTGGCACATTTGTCGAACCGTAGCTGAGCCCCTGGACCGCTTTCGAGCTGGAAGGGAACGACCATCCTATGAGAACTCCGGCCGCCATGGCCAGGAATATCCACAAAGTCAAAAACCTGTCTATGAAAGAAAGCCTCTTTATCATCTCTTGTTCTTCAACAATTCTGGAATCCTCAGAACGAATTCCCTTATCTCATCCCGTACGCGCCTGTAATGGCCCATGGCGTCCTCTCCATCCTTTGATTCCCTCGCAAGCCGTGGCGGATCATCGAAACCAGCATGGACGACACTGGCTTTTCCGGGGAAGACAGGACAGTTCGCGTCGGCATCGGAACAGACCGTCACTACAAGATCGAACGGGAGTTCCATTACCTCTTCAACGGCCTTTGACCTCTGGCCGGATATGTCCAGGCCAGCTTCCCGCATGGCCTCAACAGCCAAAGGGTCGAGGCCGTGCGGCTTCAGGCCCGCTGAATAAGCCTCTATCTTTCCAGGCCACAGATGCCTTGCCCAACCTTCGGCCATCTGGCTCCTGCATGAATTGCCGGTGCAAAGGAAAAGAACTTTCATCTTTTTGCCTGAATTCTGCAAAGCGTCTCCTTATCCTTTGCGGTAATCTTTTCGAGCGCCTTCCTGTCGGCCGAGTTCACCGCGTTTTCAGAAAAGCAGCCGCCCACCCACCTCAACGCGCCTCGAACATTTTCAGGGGCGCCCTTCCCGGCCAGACGGTAATAGATCCATCTGCCGTCCTTGCGGGCGGCAATAAGGCCGGCAGTGGCAAGGAGCTGAAGATGTTTGGAGACGGTGGAAGGCGCAAGAGAGCACAACCCGACTATCTGACAGACGCAGAGCTCACCGCCTGTAAGGGCCATGAGGATTCTCAGCCTGGTACGGTCGGCGAGAGCTTTTGCTATGATGACAGTATCTTCCATAAGCATTATTATAATTCGTCAAATAACGAATTGTCAATCAGGGAAAAGTCTTTCTGTCGAAAGAAACGCACTTTTCACGCGCCTGTAACCCGCCTGTAACCTAACGGGTATAAACTTAAAAAAAAAGAAAAGGAGAAAAGACATGGATAGGGAATGTCCCTACATTGAAACGAGACCGAAGGATTTCGTGTGCAAAGCGTCGGTGACAAGCATGGTCCCGAGCGTGTCGGAGTACGCTACCTACTGCGATACCGAGGAACACTACCGCTGCCCGATACTGCTTGCCAGAGTGCTCAGGGAAATCAGCGTGAACCCGCACCAAAAGACCAGCGCCGCCTTCTGCCGGTAAAAAAACCAGAATGAAAATGATGAAATTATGATGGGGGCCCGGAGGGGCCTTTTTTTATTCCAGCTGCCAGCAAAAAAAGAGTTCTCACTCAAACCAGCCATTCTTCTCCGGCTCTTAAAAGCCGGAGAAGAATGGCTGCCTTCAAACCTGTTCACGCCTTCAGCTTCAACCTGTCTACAATAAACAGCCTTTTTACGGCAGGCGAGCCCTCATATCTTTTCAGCGTCCTGACAGTCAAGAGTGTGATGAACGGCTCGACAGCCACGACCGCCAGGTACGAGGCCGCGAAAGAGAGCCATGCTGAAAAAGGTGTGGCGACCTCGCCGATGAGCAGCCAGAAACCGACCATTGCCGTGACCCCGGCGTAGTAGATGCCGTCAAGCTTCAGGATGGCCGGCCAAGACACCCGCTGCCTTATCCCCTTGTCGAAAAGCTTCCTGCCCGCGAGATAGTGAACGGTAATAAGCGGCACGATGAGCGACAGGGAATTTACAGCGAGATGCGGCAGGTCAATCGGATCAAACAGAAGCCCCTGCAGCAGGAGCCCAGCCGCGAAACCGAACATCGTCGGAATGAACCCGAGAGTCAGGTATATAGACATGGCGCCGATAAAGTGCAGCTCTGAAGGCCCGACATTCATGTGGAAGCCCTGCATGAAGACCGAAAAGAAAAGAGCCGCCAGCAGGACCTTGATGATGTCCAGCGGGTGCCTGACCAATTTTTTAACATAGAAAAATAAAAGACCGGCCGCAGCCGCGTTCGCGCCCATGACCTTTGCCGCGGAAATAAAACCTGGTTCAATATGCATATAATGTCCTCCTTTTTCCAAAGCTCTTAAAATTTGCTCACACGCCGTATTACCTGAACTTCCGACCCTCAGCTTCCCCTCCCGGTTTATTGAAATAAAAAAATCCCCGGACCTCATGGTAAAGGTCCGGGGATGCCGTTTTCATCCACGAATGCAAGCCTAGCCTCCAACCACGAAGGCAGACGAATTTGTTACATCAGGGCAGGTCTTCTGGCTTCCGGGTCATCCTACTCGCCGCGCCTTCCCGTCCTTGCGGACAGTGGCTTGTCTTGCGGCTTTCGTCTCCGGTTACAGCGGCGGGTCCGCGACGGTTTCACACCGTACTTCCCTTTGAAGGCCCTCTCGGGCCACCCGTGACGCCTACAAGTCTAATACAACTCTGAGCCGGTTGTCAAGGCCGCGCATGCGGGCCTGCCATTCATATTCATTTGAATTCCGGTATAGTTGACTGTAATAAGCCCGCGCAGAAAACTCAACACGGACAGAATGGAGCGAAGGGCATAATCTCAAAAAGGAGCAAGTTATGAACAGAGCGGGATTTTCAGCCGTCGTATTGGCTGTGTTTTGCCTCATGGTCTCGACTGACGCAATTGCCCGAATGGGCAAGGGAAGCGGCGGCTGGGGCATGGACGGCAATTATTCGAGGATGTACGACCCCGCCAAGGTAGAGACGCTTTCAGGCGAGGTCGTCTCGGTCGATGAGTTCCAGCCCATGAAAGGGATGTCAAAGGGCGTGCATATAACGCTTAGGACCGGAACAGAGACTATTCCGGTGCACCTCGGCCCCGAATGGTTCCTTGAAAAGCAGGATGCGGCATTAGAAAAGGGCGACAAATTGGAGGTGACCGGCTCCAGGGTCTCTTTTGAGGGCAAACCAGCAATAATCGCCTCAGAGGTGAAAAAAGGCGAACAGACCTTAAAGCTCCGCGACGACAAAGGGGTTCCAATATGGTCAGGCTGGATGAGACGGTAATGTGTTGCGACGGTTTGAGGCTCACACGGCCCATGCTTCTCAGCCGCGACCCCCAGCTGGCTTTAACCACAGAAGCAATATGCAAAATCCATCCCTGAAAGGCAACAAGGGGTTACAGCTTGCGCTGTAACCCCTTGCCTGTTTTGGCAGCGTGGCGTTCTGCTGTGCGGCTCTCAATTGACAAATGAGGAAACTGGGTCAGAATTGAATTATACAGTTATACAGATCAGACCCTGCTAAGCGATTGTCCGCTTCTAACTGCTCATTCACAGAATCGCAACCTTCTCCTACAAGAATCAATTATCTCTGAGCGACGGGGAACAAAACCCCTCAGGGGGGAGTCCCTTTTCAATAAACGGAGGTCCGTAATGGTAAAAAGGCACCTGCTCACTGGAGTAATAGCAGTAGCAACTCTTGCTGCATTCTCCATATCCGATGCTGATGCGACTTCGTTAAAATCCGCCAATACGAAACAAAACACAAGCGTAACTAAAACAGACTCTACTTACGGGTCACATACTAAGAAGGTGTATACGGCTTATGTGGTTAAGAAGAAGGTGAAGAAAGTGCATCAGGTGCTGGACCCGGCTGAGGGGCCTACCAAGGTGCCTCCAGCAGTGGACCCGGCTGAGGGGACGCCTACCAAGGTGCCTCCAGCAGTGGAACCGGCTGAGGGGACGCCTGCCAAGGTGCCTCCAGCAGTGGAACCGGCTGAGGGGCCTACCAAGGTGCCTCCAGTAGTGGAACCCAACGAGCCGCCTACTGTGGTGCCTGCCAGGCCCAAAATAAATGTTGCACAGAATAACGGATCCACTCAGGTCCCTGAACCTGCTACCATGGCCTTACTTGGCTCGGTTCTGGGGGGCATGGCTCTTGCACGCCGTTTACGCAAGAAGTCGGAATAATGTGACCTGAAAAGCACAAGAGATAACTCCCCGTCGCTAAATACTGTGAAAGAAGGACCGGCCCCGCTATTCCCTGCGGGGCTTTTGTTTGCTGAGGGCTTGCGCGCTTATTCAAATATTCACAGTCCAAAGAAAACAGGTTACGGCAGCGCTGCAACCCTTTTCTCAGGGCAAAGAAAAAGGCCGTAAATCCGGAGGATTTACGGCCTTTTTCAATTTGGTAGCGGGGAGGGGCTTTTTGATTATTTTACACCGATGAAAAACATTCGGCTGGTGGCGTGAGAAGATGATGGTGGGCACAGCCCACCCTAAAAGGCTACAAGGCTATTAAATTATTCGCCACCGCATAGTTAGAGGATTAATTTTTAATAGTCGAGTTGCAGTACGGATGCGCGATTTTACCGTTATCTATAGAGCCTACCCCACCATCTTCTTTTCGATCTATATGATCAATAGTTATAGAATTCTTGTGAATGTATCCGTTGCAAATATGACATTTTAGTGCGCTCTTAATTGCGTCTCTTATGTAAACCGCGCTTTTTCGTTCTCTGGTGAAATCTTTAGAAGTTACCACAATGTCATCCGTGTGTATGGTTAGATAATGAAAATTAGCATCATTTCGTAATTCGTTAATAACCTCATCTTTTAAAACGCCATTATTCAGCAAATCTATAATTTTAAAGAAATAATCTTTGATATAAGGATAGCTTCCTATAGAACTTCTGTAATGCCGCTGAATTTGCTGAACCAGAAAATCAAAATCATGAAGAATAGATTCAAAAGCGGCCCGTACTTTGATGAACTCGTTCAGTTTTTTCCTTTCTTCTAATTCCATAAGAAATATTACCGTAGCGTAAAATGAAGCTATTTTATGTCTGCCTTTTTGCGAATAGAAATAGACAATCGGGTGGAGGCCTAAAGAAGATGTATGTATGCTGTTGATTCGACGCGCCACTTTTCTTGTAATATGTAATATCTCTATCGTGGAATTCCCGTCTTGATCGTCCGATAGCGTATCTTTGAAGTTATTATTAAGCTTGTTTGTAATGTTAACAAAGTCTAAAATTAGAGGCAGTGTCTGAGCGGAGTACAATTTCCCGCCAATGGGAATATCTAAAGTTTTAACTGGCGTTTCTAGCTTGGGAGAAAACAATATTTCGTTAATTCCCTCGCTATTTCCTGAATTTTATTTTGATTTTCTGCAGAAAATTGCGACCAATATTTATGACCTGTGCCACTTCTAATTATTGCTCTTGCAGCAATGCAATTTGGTTTTTTTCGTGATTCCAACAATTTTAGTTCTGTAGGATCAATTGGGGCTGCTTGTTGATTAATTTTAAAAAATGATGTTTCAGCTTTTTTTACATCGCCCTCTACCCACTGAAGTTGAATGGCCAATGCAGCCAAATTTTTCGCTTTCTGAATGATTTCCGGCTTAACCTTCTCAGGATTTTTCAATGCAAGCCGATAATCATCATATGTTCCTATTCTTTTTCCAACGAGTTTCCTTGTTTCTTGGGCAACATCTTTTTGTTCATCCGGGATAATTCCGTCATAAAATTCCTTTGTTTTACTTCCATCGCCGTAATCGTCATAAATCCAAGCAATTAAAGAACTCAATCTATGCGATCCGTCAATTACGAACAGGAAACCACATGAGCTTCGCCATAATATAATAGCCGGAATTAAATCACCATTAATGAAGCTTTCGATGAACTGCACAATTCTCTCATTATCCCATTCATTTGTTTCTCTTTGGAAGTCTGGTTTTCTTATAAATTGCAGAAAAAAAGAATCATTTTTTAAGTCTTCTATAGAAATTGTTTCTTTCTTCTTGCCAGGATTTAATGTCTCTTCTGCTTCAAAATCTTCTCTCGCTATCAAAGCATCCAAATTAACTTTTGCCATTTACTCTCCTTTATGTGGCGTTTGAGCATTCCTTGTTACATCCGACCCACCCCTATAAGCCTTACCAAATATCAGTTTGTAGTGTGGGCAGTGTCCACCAACAGAAAGCAATATACGCAATCCAGTCCCCAAAAGCAACAAGGGGTTACAGCTCGTAGGGTGCGCTGTGCGCACCAACTTTAAGCAATATACAAAATTCACCCCCAGAACGCAACAAGGGGTTACATCTTACGCCATAACCCCTTGATTAGATCTGGTAGCAGTGACAGGATTTGGCCGCGCATCTTCGCTCCAGCTCTCTCACTCTGGCCGGGCCGCTACGGCCTTTCCCCCGGAAGGCCTGTTTCAATCCTCTTCAAGAGCATTCATCCAAGAGCGGAATACAAAATGGTGCGCACAGCGCACCCTACGATTGCATAACGGAAATAAAAAAAGAGGGCGTCCAAGGACGCCCTCTTTTTCAATTTGGTAGCGGGGACAGGATTTGAACCTGCGACCTTCGGGTTATGAGCGCGTTAAATCAAAATTCATAACCGGGCCTTTTACCTGCACTTCATTGAAATATAAGCGTTTTTAGCCTTCCGTCCTTTACGTATTTTCCGCCCTTTTAGGCCTTTTTGGACGATTTCGGTTACGATTTGGTTACGCTGATAGACCAAAAATCTATGTAAACCTTACCTTCAACTTTAAATGGCCTAGTCGAGAAAAGCGTTTACA
>MGPK01000006.1:0-7736 GCA_001795535.1 Deltaproteobacteria bacterium GWA2_54_12
ATGGCATTGAAGATAAGGAAAGACGACCAGATAATGGTTGTGGCCGGCAAGGAAAAGGGCAAGACCGGCAAGGTCCTCAGGGTGGATCCCGAGAAGGAAAAGGTCTATGTTGAGAAGCTCAACATGGTCAAGCGCCATCAGAAGCCTTCGGCGAAGTACAAGCACGGCGGAATAATCGAGAAAGAGGCCCCGATACACGCCTCCAATGTGATGCTCCTGTGCGGCAAGTGCAAAGGCCCTGTCAGGACAGGCAAGGCGCTTGACGGCGACCGCAGGGTCAGGGTCTGCAAAAAGTGCGGTGAGGTACTTGATAAATGACTACGAGGCTCAAGGAAAAATTCACAAAAGATGTTATCCCCGCGATGATGAAGGAGTTCAGCTACTCCAGCGTCATGCAGGTTCCCAAGCTCGAGAAGATAACGCTCAACATCGGTCTCGGCGAAGCGGTAAAGGATGTAAAGCTCATTGACGCGGCCACCCGCGACCTTACGGCCGTAACCGGCCAGAAGCCGGTCGTTACCAAGGCGAAGAAGTCAATTGCGACCTTTAAGCTCCGCGCCGGTATGCCGATTGGCTGCATGGTAACGCTCCGTGGCCCCAAGATGTTCGAGTTCTTCGATCGCTTCGTAAGCTTCGCAGTCCCCAGGATCAGGGATTTCAAGGGCATGCCCGACAGGTCCTTCGACGGCAGGGGCAACTACACGATAGGCGTTAAAGAGCAGATAATTTTCCCCGAGATCGAGTACGACAAGATTGACAAGATCAGGGGCCTTAATATAACCATAAACACGACTGCTAAGACCGATGAAGAGGCGAAGGCGCTTTTGAAGTACCTTGGCATGCCCTTCAGAAGCTGAGCAAAGTATATCCGGAGGTAACAGGTGGCTAAGAAGTCGCTCATCGCGAAGGCCAAGAGAAAGGCGAAGTTCAAGGTCAGGGAGTACAACCGCTGCCCCATCTGCGGCAGGTCGAGAGCCTATTACAGGAAGTTCGACATGTGCAGGCTCTGCATGAGGAAGATGGCCCTGAAGGGCGACCTCCCGGGTGTCGTGAAGGCCAGCTGGTAAAACATTAGATATAACGGAGAAGCAAAAGATGTCAATGACTGATCCGATCGCGGACATGCTCACCAGAGTAAGAAACGCGGTCCAGGCGAAACAGCAGGAGGTCAAAATACCGGCCTCTACAGTGAAGCTCGATATTGCGAAGATTTTGAAGGAGGAAGGGTATGTTAAGGATTTTTCCACCTACAAGGATGGCGCAAGGGGCTTCATAAAGATACAGCTCAAGTGGGGAGCCGGTAAGAGGACCACAATCACCAACATCAAGAGGGTGAGCAAGCCTGGCCTCAGGAAGTATGTCGGCAAGGAAGAGATACCCAAGGTTTTAAACGGCCTGGGCATCGCCATCGTCTCCACCTCCCAGGGCCTCATGACTGACAGGAAGGCCCGTGAGCTCGGAGTCGGCGGTGAGCTCATCTGCACAGTATATTAAGCGCGGTCCAGACGCTATTAACTGACCGAGAGGGATTCAGAAATGTCAAGGATAGGAAAACTCGCAATCGCAGTACCAGCCGGCGTGAAGATCGCTTTCGAAGGCAATCTCATGAAGGTGTCCGGCCCACAGGGCGTTCTCGAACTGCCGCTGCGCAGTGAAGTAAAGGTCGAGATGACGGACACCCAGATACAAGTTACCAGGGTGGACGACACAAGGATCCCGAAGGCTCTGCACGGCCTCACCAGGACCCTTATAGCTAACATGGTCAAGGGCGTGACCGAAGGCTTTCAGAAAAAGCTCGACATCGTCGGCGTAGGTTACAAGGCCGATGTCCAGGGTAACCTTCTGAACCTCGCACTCGGTTATTCGCACCCGGTCAAGTATGAGCTCCCCCAGGGTATAAGCGCGACTGTCGAAAAGCAGACCTCGATCACGGTCAAGGGCGCCGACAAGCAGCTCGTGGGCAAGGTGGCCGCGGACATAAGGGCTTTCAGAAAGCCGGAGCCTTACAAGGGCAAAGGCATCAAGTACTCCGATGAGGTAATCAGGAGAAAGGCCGGAAAGGCCGGCAAGGCCGGAGGTAAATAAGGCAGATGAACGGAAGAGTGATAAAGCTCAGCGGCTGGGAAAGAAGAAAAGAGCGCGTTAGAAAGAAGATAAAGGGCACGCCAGAGCGCCCCAGACTCAATGTGCACAGGTCCAACAAGCACATGTACGCGCAGATAATAGACGATGTTTCCGGCAAGACGCTTGTGTCGGCCTCGACAAAGATCAAGGCTCTTGAAGGCCTTGACGGCAAGAAGATTGACGCCGCCAAGAAGGTCGGCGAGACCATCGGCAAGCTTGCTATTGAAAAGGGCATAGACAAGGTCGTGTTCGACAGGTCTGGCTACATCTACCACGGCAGGATAAAGGCCTTGGCAGACGGCGCGAGAGAAGCCGGCCTCAAGTTCTGATCTCTACAGGCAGGCAGTTAACATAATTCATCCGGTTTTGGGGTTACCTCCAAACAAGAATCAATAAGGGAGGCTTTTTTTGGAGAAGATAGACACAAACGCCTTGGAGCTTAAAGATAAGCTCGTATACCTCAACAGGGTCGCCAAGGTTGTCAAGGGCGGCAAGAGGTTCAGCTTTAACTGCGTAGTGGTCGTCGGCGACGCTAAGGGTCACGTAGGCATAGGCCTGGGCAAGGCCAACGAAGTCCCTGAAGCCATAAGAAAGGCGATAGAGCAGGCCAAGAAATCACTGATTCGCGTTCCCATAGTGAAAGACGGCACCATCCCTTTCGAGGTGACAGGCGCTTTCGGGGCAGGCAGGGTCTTCCTGAGGCCCGCATCCCCCGGTACCGGCATAATAGCTGGCGGCGCGGTGAGGGCGGTTGTCGAGTCTGTGGGCATAACCAATGTGCTCACCAAGTGCATCGGCACGAACAACCCCCACAATGTCGTAAAGGCCACAATGGATGCCCTGTCCCAGCTCAGGAGCCCTGAGTATGTTGCGGAGATCAGAGGCAAGCAACTCGCAGAGGTAATGTGATGGACAGGAAGATAAAGGTAACGCCAGAGCGCCCCAGACTCAATGTGCACAGGTCCAACAAGCACATGTACGCGCAGATAATAGACGATGTTTCCGGCAAGACGCTTGTGTCGGCCTCGACAAAGATCAAGGCTCTTGAAGGCCTTGACGGCAAGAAGATTGACGCCGCCAAGAAGGTCGGCGAGACCATCGGCAAGCTTGCTATTGAAAAGGGCATAGACAAGGTCGTGTTCGACAGGTCTGGCTACATCTACCACGGCAGGATAAAGGCCTTGGCAGACGGCGCGAGAGAAGCCGGCCTCAAGTTCTGATCTCTACAGGCAGGCAGTTAACATAATTCATCCGGTTTTGGGGTTACCTCCAAACAAGAATCAATAAGGGAGGCTTTTTTTGGAGAAGATAGACACAAACGCCTTGGAGCTTAAAGATAAGCTCGTATACCTCAACAGGGTCGCCAAGGTTGTCAAGGGCGGCAAGAGGTTCAGCTTTAACTGCGTAGTGGTCGTCGGCGACGCTAAGGGTCACGTAGGCATAGGCCTGGGCAAGGCCAACGAAGTCCCTGAAGCCATAAGAAAGGCGATAGAGCAGGCCAAGAAATCACTGATTCGCGTTCCCATAGTGAAAGACGGCACCATCCCTTTCGAGGTGACAGGCGCTTTCGGGGCAGGCAGGGTCTTCCTGAGGCCCGCATCCCCCGGTACCGGCATAATAGCTGGCGGCGCGGTGAGGGCGGTTGTCGAGTCTGTGGGCATAACCAATGTGCTCACCAAGTGCATCGGCACGAACAACCCCCACAATGTCGTAAAGGCCACAATGGATGCCCTGTCCCAGCTCAGGAGCCCTGAGTATGTTGCGGAGATCAGAGGCAAGCAACTCGCAGAGGTAATGTGATGGACAGGAAGATAAAGGTAACTCTCAAAAGGCGCCCCGCTACCGAAAGGCTCAGGATAATACTCCTCGGCCTGGGGCTTAAGAAGACCAACTCCACAAAGGTGCTCAATGATACCGCCTCGATAAGGGGCATGGTAGGCAAGGTCTCCCACCTGGTAACGGTCGAAGAGGCGTAAGCGCCGTTTAATATTCTAACCTAGAAAAGAGCTTCAAGGGGATTATAGATGCTGGACAGGCTTAAGGCGCCCAAGGGCGCGAATCAGAAAAAGACGAGGCGCGGCCGCGGTGAAGGCTCAGGTCTCGGCAAGACCTCCGGAAGGGGCGGCAAGGGCCAGACCGCGAGGAGCGGCGGCAACATAAAGCCCGGTTTCGAGGGCGGCCAGATGCCTCTGCAGAGAAAGCTCCCCAAGAGGGGCTTTACCAACATTTTCAGGACCGCGTACCAGGTCGTGAACATCGGTGCCATCGCAAAGGCTTTCAAGGCCGGCGAGACCGTCGATCCGGCCTCGATACTTGACAAGGGCCTCATCAAGAGGAAGATGCTCGTGAAGATCCTCGGCGAAGGTGAGATAACAGTTGCCGTAACGGTAAAGGCCAACAGCTTCAGCAAGTCCGCCATCGATAAGATAACCGCGGCTGGCGGAGTGGCGGAGGTTATCTGAGTTGGCGGCTCTCACTCCGAACATAAGCAAGATTCCGGAGCTAAACCGCCGTATTCTTATAACGCTCGTGATGCTCGCGATCTTCCGGTTCGGCGTTTTCATACCCACGCCCGGAATTGACAGCGAGGCCCTCGCAGGCTTTTTCAAGTCTGCCAGCGGCACGCTCCTTGACTTCGCGACGATGTTCACCGGAGGAGCGCTCGAGCGTTTCTCCGTTTTTGCGCTGGGCATAATGCCCTACATCAGCGCATC
The DNA here is from genome assembly GCA_001795535.1 of Deltaproteobacteria bacterium GWA2_54_12. Classification (GTDB taxonomy): domain Bacteria; phylum Desulfobacterota; class GWC2-55-46; order GWC2-55-46; family GWC2-55-46; genus GWA2-54-12. The sequence continues at coordinate 4,839 of MGPK01000006.1, forward strand.
CATCATTATTCAGCTCCTTACGGCCGTCGTGCCGCAGCTTGAAAAGCTCCAGAAAGAAGGCGACGCCGGAAGAAAAACGATTACGCAATACACCAGGTACTCCACTATCGTACTCAGCCTGGTCCAGGGCTTCATGATAGCCGTGGGCCTCGAGTCGATGAGAGGGCCCGCAGGAGAGCCTATAGTCCTCAGTCCGGGCTGGGACTTCAGGATCCTGACGATGATCACGCTCACTTCGGGGACCGCGTTCCTCATGTGGCTGGGTGAGCAGATTACCGAGAGGGGCGTCGGAAACGGCATATCTCTCATAATTTTCGTCGGAATAGTTGCAAACATGCCGTCGGCCATGTACAATACCGTGTTGCTCGTGCGGGCTGGCGAGATGAGCATTTTCGTTATATTCTTCCTCCTCGCTCTCATGGTCGCTGTCGTGGCCTTCATCGTCTTTATGGAGATGGGGCAGAGAAAGATTCCGATTCAGTCCCCGAAGAGGGTGGTCGGTAGAAAAGTCATGGGCGGAGGCACCCAGCACCTGCCGTTGAAGGTCAACACCTCCGGCGTCATACCGCCCATATTCGCCTCGTCAATAATTGTTTTCCCGGCGACCATCGCCAACTTCATAGATGTGCCGTACATGAAGTGGATTTCCAACAGCCTCATGCCTGATGGTTTGCTTTACAATCTGCTTTATGTCGTGTTAATAGTATTCTTTACCTTTTTCTACACCGCGATACAGTTCAACCCGAAGGATGTCGCGGAGAACCTTAAGAAGTACGGCGGCTTCGTGCCGGGGATCAGGCCGGGTGCGAACACAGCCGATTACCTGGATACGGTGCTCACGAGGCTTACTGTCTGGGGAGCCGCTTACCTTGCCGCCGTCTGCGTGCTGCCGTCTTTCCTTGTAGCCGAGTTCAACGCGCCTTTCTACTTCGGCGGCACGGCGCTGCTTATCGTCGTCGGCGTCGGGATGGATACGGCCCAGCAGATAGAGTCTCATATGCTGGCCAGGAGCTACGAGGGGCTGCTTAAAAAAGGTAAAATAAAAGGTAGAGGCCTGTCATGAACATCATCCTTCTCGGGGCTCCAGGGGCAGGCAAGGGAACGCAGGGGAATATCCTTTCCGAAAAGTTCAGGATACCGCAGATATCGACCGGCGACATCCTGCGCGCCAATGTAAGGAGCAAGACACAGCTCGGCCTTAAAGCAAAAGAGTACATGGATAAAGGGGCCCTGGTGCCCGATGATATAGTAGTAGGCATGGTAGTTGACCGTATAAATGAAGAAGATGCCAAGTCCGGGTTTATCCTCGACGGCTTTCCGAGGAACATAAACCAGGCCGAGGTCCTTGAGAAGACACTTTTCTCGATGGGGAAATCCATCGGGTCGGTAATAGGCATAGAGGTCGACAGGAAAGAGCTTATAAGGCGTCTTTCCGGGCGCAGGGTGTGCAGGAAGTGCGGCGCGAGCTATCACACCATCTTCAACCCCCCTGTCAATATCGGGATGTGCGACAAGTGCGGCTCCGAGATATACCAGAGGGACGACGACAAAGAGGATACCATCGAGGCAAGGCTCAAGGTCTATGAGCAGGAGACCTACCCTCTTGTGGAATATTACTCCACAAAAGGCCTTTACAGGGCGGTCGACGGCAAGGGCTCAGTCGATCAGATAACCATGACCATCGTGGGGGCCATTGAGCAGGGAAGCGATAATAATAAAGTCTCCTGATGAAATTGAGACCATGCGAAGGGCCGGAGCCGTAGTGGCCGAAGTCCTCGAGGTCCTAAAAGGAAATGTCAGGCCGGGCGCAACAACCCTGGACCTTGAAAAGATAGCAGAAGAAGAGACGATCAAAAGAAAGGCCTCGCCTGCCTTCAAGGGATACAGGGGTTACCCCTTCTGCCTGTGCACATCGGTAAACAACGAGGTCGTGCATGGGATGCCCTCTAAGAAGGTCCTGAAAGAAGGCGATATCGTAAGCATTGACTACGGCGCGTTAGTAGAAGGTTTTTATGGCGACGCAGCTGTGACCGTTCCCGTAGGCAAGGTCTCGGAAGAGGCCGCCAGGCTCGTGAGGGTGACTGAGGAATCTCTCGGGAAAGCCATAGAGGCTGCCCGGGAAGGCAACAGGCTCCTCGATATATCCTCGGCGGTGCAGTCTCATGTAGAGCCGCAGGGCTTTTCCGTAGTAAGGGAGTTCGTGGGCCACGGTATAGGCCGGGAACTTCACGAGCCTCCCCAGGTCCCCAACTTCGGGATACCCGGAAGGGGAGTAAAGCTCAAGACAGGAATGGTTCTGGCCATCGAGCCGATGATAAATTCAGGCGGATGGGCCGTAAAGATACTTGCGGACGGCTGGACGGCCGTCACCGCTGACGGCAAACTCTCGGCGCACTTCGAGCACACTGTAGCGATAACCCCTGACGGGCCTCGCGTGCTCACGATGATATAATCTCAAAAAGGAACGGAATGGCAAAGGAAGAGGCGATACAGGTTGAAGGTACGGTAATAGAGACTCTGCCGAACGCCATGTTCAGGGTAGAGCTCGAGAACGGGCACAAGGTTCTGGCCCATGTGTCCGGCAAGATGAGGATGCATTTCATAAAGATACTCCCCGGGGACAAGGTTACTATTGAGCTTTCACCCTATGACCTCACCAGGGGCAGGATAACATACAGGGCAAAGTAAGGAATTATTGAAACGATTCGAAGGGGAATGAGATGAAGGTAAGGAGCTCGGTAAAAAAGATCTGCACGAAGTGCAAGATCGTGAAGAGAAGCGGTGTGGTAAGGGTGGTTTGCGAAAACCCCAAGCACAAGCAGAGGCAGGGATAATACAAGGCCAAGGCCTTTCGTCAGCATAGTAAAAGGAGGAATCAAGTTGGCAAGGATCGCGGGT
>MGPK01000006.1:7806-19024 GCA_001795535.1 Deltaproteobacteria bacterium GWA2_54_12
CCAAGAAGATACTTGGAATGGCCCAGGTAGAGCCCTCAATAAAAGTGCAGGACCTTACCGAGCCCCAGATCGCGGCCATCAGGAAGGCAATCGACACCGACTTCAAGGTCGAAGGTGACTTGAGGAAAGAGGTGTCCATGCACATAAAGATGCTCATCGACATCGGCAGCTACAGGGGCATACGCCACAGGAAGAACCTTCCCGTGCACGGCCAGAGGACTCACACCAACGCCAGGACCCGCAAGGGCCCCAGGAAGGGCGTCGTGTCCGGCAGGAAGGCCGAGTAGGCCCTGTTAAAAAATACTGGATTTTTACTCAGGACTTGGGGCATAATACAAAATTGCGCCCTCTCAGGGCCTGTTCTGTTTAAAAGCTGATAACCGCTAGATAAGAATTTGAGGTCCGGAGGACATAGATGTCGAAAGTCAAGAAAGAAAAAAGAACGGTATCCAAGGGCGTCGCGCACATCAAGTCGACCTTTAACAATACCATCATAAGCATAAGCGATCCGGCTGGTAATGTCATCGCCTGGTCCAGCTCAGGCGCTCAGGGCTTCAAGGGCTCCAGGAAGGGTACTCCCTTCGCGGCGCAGGTCGCGGCTGAAGTCGCGGCAAAGAAGGCCATAGACAGCGGCATGAAGACTGTCGATGTTTTCATAAACGGCCCCGGAGCGGGCAGGGAAGCGGCGTTAAGGTCCCTGCAGGCAGCCGGTTTCAGCATAAGCCTTATAAGGGATGTGACCCCGCTGCCGCACAACGGCTGCAGGCCTCCCAAGAGGCGCAGGGTCTAATAGAACGAATTTTTCGCGCCCCCTTGGGCGCTCCCGCTTGAGGGCTTAGTCCCATCCTGCGGTGAAAAAGGGAGGAAAGAAGTTGGCAAGGTATACGGAATCTGTTTGCAAGATCTGCAGGCGCGAGGGGTCTAAGCTTTTTTTCAAGGCCGAGAGGTGTTTCACTGACAAGTGCGCTTTCGAGCGGAGGGCTTACGCTCCCGGGCAGCACGGCCAAGGAAGGGGAAAGGTCTCCGAATACGCCCTGCAGTTGAGGGAAAAGCAGAAGGTCAAGAGAGTCTACGGCCTTATGGAGAACCAGTTCAGGAATACCTTCAAGGACGCCGAGAGGGGCAAGGGTATCACCGGCGAGAACCTTATCTCCCTTCTTGAAAGAAGGCTCGACAATGTCCTTTACAGGACCGGCATGGCGGGCTCAAGGACTCAGGCCAGGCTGATGGTCACGCACGGTTACATCCGCATCAACAGCAAGAAAGTCGATATCCCTTCTTTGAGGGTAAAGCAGAACGATGTCATCGAGATAGCCGACAAGAGAAAGAAGGAGCCCAGGATCGCCGACAACATCAAGTCGGCCGAGAGCAGGCATGGGGTTCCGGAGTGGCTCAGTCTCGACAAGGACAACCTGAAGGCTACAGTCGTGAGGTTGCCCAGGAGGGACGACACGACGCTGCCGATGCACGAGCAGCTCATAGTCGAGCTATACTCCAAATAATTTCTGGAAGACCTAAGCCCAGTTCTGGCGGGGCTGTCCCGCGGCGGATATTTATTATTCAGGTCTGACCATAATTTTTAGACAAGGACGGGTACACCATGCAAAAAAACTGGCGTGACCTTATTAAACCGAAAAAGCTCGAGGTGGATAAGGACACACTAACGCTCACCTACGGCAAATTCGTGGCTGAGCCTCTTGAGAGGGGTTTCGGCGTAACGATAGGAAACGCCTTGAGAAGGATTCTGCTCTCATCCCTTCAGGGAGCCGCGATCACATCTGTCAAGATAGACGGCGTTCTGCACGAGTTTTCATCCGTGCCCGGGGTTAAGGAAGATGTCTCCGACATCATTCTGAACCTTAAGCAGGTCAGGCTCAAGCTCCATGGCGATGGCCCCAAGACCATAAGGATAAAGAGCAGCGGCGACAATGTTATAAGGGCCGGCGACATAATATCCGACGCTACTGTCGAGGTATTGAACCCTGACCAGCACATAGCGACAGTTTCCAGGGACTCCAAGTTCGATTGCGAACTCAATGTAAGCACCGGCAAGGGATATGTCTCTTCCGAACGGAACAAGCTCCCCGAGATGCCGATAGGGACTATCGCTATCGACTCCATTTTTCAGCCCGTGAGCAGGGTCAACTTCAATGTTACCCATGCCAGGGTCGGACAGAGGACCGATTACGACAAGCTCGTGCTCGAGGTCTGGACAACCGGCGCCATAGACCCGCAGAGCGCGGTTGCGGTTGCCGCGAAGATACTCAAAGACCAGCTCAGCGTATTCATCACCTTTGAAGAGGGCGATGAGGAAGCTGGCGGTGAGAGGGGAGAGGCAAAGCCCCAGTTCAATGACAATCTTTTCAAGACCGTAGACGAACTCGAGCTTTCCGTGAGGTCGGCGAACTGTCTTAAGAACGCAGACATAAAGTACATCGGCGAGATGGTTCAGAAGTCCGAGCAGGAGATGCTCAGGACCAAGAACTTCGGCAGGAAGTCGCTTAACGAGATAAAAGAGATCCTGAAGGGAATGGGACTTGACTTCGGGATGAAACTCGACGGGTTCCCTTCTCGCAAGGACCTTGACGCCACGCATTCTGAGCAGAAGGAGACCGCTTAAGGGGATTGCCTTATGAGACATAATAGAGACGAAAAAAGGTTTGACAGGACTTACAGCCATCTTAAGAGCATGCTTTCCAACATGACCAATGATCTTGTCATGTACGGAAGGATAAGGACTACCACGCCCAAGGCGAAAGTGCTGAGGAGCTACGCCGAAAAGATGATCACCCTCGGCAAGGACGGAAGCGTGGCCGCAAGGCGCAGGGCCATGGCCTTCATGAAGAATAAGGCCGCCGTGACAAAGCTTTTTGACGCCCTCGCCCCTCAGTACAAGGAGCGCAACGGCGGGTACACCAGGATATTCAAGCTTGGCAACAGGCCTGGTGACAACGCCGCGATGGCGATGATAGAGCTTGTCGAAGGTGCGCAGGTCGCTGTAGCGGAAGCCGCACCCAAGAAAAAGGCACCCGTAAAGAAGGCAAAGGCCCCGGCAGCCGAGAAGGCCGCCCCGGCAAAGGCGAAATCGGCCTCCGCCCCTAAGAAGGCTGCTGCCCCGAAAAAGGCAAAGGCCGCCGTCGAAGGCGAAGCTGAAGCCAAGCCCGCTGTGAAGAGGACCAGGAAAAAGGCCGCAGAGTCTGAATCCTGAGGATGTTTTTTACAAAGGGCGGGTTGAAAGACCCGCCCTTTTTTTATTCGCTGACGCCAGCTCGCGTTCGGCCCGGCTCTAGCTTTGTGTATGCGCGGAATCATGTCGCGGTTGTCCGGGTCTCAATATGTCCGGGCGTGGCTGGTTCTCCAGCATCAAGCGTTTGCGTTTTCACTGGGTTAAATTGATTTTATTGCAAATTCCTCTATAATCTATATGCGGGGTCCGGCCCAGCCGTGAAGGCACCAATCGGTCCGCTCCGGCCGCCACCCCCGCCCGTATCCTTAAGGGCCGCGAGAGCCCAAAAACTGGAGGTGCCATGTCAAAGCCTATGACCAAATCACAGATCGAAGACCAGATATCAAAAGACACGGGTGTGCCGAAGAAGTCCGTGAAGGAAGTGCTCGCAAAGCTTTCGGATCTGGCCTACAAGGAAGCCAAGAACCAGTTCACCGTACCGGGCATAGGCAAGCTCGTACTTGTGAACCGGCCAGCGAGGACCGGAAGGAACCCCAGGACAGGGGAAGAGATACAGATACCGGCAAGGCAGGCCGTAAAATTCAGAATAGCCAAGGCCTGCAAGGACGCCGTGCTTAAAGAGGGTGAGGGCGCCTGACGGCGCGCCTCAGTTCTCAGAGCTCTTATACCTGTAAGAGTGGACTATGTCGTTCCTGAAGACCACTTCAAGTACTGTCTTCTTCTCCCTGCTTATAACATCATTCTCAACGATACCCCCGAAGTACGCGGGGGTTTTCTTTTCTTTGAACACATAAGACATCCGCTCCTCGTTGTTCTCGAAGCTCACCTCTGAGGGCGCTCCGAAGGCTTGCAGGACGGATTGTCTCGTGGTCACGCCGGGCTTCAATTCGAGCACCTTTTCCCTGTCTACCTTGACGCCTTCGGTCTTCGTCACTGAAGCGCACCCAACGAGCATAAGCCCGGTTATCAAGGCAATGGTTATTCTCTTCATTTTTACGACCTCCTGATGAAAATGATTGCCCTGGGCTCTGGCCCGGGCGTCAGCCCAAAACACCAAAAAAATACGGGTGCATCGTAATGAAACCTGCTCGTTCCTTACGGGGCTGAGTCTTCCCCGCAGAGACCATGTTTACCATCCGGCTGAAAAAGAGTCTGTGTCCGTACTCACAGTTATAATGAGCCTTCAGGCCTCGGCTACAGCGTCCCTGGTCCTGTTCTTCGCGTCATACATGGCGTGGTCCGCCTTATGGATGAGCTCTTCCTTGCTGTTCGCGTCCTGCGGAAAGGACGCCACGCCGAAGCTGGCGGTGAGGCGGATATTGATTCCTTCGTCCGCGAGGAACGCCTTTTCCTTTATGGACGCTCTGAGCTTCTCCGCCACAAGCGCGGCGTTTTTTTTGGAAGTTCCCGGCATGAGGATGATGAACTCGTCACCGCCGTACCTGCACGCCATGTCGACAGTGCGCAGCATGGAAGCCAGCAGCCCCGCGACTTCCCTCAGGAGCTTGCTCCCTGAGAGGTGTCCATGGACATCGTTCACTTCCTTGAAATAATCCAGGTCGAGGAATATCATCGAGATCTCGTAATTGAACCGCCTTGCCCTCTCGACCTCGTAGTCGAGCCTGCTGTGAAGAAACCTCGAATTGTACAACTTCGTGAGGTCGTCCGTGATGGTCAGTTCCTGGACCTTGTTGAGGAACATGGCGTTCTCAATGGCGATGGCGGTGAAGTCGGCAAGCGTCGTGAGCACGAGGAGGTCTCCTTCGGAAAAGCCCGCGCCCTCCTCGACCTTGTTTATGAGTTCGATGACGCCGAGGCACTTGCCGCGGGTCGTAAGCGGGACGCAGATGATTGATTGAGTGGTGAAGTGAGAGACCTCGTCGGCCTTCTTGCAAAAGCGCGGGTCTTTATTGACATCCGGGACAAGAAGGGGCTTCATCTCCCTTGCGACCCATCCGGCAACTCCCTCCCCGACTTTGAGTCTCAGGTCCTTGAGCTTCTTGGACCCGGCTCCCACCACTATCTCGAACTTGAGTTCGTTCGTCTCATTGTCAAGGAGGAGCAGTGACCAGTTCTTCGGCTGGAGAAGTTCGCTTATCTTCTCCATGACCATGCTGAGAATTTCTTTAAGGTCGCGAGAGGAGGTTATGGCCTTCCCTATTTCCGTGAAAGTGGCGAGTTGAAGCCTGTTAAGCTCAAGCTCCCTCGAATCACGGGAGGCGCTTGCAGGGCCGCTTTGCCTCTTTGGTTTTTCCATCTTAAAAATATAACTTAACGGGTCTCGAAAATCAAGGAGCGCAAAACCCTTAGAGGCCTGTGTCAAAAGGCCTCAGCAGCCTCTGGAAAAGCCTTGTCACGGGCCCGGGCCTGCCATTGCCGATTTTCTTTTTTCCAATTTTAATGAGCGGCACGGCTTCCATTATCGAGTTTGTAAGGAAGGCTTCGTCAGCCGTTTCAAGGGCGCTTATTGAAAGCGGGGACTCGGAGAATGGAATCTTGTTTCCAGCCGCCAGCCGTTTGACCTCGCCCCTTATGACCCCGGGAAGGACGCCGCCTGAAGGGCCGGCCGCAAGCGGAGGCGTTATGACCTGGCCGTCCTTGACAGCGAAAACATTGGAAGAGCTGCCTTCGGTAACAAGCCCGTCCTTTGTGAAAAGCGCTTCAAAGGCTCCGGCCTTGTTGGCTTCCATTCTGGCAAGTACGCTCGCGAGATAGTTGAGCGACTTTACTCCCGGAAGGGCAGGGGAGATGTCCGCGACCGTAACAGCGGAGGCGCCCCTTTCCCTGAGTCTTGAGAGGGACGCGGTATCTATTTTTTTAGTGACAATGACGGTCGTGGGCAGGACGGCTTTTGTCGGCAGGTGGCTCGCCCTGTCCGCGCCTCTTGTGACCATCAGCTTTAGGTATGTCTCGCCCTCTTCCAGGCGGTTTTTCCTGAGGAGCGTTTCTATTGCCCCGGCCTTTATCTCGTCCACAAACGGCTTCAGTAAACGGCTGTCCATGTGAAGCTCTCTTGCCCCGTGAAGGAGTCTTTTCAGATGCTCCTTCAGGAAAAGGGGCTTGCCGTCAAGGGCCTTCATCGTCTCATACAGCCCGTCGCCGTAGGTCAGGCCCCGGTCGAATACGCTAACGCAGGCTTTTTCAGCGGGCGTGGTCTTTCCATTCAGGTATACGAATTCCTTCATCAGGCAACCCCCAGCGCTCTCAGGAAATCCTGAGCTTTGAGTATAGTCTCGTCGTATTCATCTTCCGGCACAGAGTCGGCGACGATGCCTCCGCCGACGCTCAGGCTTAGACGGCCGTCCTTGTACACTGCTGTCCTTATGGCGACGGAAATTTCAGCCCAACCTGATTGGTCGAACCAGCCGATGCCTCCGGTATAAATCGAACGGGCCGAATTTTCGATCTCGTCTATTATCTGCATGGCCCGCACCTTCGGGGCCCCTGTTATGGAGCCGCCCGGGAAAAGGGCCTTTAATGCCATTGGTGCATCTATCGACGTCGTCAGCTTACCTTTTATTGTCGAGACCATGTGATGAAGATGGGGGTAGGTTACTACCTCTTCGAACGAAGAGACCTCGACGGAGCCGGGCAGGCATACCTTGCCCAGGTCGCTTCTTTCCAGGTCGACTATCATGACATGCTCGGCCCTCTCCTTGCGGCTGGCGCGGAGTTCTTCTACAAGCGCGTTGTCCTCTTTTGAATCGTGTCCGCGGCGCCGGGTACCCTTGATGGGGCAGGTCTCGGCAATGTCGTCCTCGACCCTCAAGAGGACTTCAGGCGAGTTGGAGATTATCTGGAAGCTGCCAAAATCAAGGTACGAGCTCAAGGGCGCGGGGTGCGTCTCGAGGAGCTTCATATAAAGTGCAAACGGGTCTCCTGCCCACTGAATCGAAAGCCTGTGCGAAAGGTTTATCTGGTAGATGTCGCCTGAGGCGATATACTCTTTTGCCTTTATGACTTTCGATATGTACTCTTCTTTCGAAGTGTCGGATGAAAACCTTTTTGCCTTCGGGATGGAAGCGGCTGCAAACGATGGAGCGCTTTCGAGCAGCTTCATGAAAGCCGCTATCCTCTCGGCGGCCGCTGACCGGGATGCCAGGTATCCCTTGCGCTCCTCGTGGTCGTAGACAAACACCGGGTCGTATAATCCAGCCATGAAAAGGGGAATATCGGGGCCGTCTTTTTTCTTGAATGACAGGCCAGGCTCGATGAGCCCCTTGAGGTCGTACGAGAAGTACGCGACAGCCCCAGTTAAAAAGGGGAACGGGCCTTTTCCGGCCTTGCTTTCAGTAAGCGCCTTGGAGAGAGCCTCGAACGGATCGGCTACCTTATCCATACCCATTGTTGAAAGCGGCCCGGCCCCGGCGTAGGAATATCTCCTGCCTGTGGCGGCGCTGCCTGAAAATAAAAAGGGCCTTCCCAGTTTTCTAAGGGCCAGGAAAGCGGCCTGCGGCGTTACGCCTTGTATTGGTTCAATGCGCATGAAAAGGAAGGATAATACGCTTTCGTGCCTCTGGTCAAGCCCGCCTTTATTTCGTGGTGAAAATGGAGCCGGGTTATAGTATATTTGTCGGATATGGCGAGAAGAAAAACAAGACAATTGAATATAGGCGGCGTGAAAGTTGGCGGGGATGCGCCCGTAACCGTGCAGTCGATGACGAACACGGATACCCGTGACATTGCCGCGACGGTAGCACAGATAAACTCTCTTGTTGAGGCGGGCTGCGAGATAGCGCGCGTGGCGGTCCCGGACATGGATTCGGCGAATGCCGTAGGGGAGATAAAAAAAGCAATATCCATTCCCCTTGTCGCTGATATCCATTTTGACTGGAGGCTCGCGATCGCCTGTCTCGATGGTGGCGTAGACTGCCTGAGAATAAACCCTGGCAACATAGGCGACGCGGACAGGATAAGGCAGGTTGTAAAGGGCGCGGCCGCCCGGGGCGTGCCCATAAGGATAGGCGTTAACGCCGGCTCTTTAGAGAAGGACATACTCGCCCGCTACGGGCACCCCACGCCTGAGGCGCTTGTGGAGAGCGCGATGCGCCATATCTCGATACTTGAGGAGATGGATTTCCGCGAGATAAAAGTCTCTCTCAAGGCTTCGAGCGTGCCTTTGACCGTCAAAAGCTACAGGCTGCTGGCAGAGCAGGTCGACTACCCGTTCCACATCGGCATAACCGAGGCAGGCACGCTCTTTTCAGGCACGATAAAATCAGCGGCTGGCCTGGGTATACTCCTTTCGGAAGGCATCGGGGACACCATGCGCGTCTCCCTTACCGGCGACCCTGTGGACGAGGTGAGGGCAGGCTGGGAGATACTGAAGGCCCTCGAGATGAGAAAGCGCGGCGCTACGATAATATCATGCCCGACCTGCGGCAGGCTCAAGTTCAACAGCATCTCCATCGCCAAGGAGATAGAAGAGAGCCTCGCCCATTTGAAAGACTCGGTCAAGATAGCCATAATGGGCTGCGTCGTGAACGGCCCTGGAGAGGCGATGGAGGCCGATATAGGCATAGCCGGAGGCGACGGCGCAGGCATGCTCTATATCAAAGGCGTTCAGGTTAGGAAGGTAAAAGAACAGGAGATAGTGAAGACGGTGCTCGAAGAGGTCGATAAGCTTTTAGCGGAAAGAAAAAGCTGAACATAAAATGAATAACTTCACACTCCACGAACGACTCAGGAACGACACCGTAAAGGTTATGGACCTGAAGCTCTGCCGCGTCCTCCTCATGAACGACTCACACTTCCCGTGGCTCATACTCGTGCCCATGCGGGAAGGGGCAACCGAGGTCCACGAGCTTTCAAAAGAGGACAGGGCAACACTTATCGAAGAGGCGTCCGTAGCCGCCAGGGCCATAAGCGCCGCTTTCAGCCCCGATAAAATAAACATGGGCGCGCTCGGCAACCTCGTGCCGCAGCTCCATGTCCATGTCGTCGGCAGGACCAGGACTGACCGCGCCTGGCCCGGCCCTGTTTGGGGAAGCGGGCCGGCAGTGCCTTATACAACAGCCCAACTCGAACAGACCCTTGCCAGCTTGCGCTCAGCCCTTTCAAAGGAATTTGCCTGACAGCTTTTTCAGTCCCGTTCTTGACATCCTTTATGCCGGTAATACAATCTAAACAGGTAGCTGAAAAAGTCCCATCTGCTTTGTCGTCATCAAAGCTCGTCATTGCGGCGTACATAATAAGGTACGCCTCACTCCTCGCTTCTCGCCTCCTCGCATCTGGAACTTTTTGAGCAACCTGTCGCTATTTCGGCGTCTTACGGTACTCGGTTAAATGGCGAAAACAGGGCTTCTGTCCCCTTTTTCGCATTAAGAACGGAGGCAAGCCATGAAAGCTCTCGTATACCACGGCCCTGGCAAGAAGGCATGGGAAGAGCGGCCCAGGCCGAAGATCCAGGATGAGAAAGACGCCATAGTGAAGGTGCTGAAAACGACCATTTGCGGCACTGACCTGCATATAATGAAGGGCGATGTGCCTGAGGTGACTGACGGACGCGTGCTCGGCCATGAGGGCATAGGCATTGTAGAGGAGGCGGGCAAATCCGTTGCCAGCTTCAAGCGTGGCGACAAGGTCCTGATATCCTGCATCACCTCGGACGGCTCGTGCGAGTTCTGCAAAAGGGGGATGTACTCGCATTGCGTGCACGGCGGATGGATTCTGGGCCACACCATTGACGGCACGCAGGCCGAGTTCGTGCGCATACCCTACGCCGACACCAGCCTTTACGCGATTCCCGAAGGGATGAACGAGGACGCGTTCGTGATGCTCTCTGATGTGTTCCCGACCGCGTTCGAATGCGGCGTGCTGAACGGACAGATAAAGCCCGGAGATACCGTGGCCATCGTCGGGGCGGGCCCCATAGGGCTCGCGGCTGTCCTTACCGCGAAGTTCTACTCGCCGTCCCGGATAATAATGATCGATGTAGATGACGGCAGGCTCGCGGTGGCAAAGGAGATAGGCGCGACCGACACGATTAACAGCCGGGCAAATGGCTCTGCCGTGGAACGGGTTATGGAGCTGACGGGAGAGCGGGGTGTAGATGTTGCCATAGAGGCCGTCGGTTCGCCCGTTACCTTTGAAATATGCGAAGATATAGTGGCCCCCGGAGGGCACATAGCCAATATAGGCGTTTTCGGGCAGAGCGTTGATCTGCACATGGAAAAGCTCTGGTCGCATAACATAACGCTCACTACGAGGCTGGTCGATACCGTGACGACTCCCATGCTCCTCAAAAGCGTGGAGTCCGGAGCGCTTCATCCGGAAAGGCTCGTCACCCATCACTTTGCCCTGTCCGACATCATGAACGCCTACGAGACCTTTTCTCATGCCAAAGAGGAGAGGGCCTTGAAGGTCGTGCTTGACAACAGGTGAAAAAAACGAGGCCCGAAAGGGCCTCGTTTTTTTTCGCTCTCCTCCAAAAATAGGCTTTGAAAGAAGGCCTGTTCCTGCGGTACAATATCTAATTAATCTTAATCCCATTTGGAACGGACATCATGCTAAAAGTAAACGGTCTTTGCAAGCAATACGGCCCCCAGGTGCTGTTTGAGGAAGTCTCATTCAGCCTTACCCCGGGGGAGAAAATCGGGCTCGTAGGCAGGAACGGCCACGGGAAGTCAACCCTTTTCAAAATAATACTCGGCCAGGAAGAGCCGGACTCCGGCGAAGTCTCGGTGCCGAAGTACTACAGGACGGGACACCTTTCCCAGAGGCTGGATTTCACGCAGCCTACCGTTATCAAGGAGGCCTGCCTGGGCCTGCCCCACAACGAGGACGGGATCGACGAGACCTACAAGGCTGAGGCCATACTCATGGGCCTTGGCATAGGCGAGGAGCTTTTTGACAGCAGCCCCTTGAACCTTTCCGGAGGCTATCAGGTAAGGCTCAACCTCGCGAAGGTGCTCGTCTCGGGCCCTGACCTGCTGCTCCTTGACGAGCCTACGAACTACCTTGACATAGTCTCGGCTCGCTGGCTTGAGAGGTTTTTGCGCGACTGGAAGGGCGAACTCATCATGATTACCC
>MGPK01000006.1:19037-26544 GCA_001795535.1 Deltaproteobacteria bacterium GWA2_54_12
AGGCAGAACGAAGAGAAGAAAAGGGACGAGGTCGAAAAATTCATCGCGAGGTTCAGAGCCTCCGCCACAAAGGCCTCAGCCGTGCAGTCCAGGGTAAAGGCCCTCGAGAAGAAAGGAAAGCTCGAAGAGCTCAGGGACCTGAAGAGCCTGGACTTCGCCTTCAACGAGGCGCAGTTCCAGAGCAAGTACCTCCTTGAGACAAGGGACCTTTCCTTTGGTTACGGCGGGGACTCGCCTCTTCTTATAAAGGACTTGAGCTTTACAGTGTCAAAGGGCGACAGGATAGGCGTTATCGGTAAGAACGGAAGGGGTAAGACGACCCTGTTGAACCTGCTCAACGGGGAGATGAAGCCTTTGAGCGGCGATGTCAACATCAACCAGAATACAAAGATGGCCTTCTTCGGCCAGACCAACATAGACAGGCTCACGCGCGCGAACACGGTGGAGCAGGAGCTTATGTACTCCCAACCGGACTGTACCCGCGGCACTGCCCGGAGGATCTGCGGAGCCATGATGTTCGAAGGCGACAGCGCCCTTAAAAAGATAGAGGTGCTCTCAGGCGGCGAGCGAGCAAGGGTGCTTCTCGGCAAGCTCCTCATAACTCCGGCCAACATGCTTCTGCTGGACGAGCCCACAAACCACCTTGACATGGACTCCATCGATTCGCTCATAGAGGCCATCGACGCGTTCAACGGGGCGGCCATAATGGTCACCCACAGCGAGCTCATGCTGGACGCCCTGGCCACTCGCCTCATCATCTTCGACGGGGGGTCGGTTTCAGTGTTTGAGGGCGGCTACAGGGAGTTCCTTGAGAAAATCGGATGGGAGAGCGAGGCGGCGGAGGACAAAAGCGCCAAGAAGCCGCGCGCAGCAAAGGGCATCAACAAAAAGGAACTCAGGAAGCTAAGGGCGGACCTGTCGGCGGAAAAGACCAGGGTCATCGGCCCGCTGCAAAAGAAGATAGCCGCCACGGAGGGCGCGATCGTCGAGGCCGAGAAAAAAGCCGAAGCGGAAAACATGGCCCTTCTTGCCGCGTCCGAGCGCACGGAGGCTGACGCGATAAGCACTCATTCAAAGGCTTACCATGACGCAATGGGAAAGATGGACAGCCTGTTCGATGAACTTGAGAAACTGACCGCGGAGCTGGAGTCAAAAACAGCGGAGTTTGATTTGAAGATGCGGGAGGCCGGTTTCGAATAAGCGCGCGAAATGTTAAAGGGGGCTGCCGTTGGGCAGCCCCCTTTTTTATGTTTAAAAATTGTTCTTTTTCCTGATCTCTTCGTTAGGGCAGAAATAAAAATGCTCACATATTGCCATATATGCTCCGCTTTTTATTTCCACCCTGCCTCGACCTCAGAAAAAATAACTAATTTTTAGAGCACCCTTCAGCTTCTTTGGAGCTTTTAAAATACCCAGAGCACAGGGCAGGGAGCTTTCCTTGTGACATTGTCAGTGATACTGCCGGCGAAGAGCTTGCCGATCGGCGAATAGCGGTGCGTGGACATTATGATCAGGTCTGCCCTTTTCTCTTCGGCGAGCGCCACGATCTCGTGCGAGGCGTCTCCTTCGCGAAGCATGGTGTCCACATGGGCCGCGCCAAGCGCCCTGAGCTTGTCCGCGCCGCTTTCAAGAACAGCCCTGCCTTCGTTGAGCCATTCCTTGTGTATGGTATCCCATTCAGGAGAATTTGTGACCAGGTGGCCTGCGCGGTGCCATTTCTCCGTGACATGGAGCAGTATGATCTTGGCCCCGGAGACCTTGCTCAGGTAAGCCGCGTGCTTTAACGACTTGTCCGAGAGCTCTGTTCCGTCTACAGGGCATACTACCGTGTTATATTCCATACGCACCTCAGGTTAGTTTAGGCGCCGGCAAGCCCGTGTTCAAGCGTGCCGGCGCCATTTTATAGCAGTCTCAATAAACGGTTTTGGCTTCCGCGAGAGCTTTTCCGCCCTTGCCTACCCAGGTCTGGGTCCAGCGGCGCTGTGCTATTCTCATGACGATGAAGACTACCGCGGCCAGGACCATGAATGCTATGAACCCGGAGGCGAATGAGCCGGTGTACTGCTTGGACAGGCCCATTGCGTTGGGGATGAAAGCGCCGCCCAAGGCGCCTATTTCACCTATCATGCTGCCGGCCACGGCCGTGGTCGTCGGCCAGCGCAGCGGCACGAGCTGGAACAAAGAGCCGTTGCCCATGCCGAGGAAGGCGAAGCAGACCATGAACAGCCCCGTGGTTACCGTGAGAGAGGGCGCGCCGCTCAGCAGGAGCATGAGCACTATGACGCCTATGAAGACCAGCGTCAGGGAGTTGATGCCGCCCCATTTGTCGGATATCCACCCGCCGACTATCCTGATGGCGCTGCCCATGACGGCCGCGAGCATCGTCAGCTGTCCGGCCTGCACTTTCGTGACGCCGAACTGGTCATGGAAGAATGTGGGCAGGAAGTTTGCCAGCCCTATGAAGCCGCCGAAGGTGATGATGTAGATGGCGTTGAACATCCAGCCGTCCTTTTCAACAAGGCAGCTGACGAGTTCCTTCAGGCTGTGGTGCTCCCTGTCCGGAGGCTCTTTCGCGAAAATAAGCATTATGAGGAAAGGCATAAGCATTGTCAAGGCCGCGAAGCCGTAAACAGCCTGCCAGCCGTACTTCATCGCCAGCGGGGGCGCGAAGAGCACCGCGAGCACCGTGCCGCTGTTGCCGGCTCCTGCTATGCCCATCGCAAGTCCCTTGTACTGCGCAGGGAACCACCCGGAACCGAGCGAAAGGGCGACGCCGAAAGAAGCGCCCGCTATGCCGAGAAGGACTCCCATGGCCAGGACATCGCCGTAAGTACTAACCGCGTAGTACCCGTACAGCATTGCTACCAGTATACAGCCCATCTCGACCAGGGCGGCGTTTTTTCTGCCAATGTACTGTGCCATGACGCCGAGAGGGAAACGCATCAGGGCGCCAGCCATGATGGGTATGGAGATCATGAAGCCCTTCTGGGCCGGTGAAAGATTGAACGCCTCACTGATGAATGGAGCCATGGCTCCGTTAAGAACCCAGATCGCGAAACAGAAATCGAAATACAGAAATGAAGCTATCAGCGTCGGCAGGTGGCCTGCCTTTGCGAATGCTTTCCAGTTTGCCATTTTTCTCTCCTTTAGATTTGACATGACGCAGCTGCCCGGATTTAAGAAGGGAAAAAGGCGTCATAAAAGAGAGTCGTATTTTTTTTGGGTGGATTATTGCTGGTACGCGAGTGCCCTGGTAATAGTCCGCACTAAGCCAAAAAAAATGCGACTGTGCCTTTGGGTACTCATCGTTATATCCTGAGCGGTAGACATAGCGGTGAGGAAGTGAATTCCCATTCACTTCATCTTTTCTGATCTGCTTTTTTGAATTAAATAGCAGTTCGCCGGAAAAAAGTCAAGCCAAATGTGAGGGGCATCACATTCCGCGCCGGTAGATTGTAGTTTAATGGCTCTAATGCCGGCTTAATCCTGCCTGAGTATAATGGAACCGTAACAAGGCAGAATAACAGCAGAAAAGGAGGGGTTAAAATGAACAGGACAGCCGATATAGTTGATTTGCTGGTAGCGGTTGGCAACATAGCTGTGGCAAGCCTCCTGATTTTCATCGTGGGGCTGTAAAAAGCCCCAACGGGGTATCATGCCTAATCCCTCTTTAATGTTGGAACAGGTATGATATTGACAGAAAAAAGAGTTAAGAAAAAATAAGGAGGAATAATATGAAAAAGGACATAGTAGCAGAGCTGTATCTTCCGCTTGCGTTCATCTTCGGTCAGCTGGCAATAGCAGTAGTCGCGGTTGCCACAATATCAGCCTGATCGGCGGTTAACATGTTGAAATACATAAACCATGTCTAAAAGGGAGGGTGTTGAACCCTCCCTTTTTTCATTCCACTCAAAATCTTTTGCCCTCCCTTCAAAAACACCTCCAAATGACAAGAGCCCTGGGTGTAACAGACCTGTTTTGGTGTTACTATAAGGTAACATAGAGGTGAACGCTTTGTTTTTAAACAGATAAAAGCCTTCGCAGCCGGGTTTTGCCTCCGTTGGTGTAACTTTTTCGTAACATTCATGGTTTGAACAGCCTCTCTGTGAAAAAGACCTACCGTTTCGAATAACCTTTTAAAATCAGCATGTTGTGGAACAGTGTCGGGAGCGCTATTCACTCTGGTATGTATATTGCAACATTCCTTTGTCTGAATCGAAACAGCAGCAACGGAAGCATAGGGCGACAGAGGTAAAGACTTACTGGACGGTTTTTTTGCGTTGAGCGGCGGAAAAAGACCTTGTCCCGGAAAGTCTTGATGTTTTCAGGTAAATTCCTCGTCGAGCCCTGATGCGTTCACTTGCGAGAGGTGTAGCCATCTCCATGGGTTGGGAGAGGTTCGTCTTAATTAGAGCCATCGGCGCTTTTCAGGGCTGTTGTAATGGCTTTCAAAGCGAGCTTATGCCGCGGGCGTTCGTCCGGGCTTTATCGGCTTCGGCTGGGCTGGGCGGCGTATTGCGGCCAGGGCCGGTGTCCAGGTAATCCTGAGTGGAGAATGAGGCTGCCCGCCGTTTAAAAGGCTGGCAACCCTGTTTTCAGGGGATTAGTCCATAAACTCGGAGCCGATTTCGCGAGACTCGGCCCCTGGTCTGTCTGTCTGCAGTGCGGCATAGGAACCCTGCGGCATGAGAAAGCCTGACGCCCTTTTTCGATTTGACACGGGCCTGCCATCGAGTGCGGACTCCAGGAGAACCGAAGAAGGTCTCGTGGAGGCCCGGTGCGGCTGTTCGCGCCATTAGAATGGACTTGTTGCTTCATCCATGCCCTTCAAAGTAACAGCCATTGTTACTTAAATATAAATATCCGTTGAAGTAATCTGTTGTCAGACAAATCAGCCCATAGCCTGCCAGGGGTGCTTGTGGTACGCGAGGGCATTCCCATTGCGCGGGTGCTGAGAACCGGGGCTGAAATCAGCTGTAAAACCGGTTTGATCAGGAAAGGTCCATTCCTGCGCGTTAAGCGTTGCCGCATCATTAAAATTGTGACGAGGCGCGCCAGGAGTTTGAGAGGAACGGGCAGTTGCATCCTCAGGCTGGGCCGGGCATCGGCACAGGCCTTTTGAGGATGACGCGGGGCGGCCCGCTTACCCTTTTCCATTGGCCGGTCCCTGGGCTGCCAGATAAAGAAAAGGCTCTGGCAGGGCGCTGACAGCTTAGCCATCCGGCAATTCATCCAGCATTGAGAGCAGGTAGCGATTGTCAGCGGATTGCCAGGGGTTCTTTATCATCCGGGCGGTTCAGAAACGGAGGTGGCCTTAATGAAGATCATGGTCTGCCATGATGGTTCGCAAAGGTCTCAAGCTGCGCTTGAAAGGACCGCGGAGCTGTTCCGGTCCCAGGAGCCCAGAATAATACTCGTTACGGTCGTAGAAGAGCCGCTGGACGCTACCAGCCAGGACGAAGCGAGCTTCGAGATATGGCGCGCCTCCAGGGGCGAGAGCTTAAGGCAGGCCGCTGACTGGGTGGTCGAGCACGGGCTTAATGTCGACGCCATCCTCGCGGTGGGCGACCCCAGGAAGATGCTGATCGAGGCGACAGAGGCCAGGAACCCCGACATCCTTGTCGTTGCCGGAAGGGGCTCTGGATTGCTCCAGGGCGTGGTCCCCGGAAGCGTAAGCGCCTTCCTTGTGCGTTACGCGGAATGCCCGGTGCTTGTGATGCACTGATAGCCAGCCGGTTTTTATCTTTTGAATTACCTTGCGTTATTTGCTTTCCCCGGAGGTCTGAATGGCACATAGGGAAAGAATGGGGTGGGGCGACCTGTTCAGGTTCGGCAGGCAGGATATCGCCGCGCTGCACAAGACCTGGTTCGCTTTTTTTCTCACCTTCGTCGTATGGTTCAACATGGCTCCTCTGGCGACTACTATCATCGAGTCTTCAGGGCTTACGGCGGCGCACCTGAAGCTGCTTGCGGTCTGCAATGTCGCCCTTACCTCTCCGAGCCGTTTCGTAATAGGCATGCTGACGGACAGGTTCGGCCCCAGGAGGACCTTCGCGGGCATCATGGTGGCGATGTCGCTCCCCTGTTTCGCTTTCGCGTTTTCAGACAGCTATACTCAGATGCTCGCTTCCAGGCTCATCCTCTCAATGGTCGGCACCGGTTTCGTGGTCGGCATGCATATGACCTCGCTGTGGTTCAAGCCCAGGGATATCGGCTTCGCGCAGGGCGTTGAAGCGGGCTTCGGAAACTGGGGCGCATCAATCGCCGCGGTCCTCATGCCTGTAATCGCCCTGAATGTGTTCGGCTCCTGGAGATACGCGGCAGCCGCCAGCGGCCTCGTGATGTTACTTTACGGATTGTATTACCGGACAGCCATTACCGACGGCCCAGCCTTCGCTGCCTGCCGTGCTCCGTCGAAGAGCTCCGTCATCGAGGTCTCTACATGGCGGGACATGATAGGCGCCATACTCTGGACCATACCCGTAACCGGAGTCCTCGGCGTCGTCGTGTGGAGATTAAACGGGATGGGCTTCATGGGCGCGGGCGCGGCCACCTGGGCTTACGCCGCAATAGCCGCAGTGGTGCTCTTCCAAGCGCTCCGTATTGTCAGGTTCAATTATCCTTTGCTAAAGAAAGGCGTGCCTGATGACGATAAGTACAGGTTCGCGGACATTGGAGCCTTGTGCCTGTGCTACGGCGCTTCGTTCGGCGCCGAGCTCGGCGTCATATCCATGCTCCCGCAGTTCTTTGAGAACAACTTCAGCCTTACCCCTCAGCTCGCGGGCCTCATGGGAGCCTTATTCGCCTTCATGAGCTTCTTTTCAAGGTCATTTGGAGGTTACATATCGGAAAGGTCCCCTTCGAAGAGGGGCGCGATGCTGGTCTTTCTGGCGGGCATAGCGGTCTCGTTCGGTCTCATGGGCCTCATTGAGTCAAACTGGCCGGTATGGCTCGCGATCGCGGTAACTATTTTATGCGCCCTGTTCGTGACAGGCGCGTGCGGCGCGACTTACGCTATCGTCCCTCTTGTGAAGCGGCGCATGACAGGGCATATAACGGGATATGTCGGCGCTTTCGGCGGTATTGGCGCTGTCATGTACCTTACCGCGTACACATTTGTCAACGACAGCCAGTTTTTCCACATAATGGGCGCCGGGGCGCTTTTTACATTCGTGTTCTGCGTTTTTTTCCTCAGGGAGCCTGCCGGGGCGTTCTCTCAGGAGTATCAGATCACCGGCAGCGGCAAAGCCATGATGGAAGGGCGGCCGCTGGCCGGCAAGACCTGGGGCGCCCGTGAAAAGCCAAGCGGGAGCGCAGGGCGGGCTCCGATGGTATGAGGCAGGTTTTTTTAAAAAAATTACATCATGTGATGGACACGAGGATTTTTTTGTACTATAATTCCGCCATACTGAAAACTGAATACAGGTCCCGCAAGGTCACGCTGACTTTTTTGAAGGGCATAGCGAGAAATCGCTGGACAGGTCCGGATGAATCTGGTAATTTACGC
>MGPK01000007.1:0-7222 GCA_001795535.1 Deltaproteobacteria bacterium GWA2_54_12
CGCGTTCGACTTGCATGTGTTAAGCGCGCCGCTAGCGTTCGTTCTGAGCCAGGATCAAACTCTCCAATTAAATTGTCAAGTTTGGATTGATTTAAAGGGTCAGTATTACTTGACTGTGCTTGCTATTTAGTTTTCAAAGAGCAGACTGCAGATTCCTTCAAGTTAATCTTATCAGTTACCCGTTGCCAGGTCAACATGATTCGAGAGAACTTCGTACCGCAGCGAATCCGACCATCTTACTTTAACCGGCCGACCCTGTCAAGAACTTTTTTTCGGCCCGTCCATCTTTTTGTTTCAGCCGGTCTTTCGTAGCAGGGTTGTCTAATATAACCTAGGGTCCGGTTCCTGTCAACAGAAAAAAACAACTTACTGAATCTTTTTTTCCGGGGCACCGTGTTTCTAAAGCGTGGTGCCCGACTGGACTTGCTATTATACGGATTTAAAGAAGACTGTCAAGAAAAAGATACCCTCTTGAAGAATCTTTTTCCGACCTGCACCAAAACGGCCTTTTCCTTAGGTAATTCCATCTTCCAATCGGTGACTTTCGCCCCGTCCACCTTCACTCCGCCCTGCTCTACAAGCCTTCTCGCCTCTGAGGTGGAACTCGCCAGGCCCGCTGTTACCAAGGCTTTTGCGATGCCTGTGCCTTCCGCGCCGCTCAAAGTGACCTCTTCGACTACTTCGGGCACTTCGTGTTTCTTGAACAGGTTCGCGAAACCCTCGCGGGCCTTTTCGGCCGCATCCCGGCCCCAGTACCGTTCAACAAGCTCGAACGCGAGCGCAACTTTTGCGTCCCGCGGATGTACGATCCCGGACCTTATCTCATCGACCCTGTCCGCCGGGGCCGCGCTCAAGAGTTCATAGTACTTCATCATGAGAGTATCCGAGACGCTCATTACCTTGCCGAATATCTCGGAAGCTGGCTCGGTGATGCCGATGTAGTTGCCGAGCGACTTGCTCATCTTCTGTACACCGTCAGTGCCTTCCAGCAGCGGCATGGTTATGACGGCCTGCGGCTCCTGGCCCATCTCCCGCTGGAGTTCCCTGCCCACGAGCAGGTTGAAGAGCTGGTCAGTGCCGCCGAGCTCGACATCTGATTTCAGGACCACTGAATCATAGCCCTGAATAAGCGGGTAGATGAACTCGTGAATGGCAATGGGCCTTCCTTCAGCGTACCTTTTCTGGAAGTCGTCCCTCTCGAGCATTCTCGCGACAGTGTACTTTGACGCGAGGTTCACCATGTCAACTGCCGTGAGCCTTTCCATCCATTCGCTGTTAAACACGACCTCTGTTTTTCTCTCGTCGAGTATTTTGAATACCTGCGCGGTGTAGGTCTTCGCGTTCGCCTTCACCGCATCTGGCGTCAAAGGTTTTCTCGTCTCCGACTTTCCGGTCGGGTCGCCTATCATGCCGGTGAAGTCGCCTATGAGAAGAAGGATGTGGTGGCCCAGCTCCTGAAAGTGCTTGAGCTTCTGGATGAGCACGGTATGGCCCAGGTGCAGATCAGGGGCCGTGGGGTCAAAGCCCGCCTTTATCCGCAGGGGTTTGCCCTTCGCGGCGGAGGTGGCGAGCTTCTTCAATAACTCGTTTTCCGTGATTATCCCGGCTGTGCCGCGCTTTATCAGTTCGAGCTGTTTTTTCGGGTCCATATTACCGTTTCCATCCCTGTTAAAAATAATTTTCCAAACCTGTCCTATCCGGCAAAATTCTTGACTCTGTTATTCAGGCTGCTCAAAAACTTCATATGCAAGGCGTCGAGGAGCGAGGAATGAGGCGTACTCTGTTTGTACGCCGCAATTACGAGCGACGATGACAACGACGCAGATGGAGCTTTTTGAGCGACCTGATCAGACCTCGCGCCCGAGCGGCTCTTTAATACGCTCTATTGCAATGGCTTTTCCGCTGGCCGTGTCTATGGTGACGAACACGCCCTGAAGCTCAACGCCCCTTGAAGCCACATCGAACCTCACTGGCAGATGCGTAAGGAACCTTTCAAGGATTATCTCCTTTTTCATGCCAATCACCGAATCAAGCGGTCCGGTCATGCCCGCGTCGGTAATAAAAGCGGTCCCATTGATCAAGACTCTTTCATCAGAGGTCTGCACATGCGTGTGCGTGCCGATGACCACACTGGCAAGGCCGTCAAAATGCCAGCCCAGGGCCATCTTCTCTGAAGTGGTCTCGGCGTGGAAGTCCACTATGACGATCGGGGTTATCTCCCTGACTTTGCGCACAAGCTCCATCCCGACGATAAACGGGCTGTCGAGACAGTCCATGAAGACGCGGCCTATGAGGTTCACTACGCCGACCTTGACGCCGGAGGGGCACTCGTATATTCCGTAGCCCGCTCCCGGCGAGCCCTGCGGATAGTTCGCGGGCCTCAGCAGCCTCTTTTCAGTGCCGAGGTACTCGTAGACTTCCTTCTTGTCCCAGATGTGGTTCCCGGAGGTTATCACATCTACCTGGAGTTTTTTTAGCTCCTCGGCTATTTCCGGAGTGATGCCGAAGCCTCCAGCGGCGTTCTCGCCGTTGGCGATGACAAGATCAGGGCTGTAACGGCCGACAAGCCGGGGAAGAAGCTCTCTTACCGCTATCCTCCCCGGCTTGCCGACGATATCTCCTATGAATAATACCTTTGTCTGGTCCTGCATTTCACCGTGCCTTACACCGCTGCCGTGATTCCCGGCGCACGGCCACAATTTTTTAATATTTTTCTGTCAGTCTGAGGAGTACAGCGATGGATGAATCTCGTATCGAGCCGATTTGGTTAAAGCAGGGATTCTTCGCTTCGCTCTGCAAATTGGGAGAATGAATCAAGGTTCCTTATAAAACAATCCTGTCCGGGCCTCAATGGCCCGGACAGGACAAACAAACAACTTCAGGACTTACTTGGCGTAATCTATGGACCTTGACTCCCTTATGACCGTGACCTTTATCTGGCCCGGATAAGTGAGCTCTTTTTCTATCTGCCTGGCGATGTCCTTTGAGAGCACCACGGCCCCTTCGTCATTCACGGCCTGGGTCTCGACTATGACCCTCACCTCGCGCCCGGCCTGCAGAGCGTACGCCTTCTCGACTCCGCCGAAGCTTTTGGCTATCTTTTCCAGGTCCTCGAGCCTCTTTATGTAGTTCTCGAGCATCTCTTTCCTGGCGCCCGGCCTAGCCGCGGAAAGCGTGTCAGCCGCCTGCACAAGGATGCCCAGGATCGAATCCGGGGTGTCGTCGTGGTGCTGGCCTATGGCGGATACTATCTTTGGCGCTTCACCGTACTTTCTGGCAAGATCCGCGCCTATGGCCGCGTGCGGCCCTTCCACCTCGTGGTCAACGGCCTTTCCGATATCATGGAGCAGGCCAGCCCTTCTCGCTATCTTTGCAGGTATGCCGAGCTCGGAGGCCATGACGCCGCAAATGAAGGCCACTTCCATGGAATGGGAGTAGACATTCTGCGCGTAGCTCGTCCTGAACTTGAGTCTTCCGATGAGCTTCTGCACTTCCTTATGTATGCCGTGCAATCCGGTGTCGAATATCGCCCGCTCGCCAGCATCCATTATGGACTGGTTCACTTCCGCTTCGACCTTGGTGACTATTTCCTCGATCCTCGAAGGGTGTATCCTTCCGTCGGTTATGAGCCTCTCAAGTGACTGCTTCGCGATCTCTCTTCTTACGGGGTTGTGGCCCGAAAGGATGACCGCCTCAGGCGTGTCGTCGATTATTACGTCTATGCCGGTCGCGGCTTCGATGGCGCGTATGTTGCGCCCTTCCCTGCCTATGATCCTGCCCTTCATCTCGTCGTTCGGGAGGTTTACTACGGACACCGTCCTTTCGGCGACATATTCGCCGGAGTACCTCTGTATGGCAAGGGCGATTATCTCCTTTGCCTTCTTGTCAGCGTCGGCCTTGGTCTCTTCTTCTATCCTCTTGAGGAGTTTGCCTGCCTCGAGCTTGGCCTCGTTCTCCATGTTCTCGAGGAGAATCCTTTTGGCCTCTTCGCCGGATATGCCAGCGAGGTTTTCAAGCGTAACTTTCTGCTGGGCTATGGTGCCAGTCAACTCGGCTTCCATGTCCTGCAGCTTTTTTTCCTGTAAGGTGACTCCCTTTTCCCTCTTCTGGAAGTCGGCCTCTTTCCTGTCAATGGCCTCGACCTTCCTGTCCAGGTTCTCTTCTTTCTGCTGGACCTTCTTTTCTATGGCCTGAAGCTCTTTCCTGCGCTCCCTTGTCTCCTGCTCGAATTCAGTCTTGCCTTTGAATATCAAGTCCTTGGCCTCAAGCTCCGCGGACTTTCTTATATTCTCAGCCTCTTTTTTGGATTCGGACACTATGGAATCAGCGGTCCTGCGGCCAGCTTCCTGATTGGCCTCGTCCATCTTCCTCTTTATCGCGTAACCTATGGCTACTCCCGCCAGAATCGCAAATACCGCTATGACAGCGACAATTAAAATAGTCGAAATCCCCATTGCCAGAACACCCCTTTCCGCCTTTATTTGATAGAGTCGGCTCGCTTGCGCCCGTAGTGGCTAAATCGCCTGGACTGCGTGCCGCCTCTTCTACTGCCCGGCCTTATAGCCTGTTTCTATGACCCGCTCATCGGTCACTATAACCGAAAGGGTCACATCATGAGGCTCGACCGGAATTTCCTCTTTTTTCAGGACCTGGAACTCATACGCCAATGCGACTAACCGGCCCCCTGCCCCCTTGAGGGCCATGTCGTAGTACCCCTTGCCAAAGCCCAACCTCCCGCCCCGCTCGTCAAACGCTACTCCCGGGACGACTATGAGGTCGAACCCTTCCGGGCCGACAAGCTCGGCGCCAGAGTCAGGCTCTGGTATCTCGTACGCGCCGGGGGTAAGCTCTTCGAGTCCGTGGACCCTGAAGAACCCAAGCATCCTCTTCGCGCCGGAGGCGACCACCCTGGGGTAGAAGACCTCCTTGCCGAGTCCCCTGGCCTTCTCGAAGACCTCGTCCGTCAGAACCTCGTTCTGAAAACTGCAGTAAAGGCAGACCCTGTTGGCGTCCCTGAAAAGGGAGGTGCCGAGGAGCCTTTGCTGCGCCCTGAGGCTCAGTTCGTAGACGGTCTCGAAGACCATGGACCTGCGCTTCTCGAGGAGCTTTTTTCTTATGAGCTCCTTTTTCGCAGACCTGTTCATCGCCTTTTTTGGAAGGATATTTTTGAAGAGGGTTGAAGACAGGATTGGCAGCGCTACGGGCACACCCGCCTGGAACGGGCCCTTACTTGAATTTCCCTATTTCCTCACATCTGCTGGTTTTTGACATAGGAAAAAGATGCTGCATGCTGAACCTTGTATCTGAATCGGACTTGCCTTTTTATTCCCAGGACCCGAGTTGCGTTCATACCCCCGCTCGGCCGTGTCGATGATATTTGAACCTGTCTGAGACAGGTGGGCGCCTTGGTAACAGCTTCCGGATTCCCGCTAGGGGACATGCCTTCCACAGTCAGAGGAGGCTCCCTGACAAATAATGTTGGCTCAAAAAACCGATCGATCACTAACCCCGCAGGGGATTTGTATTTATACCAATCTCCTGTCTATCTTCAAAGAAAGCTCTTCAGATTTCCTTCCAAGCTTTTCGAGTATCTCCTTGTTTTTTATGACCTCGCCCGTTATGTTCAGGGCGGCTAAAAGAGCCAGGTCCAGAGAAGATACCGCTTTTGTATTCTCCCTTACCTCCTCTATCTTAGTGTTTAGGTAGTCTTCAATAGCGCGTATGTACTCTTCGTTTTCATCGCTCCTTATAAGGAGCTTGTGGCCGAAGATCTTCAGTTCCGCAACCTTCTTCACCTGGGGCCTCACGCGCCCTGCATAAGTGTTTCGAGCTTCACAAGGAGGCCGTCGACGCGTTCCCTTACCTGGTCCCTTTCCTTCTCAAGCCTTGCGACCTTGTCCCTGAGCGCGGCTACTTCATTGTCTTTCGCGCCCTGGGATGCCAGAATTTCACGGTTTTCGGCGGAAAGCGCCTCATAAGCAGCCAAAAGGCGGCCCAAGCCCTCTTCCAGCCTCTCGAATTTCTCTAAAGCCATTGATTTTGCCTCCGAGTCCATTTATATATTACTTTTTTCAATCTGGTAAGTCAAGCGTTAATAGCCTTCACATTATGTGGTTATTCCCTTGTAAAAAGGCAAAAAAAAGGCCCTGGCAGGAGCCAGGGCTTTTGAGTTTGCAGGACATTGAAAACGCCTAATTCAGGACAGGTTGCTCAAAAAGTTCCAGATGCTAGGAGTCGAGAAGCGAGGCATGAGGCGTACTTTGTTTGTACGCCGCAATGACAAGCGCCGAAGACGACAACGCAGATGGGGCTTTTTCAGCGACCTGTCAGTATGCGTACAGGTTGCCGTACGGCCTTGAGGAGACCGGTATAAGCTTTTTGAAGCCCTTTGCCATGATATCCTCGAGCTTCAAGCCGAAGTCCTTGCAGTAGTCGGTAAGGGCGTCCTTCAACACCTTCTGGTCGTCGTCGTCCAGGTCAAGGATGCCAACTTCGGCTCCGCAGAGCTTCTTGTCGACCTCTCCCCTGATGAATATCGTGCCGCCGTGCATTCCGGTGCCGAGGTAATCGCCGACCAGCGGGCCGGTAGTGTCAAGGCCCAGCAGTATCAATACCCCTCCGGCCATGTACTCGCCGAAGAAATCCCCTGCGCTGCCGCCAACGACGATAGTCGGGGTCTGCTTCTTGTTGCCCTTCATGTGTATGCCGACCCTGTAGCCGACATCTCCTCTGATGTGGAGCTTGCCGCCCCTCATGCCGTAGCCGAGCACGTCTCCGGCATTGCCCTCGACTATGACCTTGCCACTGTTCATCGTGTTGCTGATGTTGTCCTGGGCGTTCGACTTTATCCTGAGGGTCGGGCCGTCCATGAAGGCCGCCAGGTCGTTTCCGGGCACGCCTTCAATGATTATGGTCGAGGAGCCCCTGAGGCCGTCGCCGATATAGTACTGGCCGTTGACGTTCTTGAGGACGATTTCCTTCTCGCCCTTTTCGACCGCTTCACGGACCTGCTGGTTGAGTTCCTTAAAATATTTGCCTGACGCGTTAATCTCTACCATCTGTTCCTCTCAGATGCAGTTTGCTGAAAAAATCCCATCTGCTTTGTCGTCATCGTCGCTCGCCGTTGCGGCGTACATACAAAGTACGCCTCACGCCTCGCTCCTCGGCTCCTCGCATCTGGAACTTTTTGAGCAACCTGCCAATTTATTTCTTCCTGCCAATT
>MGPK01000007.1:7304-8262 GCA_001795535.1 Deltaproteobacteria bacterium GWA2_54_12
GCAGGCTTTCGATGGAGTTGATGCCCAACGCGCCCAGTATCTCTTTCAATTCGTGCGACCACGCGCGGATGAGGTTCGTGAGCCTCTCGGCGTAGACTTCCGGGTCGAGCCTCGCGGTAAGCTCTGGCCTCTGGGTGGTGATGCCCCACGAGCAGTTGCCTGTGTAGCACTTGCCGCAAGTGGTGCAGCCCATCGTTATAAGGGCCGCGGTGCCGATACCGACCGCGTCCGCGCCGAGGGCTATGGCCTTGGCAACATCAGCGCTGGAGCGGATTCCTCCGGCGGCGATAATAGAGGCTTCGTTCCTTATGCCTTCCTGGCGGAGCCTGTCGTCCACTGCCGCGAGGGCGTGCTCTATGGGTATGCCAAGATGGTCACGGATTATCGACGGGGCCGCGCCTGTGCCGCCCCTGAAACCGTCGATGTAGACTATGTCGGCCCCTGCCCTCACGACGCCAGAAGCTATCGCTGCGACATTATGGACGGCGGCTATCTTCACGGAAACGGGCTTATAGTTAGTCGTCTCCTTGATGGCGTATATGAGCTGCCTCAGGTCTTCGATCGAATAGATGTCGTGCTGGGGCGCCGGAGAGATAGCGTCCGTGCCGACCGGTATCATCCTGGTCCTGGCGACTTCAAGAGGAATTTTCTCACCCGGGAGATGGCCGCCTATGCCGGGCTTCGCGCCCTGGCCTATTTTTATTTCGACCGCTACTCCGGCGTTGAGGTACTCGGGGTTGACGCCGAACCTTCCGGAAGCGACCTGGACTATTATGTTGCTCCTGTACGGGAAGAGGTCCTCATGGAGGCCGCCTTCACCCGTGTTCATTACTATGCCGGAAGCCTTGGCAGCCTGGGCCAGCACCTTCTGCGCGTTCAGGCTGATGGAGCCGTAGGACATCGGCGAAAATATTATGGGCAGGTCGAGCTTTATCTGCGGGGGCATGGGCTCGGAGAG
>MGPK01000008.1 GCA_001795535.1 Deltaproteobacteria bacterium GWA2_54_12
GGCTGTAAGGGAGTGGGAGTGGTGCCAGACAAATCCTGTTGAAAAGGTCTCAAGGGAAAAGGTCAGGAACGAAAGGGACAGATGGCTGACTGTGAATGAGGAGAAGAAGTTGATAGAGAAATGTGTCCTTCATCCCACGCTAAAGGAAAACAAGACAGAGCCGCGCTATTGGCTGCAAGAGATAGTTGTCTTTGCCCTTAGCACAGGGATGCGTCAGGATGAAATCCTTTCTCTTGAGTGGCCCGATGTTGACCTTTTCAGAAAGACCGTCACCGTTGTGAGGTCCAAGAACGGTGAAAAGAGAACCATTCCCTTGAACCAGAAAGCCTTCGAGCTTCTGAAGGAGAAGGCAAAGGTAAGGCATATCAGAAGCAGCCATGTCTTTGCAAGCGAGGCTGGCTCGAAGATTTTAAGAAGGAATCTCCTTAGGGCGTTTTACAACGTTGTGGACCGCGCCAAGATAGAGGATTTCAGATTCCATGACCTCAGACATACCTTTGCCACAAGGCTTGCCCAGGCAGGAGTAGACATCTACAAGATAGCGAAGCTTCTGGGACATAAGGATATCAAAATGACGCAGAGGTATTCGCATCATTGCCCTGAGAGCTTAAGGGATGGGGTAGAGGTGCTGGATAAAGTTGCAACAGTTTTGCAACAGTCCAAAGAAAAAGGGGCTACGCTTAACGCGTAACCCCTTGTATTTACTGGTGGAGCAGAGGGGGATCGAACCCCTGACCTCAAGACTGCCAGCCTTGCGCTCTCCCAGCTGAGCTACTGCCCCATAAATTAGAAGAATATTATTATCATTCCGTGCGGACTCTGTCAATCTAAAATTTGTTTCATGCCGGTTTAAAAATGCCAAGGGCCTTCCTGACCGCTCCCAGTGCGGGGAAACTCTATTCGGGGTGCTTTTTTAGCTTGCAATGAGGTAAAAAAGATTGTATTAATGACTAAACGACAAATGAGATAAGCTGCGCCGGCATGTTCGAGTAACGCTTATTTCGATTTCCAAAACCAGAGGAGGGTTCAGATGGGAAAGCCGTTAACCAAGTCTCAAATCGCAGATTCAATCGCAAAGAAAGCAGGTTTGACCAAGAAGGCCGCAGCTGAGATAATCAACCACATCGCGCAGCTTTCATACAAGGAAGCCAAGAACTCTTTCACGATCCCCGGCATAGGCAAGCTTGTTCTCGTCAAGAGAAAGGCGAGGACCGGCAGGAACCCCCAGACTGGCGCGGCCATAAAGATACCCGCGAAGAAGGTCGTGAAATTCAGGGTCGCCAAGGCCTGCAAGGACGCGGTACTTGGCACCAAGTAAGTAAAATCCGCATCAAGCTGAAATGCCCCCGCTGTTCAAGCGGGGGCATTTTTTTTTGAGGCCCGCTGTTTTCCTATCCGTGTTCTTTCAACTTCCTCTTGAGCCTCCAACGCCTATTTACTTCTTGTTTTTTGAATACCCATACTGTATCATTTTCGCTTATGAAATGCCCATTTTGCGGATATCTTGAAGACAAGGTCATAGACTCCCGACTCTCCCAGGACGGCAGCACCACCAGGAGAAGAAGGGAGTGTCTGAGCTGCGCCAAGAGGTTTACCACTTACGAGAGGGTAGAGGAGGCTCTCCCGCTCGTCGTGAAAAAGGACGGCAGGCGCGAGCCCTTTGACCGCACGAAGATTTTGAACGGAATGATGAAGGCCTGCGAGAAAAGGCCTGTCAGCCTCGACAGCATCGAAAAAGCGGTCTCTACTCTCGAGATGCGCTTCATCGACTCCGGCGAAAGAGAGATACAGAGCACTTCCATAGGCGAGGCCGTGATGGAGGAGTTGAAAAACCTCGACGAAGTCGCCTATGTCAGGTTCGCCTCGGTGTACAGAGAGTTCAGGGATATAAACGAGTTCATGAGCGAGCTGAAGGACCTGCTGGAAGTCAAAAAGAGATCTTAAATCCTATGGCTTACGAACCGCTTATGCTTAAGGCCCTGGCTCTGGCGAAAAAGGGCGTCGGCAAGACCAGCCCCAACCCGGCCGTAGGCTCGGTCGTGGTCAAAGGCGGCCAGGTCATTGCCAAAGGCTGGCACCATAAGGCCGGTCTCCCACACGCCGAGATAGAGGCCCTTAACTCCGCCGGAAAAAACGCAAAGGGCTCGACCCTCTTTGTCACTCTTGAGCCGTGCTGCCATTTTGGAAAGACCCCGCCATGCACGGACGCCATCATAGCTTCAGGCATTAAAAAAGTAATCGTCGGCGCGTCAGACCCTAACCCCATCGTGGCGGGCAAGGGAGTTGCCGCCTTGCGTGCCGCCGGGATAGAAGTCGTTGAAGGCGTGCTCTCTAACGAGTGTTCGGCTCTGAACGAATCGTACAACAAATACATCACAAAGGGGCTCCCCTTTGTGACCTTGAAGCTTGCCGCTTCCCTTGACGGCAGGATAGCCGCCGCAGGGGGCGAATCTAAATGGATAACAGGAATAGAGTCCAGAAAGCTCGTCCACAGGATGAGGGCGGCGGCCGACGGCGTAATGGTCGGGTCTGAGACCGCCCTGAAAGACGACCCTGAGCTTACGGTACGGCTCGCGTCCGGCAGGAACCCCGCAAGGGTGGTGCTGGACAGCACCTTGAGGCTCCCTGTTACTTCAAAGGTCTTCAACGGTGTGAAGGAAGGGCGCGCGAGGCTAATCATATTCACTTCGAAAGACGCACCAGAGCAACGCATAAAAAGGGCTTGCGAGGCCGGGGCTGAGGTCGTAAAGCTGGCACCCGCCGTAGGCGGCCTGCCTCTTAAAAGGGTCTTAAAGGCATTGGCAGAGCGAGGTATGACGAGCGTTCTTGTCGAAGGCGGCGGCAAACTTGCGGCCTCTCTTTTAAAAGAAAAGCTCTTTGACGCGCTGGTTGTTTTTTACGGGCCGATGATAATCGGCGGGGACGGGCTTTCAATGGTCGCCGGGCTCGGGCTCAAAGGACTCAAAAGCGCTCCGAGGTTCAAATATCTTAGGGTAAAAAAGGCCGGGGACGATATTATTATCGAATGCAGGCCATGAGGTAAGGTATGTTCACGGGCATTATAGAGGATGTTGGCAGGGTTAAATCTATTGAAAAAAGAGGGGCTTTTGGTAGAATAACGGTTGAGACGGCCCTTTCCCTGAAGGAAGTCAAAACAGGTGATTCCATCGCCGTGAACGGGGCCTGCCTTACGGCAACGAGCGTGTCAGGCAAGTCCTTCAGCGCGGATATAAGCGAAGAGTCGCTCAATGTAACCACTTTGGGCGGCCTGAAGCCGGGAGACCCGGTCAACCTCGAACTTGCCCTTACGCTTTCAAAGCCCCTGGGCGGGCACATGGTCACGGGCCATATCGACGGCGTGGGCGTCCTCAGGAAAAAGACCACGAGGGGCGAGAACCTCGTCATAGAGGTGGCCGCGCCCCAGGGTGTGCTGGCGCAGGTGGTTAAAAAAGGCTCCATTACGGTCGAAGGCATAAGCCTTACCGTGGCGGAACTTCTGCCTGACGGCTTTACCGTTGCCGTTATCCCGCATACGCTTGAGAAGACGAACCTGCTTTCAAAAGGTGAAGGCTCAAAGGTCAACCTCGAGACAGACCTCATAGGCAAGTATGTTGAAAAATTTTTGACGAAAGGCTCGAGCCGCATAACCGAAGACTTTCTTTCGGAGCACGGCTTTTTCAGAAAAAAGTAGAGGCGGCATATGTCCATAAAGAGAATAGAAGAGGCCCTCAGGCAGATACGCGAGGGCAAAATAGTAATACTCGTAGACGACGAAGACAGGGAGAACGAGGGCGACTTGTGCATGGCAGCCGAGCTCGCCACCCCTGAGACCATAAACTTCATGGCCAAGTACGGCAGGGGGCTCATCTGCGTCACCTTGACTGAAAAGAGGGCGGACGAGCTCAATCTGCCGCCAATGGTCGACGACAATACCTCTCTTTACCGTACCGCGTTTACCATTTCCATAGACGCTCGCGACGGCGTCACGACCGGCATCTCCGCTTCTGACAGGGCAAAGACCATCCTTACCTGCGTCGACGAGAACGCTAGGCCCGACGACCTCGTCAGGCCCGGCCACATATTCCCATTGAGGGCCAGGGACGGCGGCGTGCTGGTGCGCACAGGCCAGACCGAAGGGTCGGTCGACCTCTCAAGGCTTGCCGGGCTCAAGCCAGCTGGCATAATCTGCGAGATAATGAACGAGGACGGCTCAATGGCGAGGATGAAGGACCTCGAAGTATTCGCCAAAGAGCACGGCCTCATGATAGTCACCATAGCCGACATAATCGAGTACCGCCTAAGGAATGATAAACTGGTCAGAAGGGCCGCAGAGGCCGTCGTGCCGAGCAGGTTCGGCGGGGAGTTTCGCGCGGTCGCCTATACAAACGATGTCGACCATCACGAGCACCTGGCGATGGTAAAGGGAGAGATAAATCCTGAAGAGCCTATCCTCGTCAGGGTCCATTCCGAGTGCCTCACCGGAGATGTTTTCGGCTCAGAGCGGTGCGACTGCGGCGAGCAGCTCAAGGGCGCGATGAAGCTCATAGAAAAAGAAGGAGGCGGCATACTCCTTTACATGCACCAGGAGGGCCGCGGCATAGGGCTCGTCAACAAGATAAGGGCCTACGCGTTGCAGGACAAGGGGCTCGATACCGTTGAGGCCAACGAGAAGCTCGGCTTCAAGGCAGACCTGCGCGAGTACGGGCTCGGGGCGCAGATACTCGTCGACCTCGGCGTAAAAAAGATGCGGATAATAACCAACAACCCGAGGAAGATAAAGGGACTCGAGGGCTACGGCCTTGAGATAGTCGGAAGGGTGCCGATACAATCGACCCCGCACAGCAGGAATGTCGAGTACCTGCGCGTCAAGAAGGAGAAGATGGGACACCTCATAACCAACCTGGACGATTTCAAGGAGCCGGGCGCAGGACAGGAACCTGCTAAAAAGTAATTGAATATACGGGCATTTCCGTTATATATTGACCAACCGAATTTAATTCAGAAATTTATTTTCAGAGGAGTAAAAGAATGCCGCGTATAATCGAAGGCAATCTCAGCGCGAAGGGGCTCAAGGTCGCTATCGTCGTCGGGAGGTTCAACGACTTCATAAGCGACAGGCTCGTTGACGGGGCGGTAGACACGCTCCTCAGGAGCGGGGCTGCTGACAACGACATAGATGTCGTAAAGGTGCCTGGCGCCTTCGAGATACCGGTTGCCGCGAAGACTCTCGCCAAGGGCGGCAACTACGACGCCATACTCTGCCTCGGGTGCGTAATCCGTGGCGCCACTCCTCATTTCGAGTATGTGGCAGGGGAAGCCGCGAAGGGCGTCGCCAGGGTCTCGCTGGATTTTGAGACGCCTATCTCCTTCGGCATAATCACGGCTGAAAACCTCGAACAGGCCATCGAGCGCGCTGGCACGAAGTCCGGCAACAAGGGAAGGGACGCGGCATTGACAGCCATCGAGATGGCCAACCTTCTCAAGACCCTCGGAAAGAAGAAATAGGCAACCCATAGATGAATTTAAGGCGAAAGGCGAGGGAAACGGCGCTGCAGGCGCTGTACAAGCTTGATATAGCGGGTGTATCCGGAGAGGAAGACCTTGAACTTGAGGAGCTTGCCCCGGGAACAGCTGAAAGAAGATATTGCGAGACACTTGTCCAGGGCGTGAGAATGCATCTAAAAGACCTGGACCCGGAAATAGAAAAATACTCAGAGAACTGGACGATAAGCCGCATGTCCGTGGTCGACAGGAATATCCTGCGCATCGCGGTCTACGAGCTTCTTTACAGCTCGGATGTGCCTTACAAGGTAATCATCGACGAGGCGGTCGAGCTTGCCAAAAAGTTCGGCACTGACGAGTCAGGCCCGTTCATAAACGGCATAATAGACAGGATTAGAAAAGCCGTGGCTGAGGACAGGTCGCGGCTGTCGCATTGATTTAGGGTGCCTCTAAAAATTGCTCTTTTTCCTGATCTCTTCGTTAGGGCGGAAACAAAAATGCTCACATATTACCATATATGCTGCGCTTT
Organism: Deltaproteobacteria bacterium GWA2_54_12; assembly: GCA_001795535.1. Taxonomy (GTDB): domain Bacteria; phylum Desulfobacterota; class GWC2-55-46; order GWC2-55-46; family GWC2-55-46; genus GWA2-54-12. The sequence goes on from MGPK01000008.1 coordinate 6,032, forward strand.
TTATTTCCACCCTGCCTCGACCTCAGAAAAAAAATAACTAATTTTTAGAGGCACCCTGTAGTAAGTCTTAACGGATAGTTGACATATTTTAATAAGGCAGTATAATCTCATAGAACAGGAGCCGTGCTTGTGAAAGTTCAGCTTTTGGACCTCGCGTCGCAGTACCGCAAGATAAAAAAAGAGGTTCTGCGTGAAGTAAAGCAAGTCTGCGAATCTCAGCATTACATCCTTGGAAAGAATGTCGCTGCTCTCGAATCTGAGATCGCCGCTTACTCTGGCGCGAAGTACGCCATAGGCGTGGCTTCGGGCACTGACGCCATACTCATCGCGCTCATGGCAGCTGGCGTCAAGGCCGGTGACAAGGTAGTCACAACCCCGTTCACCTTTTTCGCCACGGCAGGCTCCATCTCAAGGCTTGGCGCTGTCCCCGTATTTGTGGACATCGAGCCTGAAACTTACAACATCGACCCGGCCGCGCTGGAAGCTCTTTTGAAGAAAAGCGCGAAGGGCGTGAAGGCCATAATACCGGTCCACCTGTACGGACAATGCGCGGACATGGACCGGATAATGAAGGTCGCAAGGAAGTACCGGATAGCGGTCATTGAAGACGCCGCACAGTCCATAGGCGCAGGGTACAAGGGGAAGAGGGCAGGCGCGATAGGCGACCTGGGCTGTTTCTCTTTTTATCCCACAAAGAACCTCGGCTGCTTCGGCGACGGGGGAATGGTCACGACGAACAGCGCGCGTCTGGCGGACAGGGTGAAGATGCTCCGCGTGCACGGCAGCCGCGTCAGGTATTATCACGACGAAGTCGGCGCTAACAGCAGGCTTGACGAAATTCAGGCCGCGATACTCCGCATAAAATTAAAGCGCCTTGATTCGTGGTCAGCCGGGCGTGAGAAGAACGCAAAGCGTTATGATTCCCTTTTCGCCAAGGCGAACATAAAAGGGGTGCTGGATACGCCGAAGATAAGCGAAGGGTGCGTATCCGTCTACAACCAGTATGTCATCAGGGTCAAGAAGAGGGACGAGCTTAGGGCTTACCTTTCTGCGGCTGGCATAGGGAGCGAGGTCTACTACCCGCTTCCGCTCCATCTTCAGAAGTGCTTCAAGGAGCTTGGCTACAAAAAGGGCGATTTCCCGGTCTCTGAAAAGGCCGCCAAAGAGGTGCTCGCGCTCCCTATATACCCGGAACTCACCCCGGCCGCGATAAAGCATGTGGTCGCCACGATAGCCGGTTTTTACAGCAAGGCCTGATAAGGCGGCCAGTTTGAGCAGACGGGACGCCTCAAGCTGAGGAAGCTTTGATTGATTGTTTTTCTGTGTCATTCTGAGGGAGCGTAGCGACCGAAGAATCTTGTGACTTGCTGATTTATTCACTTCGCTACGCTTAGAATGACATAGCGAATTTAATCAGCGGTTCCTTAATAATAAAGAATGGGAGAAACAGCCTTGAAAAGGATACTCGTAACAGGCGGGGCAGGCTTTATCGGCTCCCATCTATGCGAAAAGCTTCTCAAGGACGGGAACGAAGTCATCTGCCTCGATAACTTTTTCACGGGCAGGAAAGAGAACATCGCCCATCTGGCAGGCAACCCTTCCTTCGAGGTAGTCCGTCACGATGTCATCGAGCCGGGCCTCTTTGAGGTAGACCAGATATACAACCTCGCGTGCCCGGCATCCCCGGTCCATTACCAGTTCAACCCCGTCAAGACCATAAAGACCAACATAATGGGAACCCTTAACATGCTCGGGCTTGCCAAGAGGGTGAGGGCGCGCATTCTTCAGGCTTCCACCTCAGAGGTGTACGGAGACCCGAAGGTGCACCCGCAGCCCGAGACCTACTGGGGGAACGCCAACCCCATAGGCACGAGGGCCTGCTACGACGAGGGCAAGAGGTGCGCCGAGGCGTTGATGTTCGCCTACCACAGGCAGAACGGCGTCGACATACGCGTGGTGAGGATATTCAATACCTACGGGCCGAGGATGCTCGAGAACGACGGCAGGGTCGTGAGCAACTTCATAGTCCAGGCCCTTCGCGGCGACGACATGACCGTCTACGGCGACGGCTCGCAGACA
>MGPK01000009.1 GCA_001795535.1 Deltaproteobacteria bacterium GWA2_54_12
TAATAGCCGCCGCCGACCACTTCGACCTGCCCCCTTTTCACCATCGACCTCAGGAGGTCTATGTACTCTGGGTGCTTTTCAGCTATCCAGTCGAGGAGAAAGCCGGTGTTGTGCAGGGAAAGTTTTATCGCCGGGTGTCTTGATATTGATTCCAGAAAGGGCCAGTAGGAGTTCTGATAGGCCTCTTCGATGACATGGTCGAAATTGCCGACCGGCTGGTGGTTATGAATGCAGAGAACAAAATAGGTCATTCGAAGGAGGGCCTCCCTGGCATAGTTTTATTTTTCAGGCTGCTCAAAAAGCTCCATATGCAAGGCGTCGAGGAGCAAGGAATGAGGCGTACTCTTCATGTCCGCCGCAAAGACGCGCGACGATGACAACGAAGCAGATGGACTTTTTCAGCAGCCTGTCAAAGCAGTTCGACGATGTGCGCGACCCTTACATCAACTCCAAACCTGTGCAGCCCATCCCTCAACTGGACCATGCAGCCGGGGCAGGCCGTGGCGACTACCTCAGCCCCGGAGTTCTTTATGTTCTCGGCCTTCTTGCGGGCTATCTCCATCGAAAGCTTGTAATTGTTGTACATGAGGCCGCCGCCGAGCCCGCAGCACAGGCACGGGTTCTTCATCTCTTTCAAGACGACTCCCTGCCCCATCTTTAAAAGCTCTCTTGGCTCTTCGCGCAGGCCCTGCGCCCTGCCCAAATGGCACGGGTCGTGGTAGGTCACTATGCGTTTTTCAGAGCCAGCCTTGCCCTTTGCCTTGAAGCCGAGTTCATTTATTAAAAGTTCTGATATATCCCTCGTCTTTGCCGCTACTTTTTCCGCGCGGGCCTTGAGCTCCGGCCTGTCGGCCAGAAGGTCGCTCATCAGGTGCTTGAGACCGTGTCCGCAGGTAGCGCAGGAGGTCACGATGAAATCCGCGTCAACCGCCTCGAAGACTTCGAGGTTCTTCAAGGCCATGCTTCTGGCGGTTGCGATATCCCCCATCGCGTAGGCAGGCATGCCGCAGCACGCCTGACCCTGAGGAACGAAAACCTCTGCCCCTGCCCTCTTTATAGCTTCGAGCGATTTTGTGCCGACCTCGGGCATAAGGTAATTTATGCCACAGCCCGCGTAGAAAGCGACCCTCGTGCCTCCCTTTTTATCGGTCTTTCCCTCAATGGCCTTTACCTCTGGCAGGTCAAGGAACGGCGTCGAGGCCAGCGGGGGCACGAGACGGCCAGCTCCAACGAGCGGGAGCGAGAACCTCGAAAGAAGCCCGAGCCCGGCTGAGGCGTCCTTGAAAAACAGGCCCTGCAGACGAGTTGCCAGTTTAAGCCCCAGACTTAATATTCCGCCTGAGGCAAGAAGGTTCTTGAATATGACAGAGGCCGCGAACGGCACGCCCTGTTTTTCAGTGGCATCCCTTCGAGCGGCAGCGAATATCGCGACCGTGTCTACCCCGTTGGGGCAGTTGGTGCGGCACGCCCCGCAGAGCGTGCATTCCTTCAGGTGCTTTAAATAAGTCTCAGACAGTCCGATTCCGCCATTGAGGTAATCGGCTATGAGAGTCACCCTGCCCCTGGCTGAGGAGGTCTCGCGGCCTATCACCTTGAATGTCGGGCAGGAAGAACGGCAAGTGCCGCACCTTACGCATTTATCTATTTCAGAGCGCAGCTCGCTCAGCTTTTTCATAAACGGCTCACAGCGGTACTTTATGTTCTGCGTCAGCGGCTTCCACCGCTTTCGGGAATATCTTTCCGGGGTTCAATATGCCCTTGGGGTCGAGCGCTGCCTTTATACTTTTCATTGTCGCGATTACCGCGGGGGTAAGCTCCATCTCAAGGTACTTCTGCTTGGCAATGCCAACGCCGTGCTCGCCGGATATGGTCCCGCGCAATTCCAGCGTCAGCTTGAATACATCTACAACTGCCGCTTCGGCGTCTTGAGCCTCTTTGACGGATTTCTTGTCGTACATGACATTGACATGGATATTGCCGTCACCGGCGTGACCGAAGCTCGCGATGAGGACGCCCCTTTCAGCCGATATTCTGCCGAGCCCTTCGACGAGCTCGGGTATCTTCGAGCGCGGCACCACGATGTCTTCGTTTATCTTGTTCGGCTTTATCCTGTAGAGCGAGGGCGAGATCGACCGCCTGGCCTGCCAGAGTTTTTTGACCTCGTCCTTGCCTTCGGCGGCCCTGAATTCGGTAGCGCCGTGTTCCTTGCAGATAGCCTCTACCGTGCGGCAGTCCCGCTCAAGGCCTTCTTTGGGGCCGTCGACCTCGATAAGTAGCATCGCCTCGACATCCGGAAGGCCTGCCTTCGAATACTCTTCGACGCACCTTATTGAGACCCTGTCCATTATCTCTAAGGTCGCGGGTACGACCTTTACCCTTATTATGGCGGAGACGGCCCGGGCGGCATCCCCCATCTTCGGGAAGGCCGCGAGCATGGTCTTTGTTGCCTCAGGTAGCGGCAGGAGCTTCAGGACGGCCTTTGTAACGATTGCGAGCGTGCCCTCTGAGCCGACAAGGAGCTTGGTGAGGTCATAGCCCACGACGCCCTTGGCTGTCCTCACGCCGGTGTTTATTATCTCTCCCGTCGGGAGCACGGCCTCAAGGCCCAGGACATAATCTTTTGTGACGCCGTATTTGACCGCCCTCGGCCCTCCGGCGCATTCGGCGATATTGCCGCCGATGGTAGAGAACTTGAGGCTCGAAGGGTCAGGCGGGTAGAAGAGGCCGAGCTTTTCGACCTCCTGCTGTAAATCCCAGGTAACGACCCCGGGCTCGACCACGGCGATGAGGTTTTCAGTGTCTATCTCGATTATCTTTTTCATCCTCTCGAAGGAGACGACAACGCCGCCTTCGACAGGCACGCTCCCGCCTGAAAAGCCCGTGCCAGCGCCCCTCGGGATTACGGGAAAACCCTCTGAATTGGCCATCTTGAGGATAAGCGATATCTCTTCCGGCGTGGACGGAAACACGACCGCGTCAGGCAGAGATAGTTTGTTGGTCGCGTCATAGGAATAGCAGACGAGCTCTTCTCTTGAAAAAGAAGCGTTCTCGTCCCCTACTATCCTTGAAAGCTCGTTTTTTACGGTGTTTGTAATCATTTTTAGACGGCCTTGAGGCGAAAATACGCCTCAAAACATTATACTACCATTCAGGAAAATATCAAAAAGGGAAAGGAAGAGGAGGTAAAATGGAAGGCAAAGAAAAAGTGTGCGTAGAGCGCACCTTACCCGGCTATATATTTAAGAGTTGTAGAAGCATTTATTGAAATTGGAGAGCTATAGACCGACGAGGCAGTCGTAGGCGTAGAACCATCTGTGGTGTAATAAATGGTTGCCTGCTCATTTGCTGAAAGCGTGACATTCTGGGCAGAGGCAAATGTGCCGCCCGCAGGAGAGGCTAATACAATGGGGGCAGTTGCATCAAGATTTATCGAGCTGGAGTAGGTTACTGAGATATTTCCAGCAGCATCTTTGTACTGAACATATATGGTTTTATTTCCGTCACCTGCGGAAAGTGTCCAGGCTTTTGAGGTCGCGTAAGGTTCCCAGACGGACCATGTCGCATTATCATCACTGAAACTCATCTGAGAGACGGTGCCGCTGTTATCTGTCGCGGAGAGGTTGAGGATGACGGAGGCGGAAGTCGTGGTTTCGGCTCCGTTGTTTATTGAAATGGAACCAGTAGGAGCAAGTGTATCATTGACGCTCATTGAGACCATGTTGCCATTGGCGTCATAGGTGTAGTCAACGACCGTTCCGTTTCCGTGGTCGATTCTGGTTAAGCGGTTTGCCTCATCGTATGTGTATGTGGCAGAAAAAGCTGGCCCGCTAAAGGCGATTGTAATCAGGAATATTAAGAGAAAGACCAACTTCGATTTCATTACGAGGACGTCCTTTCGATCAAATAAGGCATCAACATGCATGATTCATTTTGAATATAATTCAAATATATTTTATTTATGGTGGGCGGTGCCCACCATACCCGGCTGTAAATTGTGTTGGGTTATGCTTCGCTAACCCAACATACGAAGCTAAGAGCTACAAGATCGTATCATCAAAAAAAATTTTTATCTGATTACATCCAATAAGTGCATCATGTTCAATTAATTCTGGATGGATATTAGAGTTGACTATTTTGATTCTGGAATACTGAAAATCACGAAACCCTAGTAAATCAAAATCAAAAAAATCTATAAATCTCATATCAGTCTCGTTTGGCTTTATGAAATTGATAGAATGGTCCCAATAATGCAAATTATTTTTTTCGCGACTTATATTTACAGGCACACCAATTTCAACGGCAGGAATGACGCGAAAAAAAAGCAATGGTTCAGGTGAATTAACATACGCACTTGCTTTCTTATACTTTTCTCTATCAACTTGATTAAGAACTAAAGAAGCAAAAAGCATAGAACATACGTCATCATATCTTTCAAATACATCCCAGTCACTGCTTGTTTCCGACATCTGTTTTAAAAAATGAATGTTCCATAAATTCCGAACACATTCACGATACTCATTGAAGAGCTGTGTCACATCCTTCACAAGTGTACCCTCCTTGGAATACATTCACAGGTTACAGGATTTTGATCATATATTATTCTGTGTCTATTGTTTGAGCCATCTTTGTGAGTGTGTTCCCAGTCTGGACTATCTGGAGGGCATGGATTGCATCTACCAGTACAGTCTTGTAGGGTGGGCTGTGCCCACCAATCACTCTGGCCCTATGTCGTTAAATTCGATTTCGCTACAGCCCCAATCAACTGGATACAATCCCCTCTCCACATATTCTCTGAAAGATGACAACTCCCAATCCTTTGGAGAGTGAACAAGTCCGTGCTTGACCGGATTGTAATGTATATACTCTACATGTCTCTGCAAATCAATATCATCCTTTATCCGGTGCTCCCAGAAACGCCGCTGCCAAATCGTGCCTTCTCTTTTCCTTATCCGTGACATGTCCGGCTCAGGCGTTTGGATACTCCCCTGCATCTCATTCGTGAAGCTTTTTTTGATTAACGCCCATCTCACCGAATAATCTACATCACCTTCCGGCAACTCCCAAATACAATGCATATGTTCAGGGAGTATGACCCATGCTTTTATCTCAAAGGGTCTTCTTTGCCTGACCTCCGAGGTGATAGCTTTTAATGCCCTGACCGCTTTATCCGAACACAAGAACTGCTGGCGCAAGTGCGTAACGACGGTGAAGAAGTATGTTGAACCGTTTCTTGATCTTATGTAGTTCGGCATAATCCAACAATAATGGTGGGCGCAGCCCACCCTACGAGAAAATCACAATTGATTGCTTGGTGGGCAAAGCCCACCCTATGTTTTTTTTGCGGGGAATTGAAAAGAAGAATGAACAAAAATGTTGGTGCGCACAGCGCACCCTACGATTAAGACTACTCGTCCTTCAAAACATAGCCCACGCCCCTCACGGTGTGGATGAGCTTTTTGTCGAAGTCCTTGTCTATCTTGGTACGGAGGTGGTTTATGTAGACATCGACGACATTCGTCTCGCTGTCAAAGGACTGGTCCCAGACATGCTCGGCGATGAGCGTCCTCGTGAGGACGCGGTTGGGGTTGCGGAGAAGGTATTCAAGAAGGGCGTATTCTTTTACGGTCAGCTCGACTTCCATAGGCCCGCGTTTTGCCCTGCGGGTTGCCGGGTCGAGGGAGAGGTCGGCAAATTTCAGAACAGGCGCGCCGTAGCCGCCCCTGCGCATTAACACACGAAGTCTCGCGAGAAGTTCCTCGAAGGCAAATGGTTTGGTGAGGTAGTCGTCAGCCCCGACATTGAGGCCCTTGACCCTGTCCTCGACAGAATCGCGAGCCGTTAGAAGGAGCACAGGGGCCTTCACTCCGGCTATCTTCATGTCCTTCAGGACATCAAGGCCGCTCTTTTTGGGGAGCATTATATCTAGGATGATGGCGTCATAGTCGTTGAGCTCGGCGTAGTGCTGCCCCTCGACGCCATCCTCGACGACGTCAACGGCATAGCTCTCCTGCTCAAGACCGCGCTTGATAAAGGCTGAGACTTTTTTTTCGTCTTCTATTACAAGTATCCGCATACTACCTTAGCAGGCCGCCTCAAGCTTCCATCTGCGTCGTTGTCAGCGTCGCTCGTAATTGCGGCGTACAAACAAAGTACGCCTCATTCCTCGCTCCTCGACGCCTTGCATATGGAGCTTTTTGAGCAGCCTGACCAAATCGAAGTTTTTCTGCTCCCTGTTAATAAATAACACAACAGGGCCACTGGATTCAACCCCTCAGGCCAGCCCCTTGAGGCCTGCGGGCAGCTTCTTGGGGTTTACCTTACCCATTGCCACGACAGTTAGCTTCTCGGGAGAGAGGAACCCGGAAGCGAACTTTCTGAGGTCCTTGAGTGTCACCTTGTCGATGTCACGGACAATTTCTTTCACCGTGACCGGCTTTCCAAAGTACATCTCGTCGCGGGCGAGCTTCATCATCCTGTTCTCGCTCGTCTCAAGCCCCAAAAGCATGCCGCCCTTCAACTGTTCCTTAGCGTTCTTGAGCTCGCTTTCCTTTACATCCTTGCCGAGCCTCTCGAACTCTTTCATGATGAGGCCGGAGACTTCCGCGAACTTCGCGTCATTGCAGCCAGCGTAGGCAACGAGCGTGCCCGCGTCCTTGCAGAGGTTCAGGTAAGTGTAGACCGAATAAGCCAGTCCCCTTTTCTCACGCACCTCCTGGAAAAGGCGCGAGCTCATGCCCGAGCCCAGTATGGTGTTGATGAGGTAGACCTTGTACCTGTCCGGGTGCGACTGGGGCGGCATCGGCACGCCCATGCACATGTGCACCTGTTCGAGGTCTTTCTTTATCAGTTGAACGCCGGGCTCGGAAGCCGGGGTGGTAGCCGCCTCCGGGGTGGCCGCTTTCTTCAGCTTCCCGAAAAGGGGCTTCAGAAGCGTCAAGACCTTCTTGTGCTTGAGCCCGCCAGCGGCCGTTATGAAGACGCTGTGGGGCGCGTACTTTTCCTTGAAGTACTCAAGCACACGCTCCCTGTTCATGGACTTGATGGTCTCTGTGGGGCCAAGTATCGACCAGCCGAGCGGATGGCCCTGCCAGAACCTTTCCGCGTAAAGGTCGTGGATGAGGTCGTCAGGGGTGTCCTCCACCATCTTTATCTCCTGGAGGATGACTGACTTTTCCTTCTCCATCTCCTTGGCGTCGAACTTCGAATTCATGAAGATGTCCGAAAGGAGGTCCGCTGCCCTGGGCAGGTCTTTATTCAATATCTTGGCGAAAAAGCAGGTGTACTCCCTGCCGGTGAAGGCATTGAGGACGCCGCCGACCGACTCTATCTCTCGCGAGATGTCGAGGGCGGTTCTTTTTTTAGTGCCTTTGAAAAGGAGGTGTTCGATGAAGTGGGAAACGCCATTGATGGCGCGGGTCTCGTTCCTTGAGCCCGCGTTGACCCATATTCCAATGGAGCATGACTCAACGCCAGGCATCTCTTCGGTGATAACGCTGATTCCGTTGGTTAGGACAGTCTTCTGAATTGGAGGCATTCGGTTTGTCCTGGGTTAACGGGATATGTGGTGGGGCCCCCTCAGGGGAAGGGGCCCCGATAAAGCCTTATTCGGGCTGTTCGAGAGCCTCTTTCCTTGAAAGCCTTATCTTGCCGTCCTTATCTACTTCAAGGACCTTCACAAGGACTTCATCGCCTTCCTTGAGAACATCCCTTACATTCTTTACACGCTCATGGGCGAGCTGGGAGATATGGACAAGCCCCTCAGTGCCGGGGAATATTTCGACGAACGCGCCGAAGTCCATTATCTTCTTAACCTTGCCCTTGTAGAGCTTGCCAATCTCGGCTTCTGCGGTGAGCCCCCTGACCATGTCGATGGCCCTCTGCGCGGCTTCGCCGTCAGATGAGGCGATGTTCACCTTGCCGGTGTCGTCGATGTCTATCTTGCAGCCGGTCGCAAGGATGATGCCCTTGATGTTCTTGCCGC
>MGPK01000010.1:0-268 GCA_001795535.1 Deltaproteobacteria bacterium GWA2_54_12
CCGGCGTAGCGGCTGTGCAAAAATCCTCCCAGGTCGCTGAGTGCGCCGGACATCCGAATCTTGATGGCGATCTCGCCGTGTTCCTTCCGGTCGCCTCCCTCGCCTGTCCGCATCGGTTGGATGAATTCCGGCTCAAGGCCGGCATTGCTGAGCTCTGACTGCAGCATGATCTGCATGGCCGAGGCGATCTTTTCTTCGCTTTCGCCTTGGAAAAGGAAGGATTCCAGCTGCTGCTGCCGACGGGTCAGGAGAGCGACCCGATCCTCTA
>MGPK01000010.1:277-7883 GCA_001795535.1 Deltaproteobacteria bacterium GWA2_54_12
GCCGACGCCTGTGGAACCGACGCCTGCGCCAGTCAGGGCCGAAGCCCCAGCCGCACCCGTAAAGATAACCCCGCCCGCTCCTTCCGTGAAGCCTGCGGCCGAGGAGGCCAAAGGCGAGAAAAAAGATGAGCGCAAGGGGCAGGGGCCCGTTAGAAGAGGCGGCATAAAGAGCAAGGCCGACGAAAAGCGCGACGCGCTCAGAAAAGCCGCCGCCGCGAAGAAAGTCAAAGAGAAGTCCGCGGCTGATATCCTCCTTGAGCTGAAGGTCGAGGAAGAAGAAGAGAAGACCGCGCCTCTCGTCCAGCCGCTCATTGAGACAGCGCCAGCGCCAGCGGAGTCCGTTGAAAAGCCTGTAGTCAAGACTGAAAAGGTCTTCCAGAAGGAGCCGGAGGTCAGGAGGTTCTTCTCAAAGAAGCCGCAGAAAAAAGACAGGTACCAGAAGGACTCCAAAAGGGGCGCCTCATCCCAGGCCAGGCCGATGAAGAAGACCGAGATAACAACGGTCAAGGCCGCCAAGAGGGTAGTGAAGATAGTCGACGCCATAAGCGTCGCTGACCTTTCCCAGAAGCTCGGCGTCAAAGCCTCAGAAATCATCAAGAAGCTCATGGGCCTCGGCATAATGGCCACCGTGAACCAGCTCATAGACACCGACGCGGTCGCTCTCATAGCGCAGGATTACGATTACGAAGTCGAGAGCACGGCAGTGCTCGAAGAGACCCTCATGGAGCCGGGCTCTGAAACGGCTGCCGGAGAGCTTGCCCCAAGGGCGCCGGTTGTTACCGTCATGGGCCATGTCGACCACGGAAAGACTTCTCTCCTTGACGCCATAAGGCAGACCAATGTGGTCAGGGGAGAGGCAGGCGGCATAACCCAGCACATAGGCGCGTACCATGTCCATCTCGACAAGGGAGATGTCACATTCCTGGACACCCCAGGTCACGAGGCTTTCACGGCCATGAGGGCCAGGGGCGCGAAGGCGACCGACATAGTCATCCTTGTCGTAGCCGCCGATGACGGAGTCATGCCCCAGACGATCGAGGCCATAAACCACGCCAAGGCCGCTGGAGTGCCGATAATCGTCGCGATAAACAAGATAGACCTGCCCCAGGCAGACCCCGGAAGGATCAAGCAGGAGCTCACGACATACGGCCTTGTTTCCGAAGAATGGGGAGGAGACACCATATTCATCGAGGTGTCGGCCAAGAAGGGCATCAAGATAAAAGAATTGCTTGAGATGATACTCCTGCAGGCCGAAGTCCTTGAGCTTAAGGCCAACCATAAGGCCGCCGCAAGGGGCATCGTGGTCGAGGCCAAGCTCGACAAGGGACGCGGCCCCGTGTCCACAGTGCTCATACAGGACGGCTCGCTCAAGGTCGGGGACGCCATCGTAACCGGCATGCACTACGGCAGGATAAGGGCCATGGTAAACGACTGGGGCAAGCGCGTTGACGAGGCAGGCCCGTCCATGCCCATCGAGATACAGGGACTTTCCGGTGTACCCCAGGCAGGCGACATATTCGTTACCGTAAAGGACGAGGCTACCGCCAGGCAGATAGCGGCCATAAGGGAACGGAAGAATGTTGATAAAGACCGGATGAAGACCGCCAAGGTCAGCCTCACCGACCTGTACGACAAGATAAGCAAGGGCGAGGTCAAGGAACTCAATCTCGTAATAAAGGCGGATGTCCAGGGCTCCATCGAAGCCGTTAAGGAAACTCTTGCCAAGCTGTCCACAGAGGCCGTGAAGATAAAGGTCATACACAGCGCGGTCGGAGGCATTAACGAGGGCGACATAATGCTCGCATCGGCTTCGAACGCCATCGTCGTGGGCTTCAATGTAAGGCCCGACTCAAAGGCCCAGGGGCTCGCCGAGAAGGAAAGCGTTGACCTCAGGCTCTATACCATCATCTACAACCTGGTCGACGAGATAAAGGCCGCCATGGAGGGCATGCTCGCGCCGGTCATCAAGGAAGAGATAGTCGGAAGGGCGTCCGTAAGGGAGGTCTTCCGCATAACCAAGGTCGGCATTGTCGCCGGGTGCTATGTGACCGACGGCAAGGCTGTAAGGTCCTCGAAGGTGCGCCTCATAAGGGACAATGTCGTAATCTACGACGGCAAGCTCGCGGCCCTGAAGAGGTTCAAGGACGATGTGAAGGAAGTAGCCTCCGGATACGAGTGCGGCATGTCCATAGAAGGCTATAACGATTTAAAAGTCGGCGATGTGTTCGAGCTTTACGCTTTGCGCGAGGAAGCCGCGAAGTTGTAATCGGCTGCCTCAAGCTTCCATCTGCGTCGTTGTCATCGTCGTTCGTAATTGCGACGCACATACAGAGTACGCCTCATTACTCGCTCCTCGGCGAGAAGCATATGGAGCTTATTTGAAGCCTGACCATTTCAGCAAGAAGACTTTTGGCTGTCTCTAAAAATTAGATATTTTTTCTGAAGTCAAGGATGGGTGTAAATAAAAAGCGCAGCATATATGAGAATATGTGAGCATTTTTATTTACGCCCTGACACAGAGATCAGGAAAAAGAGCAATTTTTAGAGGTAGCCTTATGGTAATAGGAGTTTTAAGAGTCACCCTTGTCCTGCACGACAGCCACTCGCTAAAGGATAAGAGGCAGGTATTGAAAAGCGTCATCGAGAAGCTCAGGAACCGTTTCAATGTCTCGGTGGCGGAAACAGGCTCAAACGACCTCTGGCAGAGGGCCGAGATAGGGATAGCCGCCGTCGGAAACGATAAGGCGTTCGTCAACTCGGTCCTCGACCATGTGCTCAACTTCATAGAAGGCATGCACTTGGCCGAGGTCACCGACAGCAACATCGAGCTGTTGAACTTCTAAGGCGTGCAGGTTCCTGGCGGAATTCAACGCAGCGCAGTTGGGCTTTACAGCTTCAGCTGCTTCAGTGGAAATAAAAATATTGGATGGGCAAGGCCCTGATGAGGACGCGGAGAACAGCTTCCTCGAAAAAGAAAAGCGCTTTGGCCCGGTAGTGAGCAGGCCTTACCTGTATCGTCCGCCGCTTACCTCGCTTTTATCTTTTCCCGAAGTCCTTTTCTCAACAATCCGGAAGGAATTAAAAAGATGGCCTTTAAGCGTTCCGAACGCGTGGCAGACCTCATCAAGGAGGAGATAGCCTCCCTGATGCTCCACGGCGAAATAAAAGACCCAAGGATAGGGTTCGTCACGATAACGAGAGTTGACCTCACACCCGACCTCAAGGAGGCCAGGGTCTACTTCAGCCAGATAGGCTCTGACAAGGACAAGGCCAAGAGCGCGGACGGGCTCAACAGCGCGAGCGGTTTTGTCCGCAGGTACCTTGCAAAAAGGCTGGATTTGAGGCATATTCCTAAGGTCACCTTCTTTTTCGACGAGACTCTCGAGTACTCGGACAGGATTGAGAAGGTGCTGAGGGACTTAAAGGAGGGAGGCGGTCTTTAACCGCCCGCTTATATCCTGATGAACAGATTTGACGCCGCAGTAGCTGAACTTAAAAAAGGCAGGAAGTACCTCGTAGTATCTCATGTAAGCCCCGAGGGAGACGCCGTAGGGTCCCTCCTTGGCATGACGCTGGCTCTCCGTTCGCTCGGATTGACCGCCACGGCCTATCTCGAAGACCCGGTCCCCGACCTTTTCAAATTCCTCCCCGGAGCCGACACAGTCGTCCACTCATTAGACGGGGCAGGGCCCTTTGACGCGACTTTCGCCGTTGACTGCGGACAGAAGGAGAGACTCGGCAAGGGCTTCGTTGCCCTAAAGAACCCGGGCAGGATTATTAACATCGACCATCACGCCACAAACGACGCCTTCGGAGATGTTAATGTCATAGTCCCTGACGCGAGCGCTGCCGGAGAGCTTGTCTATGATTTCTGCGTCGCGGCTGGCGTAAAAATTGACCGCGATATCGCCGTAAACCTCTATGTAGCCATCCACACTGATACGGGTTCTTTCAGGTATTCATCTTCCACGGCGGAAGCCTTTGAAAAGGCGGGGGCGCTGGTGCGTCTCGGAGCCGACCCCTGGGAGATATCGAGAAGGGTCTACGAGAATTACCCTGCCAAGAAATACAAGCTCCTCGGCATGGTCCTCAGCACGCTGGAAGTGGCAGAGGTCGGCTCCGGCAGCGCGAAGGCCAGCGTCGCGCTTATTAACGTCACGCGCGAGATGTTCAGAAAGGCCGGGGCGGAAAAAGACCTCGCCGACGGTTTCGTGAATTACGCCAGGGCCATAGAGGGCGTCGCGGTCGGCGTGCTTCTGCGCGAGGCCGGCGATTTCGAATACAAGGTAAGCCTCAGGGCAAAGGGCGAGATTGATGTCGCCGAAGTAGCCCAGGCATTCGGCGGCGGCGGGCACAGGAACGCTGCCGGTTTTATGACGAAGGGAAGCCTCGAGGCCGTAAAGGCCAGAGTCATAGAGGCCTTGAAAGGCACGCTCTCGAAGGCATGAACGATTTTTTTAATATCAACATCGACAAGTCTCAGGGACAGCCTTCCGTTGGCGGCGGTTCTGTTATCGGCAAGCCGCTGGTGACTGTCGAATCCGGGGTCCTTGTAATCGACAAGCCCCAGGGCTGGACCTCGCATGATGTGGTCGCCCATGTCAAAAGGAAGCTCAAGGCAAAGAAGGTAGGTCATCTCGGCACGCTTGATCCGCTCGCGACCGGCGTCCTCGTGCTTGTCATAAACGGCGCGACAAAATATTCCAGCCAGCTCGACACCGGGGCCAAGGAGTATCTCACTGTCGCGAAGCTCGGTGAAGAGACCGACACCTACGACAGGGAAGGCAAGGTAGTCGCCTCGTCAGATACCGCAGCTTTGACGATTGATGCCATAAGGAGCGCGCTCGATAATTTCAGGGGCCGCATAAGGCAGGTCCCGCCGATGTACTCGGCGATAAAGTCCGGCGGTACTCCGCTGTATAAGCTCGCGCGCAGGGGCGTCACCATAGAGCGCGAGGCCAGGGAGATAGAAGTCTACAGTCTCGAAGTTTTAAGGATCGAGATACCGGCAGTCGAGTTCAAGGTATTGTGTTCGCGCGGGACTTACCTGCGCTCCATTTGCCATGACCTCGGAAAGCTTCTGGGCACCGGCGCGCATCTTCAGGAGCTTCGAAGGACCGTTTCAGGGGATTTTTCCGTGGATGAAGCCGTCCTGCCGGGGCTGGAGCCTGAGGAACTTTCCAGGAAGATAGTGCCTCTGGATGAGGCATTGAAGAGGGCAAAGGCTGGCGCGCGGCCCGGGGCCACAGGGGAACATGCCGGGTCAGGCCCGGAATAGAGATTTTTCTCTTTACCTTGTTCATTAAGAGATGTTAATATTCTTTTGCCGCGCAATCCCAATACATGGTAAACAGGGCCGCAAAGCCCTTTTTATAAGATTCTGCCGTTTGGAGAAAGGAGGTTACGAAAAAAACAGATGCTTGCGACAGAGAAGAAACAGGAGATCATAAAGGTCTTCAAGACCCATGAGAGCGACACCGGCTCACCTGAGGTGCAGATAGCGCTCCTGAGCGAGAGGATTAACAGCCTCAGCTCCCACTTCAAGACCCACAAGGCTGATCACCATTCGAGGAGAGGTCTCCTTAAGATGGTCGGCCACAGAAGAAGGCTTCTTGATTACATCAAGAAGAAGGACCTTGAGCGCTACAAGGGCATAATCGAAAAGCTCGGTCTCAGAAGGTAAGAGGGCCTGGCAGCCGTATTATTGCGCGCTGCCACGGCCTGGCGGCCCAGCGCCGCCGGATAGTCCGTTTGCGACGCAACCTGCCAATAATGGCGGGTTTGTGGTGAGGCATTAAGGGCACAGGGCGGGATTGCGCTCTGGGGCCCTGTCGTATTTTGTGCACAACGGTTTGCACACAAAAAACAGGAGAACTAAGCGTAATGGCGATGCAATACCAGACTGATTACGCCGGAAGGCCTATAAAAATTGAAATAGGCAAGATGGCAAGACAGGCTCACGGCTCGTGTACCGTAAGGTACGGAGACACAGTGGTGCTTGTGACCGTATGCCGGAACGAAACGGCTACGGCGGGGATCGATTTCCTCCCCATGACTGTGAACTACATGGAAATGACTTACGCCGCAGGCAAGATACCGGGCGGCTTTTTCAAACGCGAAGGAAGGCCGAGCGAGAAAGAGGTGCTTGGTTCAAGGCTGATTGACAGGCCCTTGCGCCCCCTCTTCCCGGACTCGTATCATAATGAAACCCAGGTCATAGCGACCGTACTTTCAGTCGAGCAGGAGAACGAGCCGGAGCTGGCGGCCATGATAGGCGCATCCATCGCTCTTGGCATCTCCGATGTCCCGTTCCAGGGCCCCATAGCCGGAGCGAGAATAGGCCTCATAGGCGGCGAGTTCATCTGCAACCCCTCCATAGCGCAGCAGAAGGAGAGCGACATCGACCTCCTCGTGGCCGCTAAGGAAGGCTCCATAATAATGGTCGAAGCCGGAGCGAAGTTCGCCACCGAAGAGACCCTCATCAGCGCGCTTGCCTTCGCGCAGGAGCAGATGAAGCCCGTTCTCGAACTTCAGAACAGGATAATTGCCGAAATCGGCAAGCCCAAGATGTCGCCGCCCCCTTCACAGGTGGATGCCGAGCTTGAGTCAAAGGTTGCCGCGTTTGCCGAAGAGAAGCTCAAGACGGCTCTGCGCATACCGGTGAAGACCGAGCGCTACTCGTCGATGGGCGCCCTCAAGAAGGAAACTGTCGCTGCGTTGGCTGAAGCCTACGCTGGCAGGGAAAAAGAAATAGAAGGCCTTTATGGCGACCTCAAGTACAGGCTCATGAGGGAGATGGTCATAAGGGACAAGGTAAGAGTTGACGGCAGGGGACCGAGGGAAATAAGGAACATAACCTGCGAAGTGGGCCTCCTCCCGAGGACGCACGGCTCTGCCCTGTTCACCAGAGGCGAGACGCAGGCCATGGTCGTCACCACCCTTGGCACTTCCGAGGACGAGCAGAAGATAGACGCCCTTTCCGGGTGGGAATATAAGACCTTCATGCTCCACTACAACTTCCCTCCGTTCAGCGTTGGCGAAGTGAAGATACTTCGCGGCCCCGGAAGGCGTGAAATTGGACACGGAGCGCTCGCAGAGAGGGCCGTATCCAAGGTGCTGCCGAAGGAAGAGTTCCCTTACACTATAAGGGTCGTCTCCGATATCCTTGAGTCGAACGGTTCTTCGTCGATGGCTACCGTGTGCGGCGCATCGTTGTCTCTCATGGACGCTGGCGTGCCCACGAAGGGCCATGTCGCCGGAATCGCGATGGGCCTTATTAAAGAAGGCGACGATGTTGTCATCCTCTCCGACATACTCGGAGACGAGGACCACCTCGGGGACATGGACTTCAAGGTCGCTGGAACAGCCGAAGGCGTTACCGCCCTTCAGATGGACATAAAGATAGGCGGCGTCACCGCCGAGCTCCTGAAAGACGCGCTGTATCAGGCCAAAGAGGGCCGTCTCCACATACTCGGCAAGATGAACGAGGCGATGACCACGCACAGGGAAGAGCTCTCCAGCTACGCGCCGAGGATAACGACCATTTATGTCAGGGTGGAGAAGATAAAGGATGTCATCGGGCCCGGCGGCAAGAACATCAAGGGCA
>MGPK01000011.1:0-16637 GCA_001795535.1 Deltaproteobacteria bacterium GWA2_54_12
TGAGGTCGATGGTGAAAAGGGGGCAGGTCGAAGTGGTCGGGGGCGGCTATTACGAGCCGGTCCTTTCCGTCATCCCTGAGGAGGACAGGCTCCATCAGGTGACAATGCTCTCTGACAGGATCGAAGAGCTTTTCGGCAAAAGGCCGCGCGGCATCTGGCTGGCCGAAAGGGTCTGGGAGCCCACGCACCCGTCCATAATAAAAAAGGCCGGGCTCGAATACCTTGTCGTCGACGACTACCACTTCGTGAAGGCCGGGCTTAAGAAGGACCAGCTCGGCGGCTACTACACTACCGAAGACCAGGGAAACCTCATCAAGATATTTCCGGGCAACGAAGCCCTTCGCTATCTCATCCCGTTCAAGGGCGTTGAAGAGTTCGAAGGCTACATGAAGGGCCTGGACAACGGTTTTTTCACGAGGGGCAATGCTGCCATCTACGGGGACGATGGCGAGAAGTTCGGCGTGTGGCCCGGCACCCACAAGCTGGTCTTCCATGACGGCTGGCTGGAGAGGTTCTTCGAGTCGATCGAGAAAAACCTCGACTGGATAAAGCCCTCAACCCTTGGCGAGTTTCTTGACCACGAAGAGCCGGTTGGCCATACCTATCTCCCCAATACCTCATACATGGAGATGGGCGAGTGGTCTCTGCCGGCGGACGCATCAAAGGACTACATGGACCTCGTCGCGGAGGTGTCGAAGTGGGGAGAGCACGGCGACAAGGTCAAAAGGTTTCTGCAGGGCGGCACATGGCGCAACTTCCTGGCCAAATACCCTGAGGCGAACTGGCTTCACAAGCGCATGCTAATGGTCAGCCGAGAAGTGAAAAAAAGGCGGCAGACAAAATCGGACGGCAGTCAGAAAAAAGCCGAAAGGCTCCTTTACCAGGCCCAGTGCAATGACGCTTACTGGCACGGCGTATTCGGCGGCTTGTACCTGCCGCACCTTCGCACAAAAGTCTATGAGAACCTCATACTCGCCGAGAAGATAGCAGTCCCGGGCTCGGACCTGCCGGAGATATTCTCGTCTGACATCGACGCCGACTACCACGAAGAGACTGTCATGAGGACAAGCGATGTGAGCCTTTTCTTCAGCCCCTTTAACGGCGGGTCGCTTTTCGAATTCGATTACAGGCCACTAGGCGTGAACCTCTCCAACACGCTCACGCGCTGGCCTGAGGGGTATCATTACAAGCTCGAACAGCACGCGAAGGGCACAGGCAACGACGGTGGAGCCATGTCCATCCACGACATCGTGAAGGTCAAGGAAGAAGGATTAGAGAAGTATCTCAAGTACGACGCAAAGAGAAGGACTTCACTTGTCGACCACTTCTTTGCCAAGGATTTCACCCTCGATGCTTTTTACTCGGGCTCGTACCAGGAAGAGGGCTCCTTCGCCCACCAGAGATATGAAAAAGAGGTAAGCGGCGGCCATGTGATACTCAGCAGAAAGGCCCAGGCCTTCGGAAGGGACATCTCCATTAGAAAGGAGATAACCTTTGAAGCGACAAACACTTTCAGGGTCGACTACCAGATAAGAAGCCTTCTTGGCGCGTTCGAGGCCAGCGGCTTTTTTGGCGTAGAATTCAACCTCCTTCTTCCGTGCTGCGACGGCCCGGTATGCAAGTACATTGGCAAGCCCTCCTTCGAGGACAAGGGCGGACTTGGCCTCGGGAGCACCGGAGTGGTCAGCGGACTTACCGAGCTCAGCCTGGTTGACGCTTATACCGGCGTGAAGGCCAAAATCGAGCTGGACACCCCGGCAACACTTTGGCGTTACCCTGTCCATACGGTCTCCCTTTCCGAGGGCGGCTTTGAAAAGATATTCCAGGGCTCGTGTCTCCTCTTCCTCTTCCCAGCGGAATTTTTCCGCAAGGGAGGCCTGAAGACTTCGTTCAGAATAACAGCAGACCTTTCTTCGTAGATTCTCCATTTTACCTGTGATAGATATTTAACAGATTGCCGAAGCTTATTGAGAGAACCTTTTTGGTAAAAAGGTTCTCTCAAACTCTCTCCAAAAACTTATCGTTCTTCCCGTGAAGACCCCCGGTAATAATGGGGAGTCTTCACGGGAATTGAAAGTCTTTGAAGGGGGTCTGGGGGAAACCTTTCTACAGAAAGTTTCCCCCAAAGCTCGCCAGTCTTTAAATACCATCGTACGGAGGGGCGATATGCCAGAAGTAAGCCGAGAGCTTGCAGATAAAATAATGGCAGTGAAGCTCGTGGTCTTTGATGTGGACGGCGTCCTGACGGACGGCCGGATAATCTTCAGCAACAGCGGAGAAGAGACCAAGCTTTTTGATGTCAAGGACGGCCATGGGATAAAGATACTCATGCGCATGGGGATAGATGTCGCCATAATCACGGCGAGGGAGTCGGAGGTCGTAAGAAGGCGGGCCAGGGACTTGGGGCTTACTCATGTCTTTCAGGGCATTAAGGACAAGAAAAGGGCCCTTGAAGAGCTGGTAAAGGCGTCAGGCGTTACCCCTGGGGAGATGGCTTATATGGGAGACGACATAATTGACCTTCCGGTCCTTAAAAGTGTCGCGTTTTCAGCCGCGGTCGCCGACGCGGTTGACGAGGTGCGTGAACGGGTGGATTTCGTGGCCCAAAGGCCCGGCGGAAGGGGGGCGGCAAGGGAGCTTGCCGAGCTTATTCTGAAGGTCCAGGGCAAGTGGGACGATGTCATGAAACTGTACCTGGCATAGCGGGGACAAATGCCTTTACAGCCCAGTTTGCAGATGGTATAATTTTTGCTATACTTAGATTATGCTTTCAATTTTATCTTGTAACTATCTGAAATCATTAGTTTTAGGGGCTTCTAAGTGCTCGCCGCATGAATCGTAAGATAAGGATAGCCCTTTCCTCGTTCGTAGTCCTCTCCATAATCTCTCTTGCGGTCCTGGTCTTTATTTACTACAGGGCAGGGAAGGGGCCGAAAGCGAGCTTCGAACAGGACGAGCGTGTCCAGGTCAAGATAGAGAAGATTCGTTATTCCGGCACCAAGGCAGGCCGTGTCGAATGGGAGCTTGAGGCCGATTCCGCGAGGCGCTCGAAGGACGAGGACCTCACAATCCTGGAGAATATAAAGGTCACATTCTTCGCGAAGGATGGCTCCTCTTATGTGCTGACCTCGAAAGAGGGCACCTTCAGGGAGGCGGCCGGTGAGATAATCGCCTCAGGCAATGTAGTTGTCGAGTCCTCCGGCGAGGGATATACGATAAAGACCAGCAGCCTTACATATCTTGTTAACGACAGGAAGATAACGACAGAAGAAAGGGTCGAGATGACCTCCCGCGGCATTGACCTCGAGGGCACCGGGCTTGTAGCCCTTGTGGACGAGGAGAGATTCAGGCTCCTCAGGAAGGTCAGGGCCGTCTTCAGGGGCCCGGCGGTCTGACAAGGGGATACAGATGCTTCAAAGGATTTTTTCAACTCTCGCAATCGCAACGGCATTTTTCCTCATAGTCATTTTATTCCCGTCCGTTTCCTTGGCCGTCCAGGCCAGCGCCTCTATTGAAAACTCGAAAAAACCGGTTACAGTCACCTCTGACACGATGGAAGCTAACACAAGCGAGAACAGGGTCGTTTTTCGCGGCAATGTTGCCGCCGTAGAGGACTTTACGCTCTGCTCGGACGAGCTCAGCATCCTGTACGACAGCAACAGGGATGTAAGCGAGATACAGGCCTCAGGGAATGTCAGGATATTCCAGGACGAGAAGAAATCAACCGCCGACAGGGCCGTATACGACAGGAAGGGCCGGCTTATCGTATTGACCGGAGACCCCCAGGTCACGCAGTGCTCTGACATTATCAAGGGCGACCGTATAACAGTGTACCTCGACGACAACAACGCCGTAGTCGAAAGCGGCGGCGGAAAGCGCGTGAAGGCCGTCATAATGCCTGAAAAAAAGTGCCCTGGCCAGACCGCGCCCGAAAGGACCGTGAGTGAAGAAGCTCTCTGTAACGGGGCTCGTTAAGTCTTTCAAAAAAAGGAAGGTCGTTGACGGCGTCAGCCTGACGGTCGAGCCCGGCGAAATAGTAGGCCTCCTTGGCCCCAACGGCGCCGGAAAGACCACGACCTTTTACATGATAGTCGGGCTCGTGAGCCCTGATGAAGGCCGCGTCACGCTCGGAGACCGCGACATCACCTCGACCCCGATGTTTGAACGGGCAAGGCACGGCATAAGCTATCTGCCGCAGGAGGCTTCGGTCTTCAGGAAGCTCACTGTCGCGGAGAATGTGAAGTCCATACTGGAGTACATGGATGTCCCGAAGGCCGAGATGGACTCCAGGCTTAAAACGCTCCTCGAGGAGCTTGGAGTGCTCCATCTTTCAGGCTCAAGGGCGTACGCGCTCTCGGGCGGCGAAAGAAGGCGCGTGGAGATTGCCAGAGCGCTCGTGAATTCGCCGTCGTTTCTCCTTCTTGACGAGCCCTTTTCAGGCATAGACCCCATTGCGGTCGCCGATATACAGGATATAATGCTGGAGCTCAAGAGAAAGGGCATAGGCATACTGGTAACCGACCATAATGTGGGAGCAACTCTCGGCATCTGCGACAGGGCCTATATAATAGGCTCCGGCAAGCTCTTGAAGACAGGCACTCCCACGGAGATACTTGATTCCAAGCGCGTGAGGGAAGTGTATCTCGGAGAAAAGTTCAGGCTTTAACGGTCATCAAATAAGTCCATCTGCGTCGTTGGCTTCAAGGCGCGTAATTGAGGCGTACAAAAGAGTACGCCTCATTCCTTGCTCCTCGACGCCTTGCATATGGAGCTTTTTAGCAGCCTGAAGAAAGGTTTTTTTCAGCAACTTGTCAGGGCTATCGCCCGGCCCGGTAAGACGAAAAGCCCCGGAGGCGGCCTTTTAAATGGCTTACGAACTCAAGCAGGAACTGAAGCTCACTCAAAGCCTCGTGATGACGCCCCAGCTGCAGCTGGCGATAAAGCTTCTGCAGCTGTCCAGGCTCGAGCTCGTCGA
Source organism: Deltaproteobacteria bacterium GWA2_54_12 (assembly GCA_001795535.1). Lineage (GTDB taxonomy): Bacteria > Desulfobacterota > GWC2-55-46 > GWC2-55-46 > GWC2-55-46 > GWA2-54-12. Next base: position 4,976 of record MGPK01000011.1, read on the forward strand.
GATGGTCCGCGAGGAGGTCCAGACAAACCCGGTCCTCGAGGATGTCTCAGCCCCTGAGGTCGAATCTGGCTCTCCCGAACCTCCGCCCAAGGAGCCTGAAAAGCCCGAGATAGACTGGGACGCGTACCTCCAGGGTCAGAGCGAGTACAGGCAGGGCGGGATAGACTTCAGCGCGCGTGACGCGGAAGAGGACGATTTCATGTCCAACATCTCGGCGGCCGGAGGAAGCCTTTCCGAGCACCTCGCGTGGCAGCTCGGCATCTGCGGCCTTAACTCTGAAGATTCGGTTTTAGGCGAGTTCATCATAGGCAACATAGACGAGGACGGGTATCTCCGCCTCCTTGAAAGGGACCCTGCCTCGACCGATTCTGAGCATGAGGCCGCTTCTGTCCAGGAGATAGCCAGGTGCGCCGGAGTGCCTGTAGAGGACGCTGAGCGCGTACTCGGGGCCATACAACAGTTCGACCCGCCGGGCGTAGGCTCGCGGACGCTCCGTGAGTGCCTTCTCATACAGGCCAGGGACATGGATGTCCGGGACACCGTCGTCGAGGATATCATAACAGAGCACCTCGAAAAGCTCGCGGCTCGTAACTACAAGGCGATAGCCAGGGCCCTCGGCGTGCAGGTGGAAGATGTTTTCGAAGCCGCCAGGGTCATAAATAAGAGCCTCAACCCCACGCCGGGATCAGGGTTCGGCGTAGACGAGTCCCGCGCCATAGTGCCTGACATTTTCATCTACAAGGTAGGCGACGAGTATGTCATCTCTTTGAACGAAGACGGCATGCCCAAGCTCAAGATAAGCCCTTACTACAGGGAGCTTCTCAAGACCGCCGGGGCGGCGACCCCTGATAACGCGAAGGGCTATATACAGGACAAGCTCCGTAGCGCGGTCTGGCTCATCAAGAGCGTCCACCAGAGGCAGCGCACGGTTTACAGGGTCGTGGAGTGCATCGTGAGGTTCCAGAGGGAGTTCCTGGACCAGGGTTTGAAGTACCTGAAGCCCCTTGTCCTCAAAGATGTCGCCGCCGAGATAGGCGTCCACGAGTCGACTGTCAGCAGGGTCACTTCGAATAAGTATGTCCAGACGCCCAGGGGAATATTCGAGCTCAAGTACTTCTTCTCTAACGGCATGTCAAGCGGCGGCGGGGAAGAAGTGACCGCCGAATACATAAAAGAGAAGGTCAGGAAGATAATAGAAGCTGAGGATTCGAAGCATCCCTTGAGCGACGCTCAGATAGCCGATAAACTCAAGGATTCCGGCATAGTGGTCGCCAGGAGAACCGCTACCAAGTACAGGGAAGCCATGGGTTTCCTGTCATCGAGCAGAAGAAAGGCGCATTTTTAAAGCGGCGCTTCCGCCAACGGTTGAGCCTTTGCCGGGCGCGTCCTTAAAATCAACTTTCCCGCAAATATGTTGACTTTTCTCCTCTTAAGAATTAAAAAAGAGGGTCAGGTTTTTTCCGGATATGAGAGGCAAGGGCGCAAAGCCCTCGCTCAAGTTCGCCATATATTACAATCGGAGGTCAGTCAATGCACGTCAGCGTCACTTTCAGGCATATGGATTCATCCGAACCCCTGAAGATCTATGCGGAAGAGAAATCAGAGCGGCTCAGCAAGTATCTTTCCGAGCCGGTCGAAATACACTGGGTGCTTTCCATCGAGAAGATAAGGCACATAGCCGACGCTACGGTTACGGCCAACGGCGTGAACATAAAGGCGCAGGCAGACACTCAGGACATGTATGCCGCCATCGACATAGTCCTCGACAAGCTCCTGGGCCAGGCCATGAAGCACAAGGACAGGGTCAAGGAGCACAAGCAGAACGGCGAGCCCGTTTCAATAAGGTACGCGGCAACTGAAGGCGCGGAGGCTGTTGTCCCCGGGAGCCCCAGGATAACGAAGAAGGAAAACCAGTTTGTGAAGCCCATGTCCGTTGAAGAGGCTTCGATGCAGATGGATGTCTCCGAAGGCGACTTCCTGGTATTCACCGATTCGTCCACCGGCAACACGAGCGTCATGTACAGGCGCAAGGACGGCGGTTTCGGGCTCATAGAGACGACGCGCTGACCGGCACTGCGTTTTTTCCCGGACCCGGGCGCGTCCCGGGGCCTTTAAACATCCCCGGCCCGGGCCTTGGGTCAGGCGCACAGGCGATTATCCGTTCAGCATCCGCCCCGGATTCCATGTGGCAGGTTCAAAAGCATTTAGCAAGGGTGAGCTACTATGAGGCTGGCTGATGTCCTCAGGGAAGAGAATATTATAACGGACCTCAAGGCCAGGGACAAGGCAGATGTCCTTGGCGAGATGGTCGATGATATTTCCTCCAGGGTCGATTCCATAGACAGGGAAAGAGTCTTGAAGGCTCTTCTTGACAGGGAAAAACTCGGCACGACCGGGATAGGCCACGGCGTTGCCATACCTCACGGCAAGATAAAGGGGCTTTCTGATCTGAAGGTCTTCTTCGGCAGGAGCAGGAAGGGCGTGAATTTCAGCTCCATGGACAACCTTCCCGTCCACCTGTTCTTCGTTATCATGGCCCCGGAGAATTCCGCTGCCGCGCACTTGAAGATTCTGGCGAGCATCTCCCATCTGTTGAAGAGCCAGGACTTCAGGACGAAGCTCATGGACGCTAACGACCAGTCCGAGATATACAGGATAATAATCGAGGCCGAGAGAAAGAACAGCATCGTCTGAACCCGGCCCGCAGGAACGCATGGGCGTACCCGTTAAAGAGCTTATAGAAGGCAGGCAGGCCGAACGATTCGGCATGAGCCTCATCGCGGGCGAGCGCGGCCTTGACAGGGAAGTCACCACCTCGCGCATCCAGAAGCCCGGGCTTCTTCTGACGGGCCTTCTCGAAGAACTCCACCCTGACAGGCTTCAGATATTCGGCGCCGCCGAGATAGGCTACCTGAACAGCCTCGAAGTGGAGCACATCGAGGATGTGCTGAGATACCTGGCGAGGCCCGGCATTCCCGCCATCGTGGTCACCAGGGACCTCGAACCTCCGGCTTTCCTCGTGGAGATGTGCCGCACCAGGGAAATACCTCTCTTCAAGACCATCTACACTTCTTCCATCCTCATAGAAGGCATAACCAAGTACCTGGAAGAGAGGCTCGCGCCTTCGACCACCCTGCACGGCGTACTGACTGATGTGCTCGGGGTAGGCATACTCATAATAGGCAAAAGCGGCATTGGTAAAAGCGAATGCGCCCTTGACCTGGTCTCCAGGGGTTACAGGCTCGTCTCAGACGATATAGTGATAGTGAAAAAGATGCCCCCTTCGGTGCTCTTCGGCACCAGCTCGGACCTTATCCGCTACCACATGGAGATAAGGGGGCTTGGCATACTGAACATAAAAGACCTCTACGGCATCACCGCCATCAGGGAAAAAAAGCAGATGGACCTGGTAGTGGAGCTGGTGAAGTGGGAGATGGAGGTCGAGTATGACAGGCTCGGGTTCGAGGAGAACACCTACAACATCCTCGGGGTAGACCTGCCGTACCTGAAGGTCCCGGTGAGCCCCGGCAGGAGCGTTGCGACCATAGTCGAGGTAGCGGCCAGGAACCAGATATTGAAGATAATGGGGCACCACTCCGCAAAAGCGTTGGAACGCGAGTTGGATAACGCTATGAAGGGATTCAGAAAATAAGTGAATGACATAAGAGCAGTGGTGCTTAGCGGGCCATCCGGCTCAGGCAAGAGCACCGCCATAAAGGCCCTTGAAGACCTGGGTTACTACTGCGTTGACAACATGCCTGTGGCCCTTCTGCCCAGGTTCATGGAGCTGCTCGCGAGGAGCGGGGAGATAGCCAGGGTCGCCGCCGTCATAGATGTGCGCGAACGGGAGTTTCTCAAGGACTTCGTCCAGGTCTTCTCTGACCTGAAGACCGCGGGCTACCAGATGGAGCTCATATACCTCGAGGCCTCGGACGACGCCCTTGTGAGGAGGTTTTCCGAGACCAGGAGGAGGCACCCGCTCGCGGCCGATGAGAGCCCGATGGAAGGCCTTTCAAGGGAACGGGAGCTTCTTAAAGAACTCAAATCCCTTGCCGACAAAGTGGTCGACACGACCGAGTTCAATGTGCACCAGCTCCGGGACATCATAAAAGAGTTCTACTCCGGGCCGGTCACGAGGGAGAAGATGTCCCTGAACTTCATCTCATTCGGCTACCGCTACGGCCTGCCTACGGACGCCGACCTTGTAATCGATGTGAGATTCCTGCCCAACCCTTATTTCGTGAACTCTCTGAAGAGGCACGACGGGCTGGAGAAACCCGTAAGGGACTATATCCTTTCAAGGGAGGAGGCAAAGGAGTTCCTCGCTCGTTTCAGGAGCTTTCTCGATTACCTCATCCCTCTTTACTGGAAAGAGGGCAAGTCTTATCTCACCATAGCGGTGGGCTGCACGGGCGGCAAGCACAGGTCTGTTGCGATGGTGGAAGCCATAGCCGACGGGTTTCATCCCGAGATGGTCACTATAAGGAAAAGGCACAGGGACATAAAAAAGTCCTGATACTTTCAAACAGGTGGAGAAATGGTAGGAGCTGTCGTCATCACTCATGGAAAACTCGCGGAGGCGCTCGTTGAGGCCGCTGAAGCGATAACAGGGAAGATGGAGAAGGTCAGGGTCGTGTCGGTCGCGAGCACGGACTCGACTGACGGCATAAGAGGGGTCGTCTCGGCCGCCGTAAAGGAGGTCGACTCCGGCAACGGAACCGTCGTGTTCACGGATATGTTCGGAGGCACCCCGACCAACATAGCATTGTCCCTGATGAACTCCGGCAAGGTGGAGGTAATAACCGGGGTCAACCTGCCGATGCTCATAAAATTCGTGGGGCACAGGTCAGACAAGCCCATCCACGAGCTTGCCGCGGTGCTCAAGGATTACGGCCAGAAATCCATTGTTCTGGCAGGGGAGATGCTCAAGGACCGGAAATAGCCTGATATTTTTTCAGGTTTTTTGATAAAATAATAGTTCAGGCTCTTTTAAGACTGCCTCTAAAAATTAGATATTTTTTCTGAAGTCAAGGAAGGGTGGAAATAAAAAGCGCAGCATATATGACAATATGTGAGCATTTTTATTTGCCCTGCCGAGGTCAGGAAAAAGAGCATTTTTTAGAGGTAGCCGAAGGCGCCTCAGGTGACATGGTCATTCTAATCAGGGTCGACGACAGGCTTCTTCACGGGCAGATAATCTGCTCCTGGGTACCGTTCATAAAAGCGGACTCCCTGGTGGTCGCCTCAGACGAAGCGGCCTCCGACAGCCTCGTGAGCGAGATAATATCCGCCTGCGGCTGTAATGAATTGAGCGTTATTGTGAAATCGGTGGCGGACACCGCGGCCTACCTGAACGGCGAGGCCGTCTCTTCGAGGGTCATGCTCGTTGTTGGTGAATTGAGGGACGCCATGCGCCTTTACGATCTGGGGATGAAGTTCTCCTCGATAAATCTCGGCAACATACACCACGAGGACGACGGCAGGGTAATAACCCCGTCCATCATCGTCAACCGCGAGGACGAGGCGCATTTGAGAAGGTTTCGTGACCTGGGAGTGTCAATCGAGATAAGGGATATACCGAGGAACGAATCTAGAAGTTATGTTCCCTGACAGGTTGCTGAAAACCCATAGCGAGCGCAGTCCCCGATAGCTTTATGCGGGGTCAAGCGAGCGAATAGAAAAAACGACACTTCCTCAGGTTTCGAAGCTCCCCGAGGCGTGGCGAGGGGAGCTTCAAAAAGTCTTATCTGCATATGGAGCTTTTTGAGCAACCTGAATAAGTCAGATTTTTCATTAATATCAGTTAAATAACAAACGGAGCAATCTAGCCAAGGCGTATGGACAACGGACAGGGAAAGGATTCCAATCTGGCACAGACATTCACCATAAAGAACAAACTCGGGCTGCACGCGAGGGCGGCTGCCCTTTTCGTACAGCTTTCAAACAAGTTCGCCTCCGAGATACTGGTTGAAAAAAGCGGCCAGGAAGTCAACGGCAAGAGCATCATGGGGATACTCATACTCGCGGCCACGCAGGGCTCGAAGATAACGGTCAAGGCAGACGGCCAGGACGCCGAGGCCGCCATAGAAGCGCTCGGCAAACTCATTGACGCCGGTTTCGGCGAGGATTGATGACTGACTCCAAAAAACAAGTCGTATTGATGAAAGGCATAGGCGTGTCCTCGGGCATCGTCATCGGGCGCGCCTATATCCTTGAGCGGGGCATGGTGGAGCCCACCCAGTTCTGCTATCTCGACCCTTCCGAGACCGAAGGGGAGATAGAACGGTTCAGGGGGGCATTGAAGGCTTCCAGGGAACAGCTCATGCGCATAAAGCGCAAAATGGAGCAGGACGGCAAGGGCAAGGAGCACATCCGCATCATTGACGCCCACCTGATGATCCTCAAAGACAACATGCTCATCAACGACACCATCAAGGCGATCAGCGAACAGAGGGTGAACGCCGAATGGGCCTTGAAGACCGTTCTCAAGGACATAATGGAATATTTCGAGAAGATGGACGACCCGTACCTGCGCGAGCGGGCCATGGACATAGAGCATATCGTGAACAGGCTCCTTCTGAACCTCATGGGAAGGAAGCACGAGTCCATAGCCGATATAAAAGAGCCCGTAGTCGTCGTGGCGCACGACCTGGCGCCAACTGACACGGCGCAGATGGTAAAGGGCACGGTCCTGGGATTTTTGACCGATGTCGGCGGCAAGACCTCGCACACGGCAATCATGGCCAGGTCCCTTGAGATACCGGCCGTAGTGGGCCTGGAGTCGATCACGAGGAAGGCCGAGTCCGGAGATACCGTCATTGTCGACGGCACGACCGGCACGGTCATCTTGAACCCCTCCGAGAGCGTCGTAGAGGTCTACAAGAGGAGGCGCGAGAGGTACGAGAACTACGGCAAGGCCCTGTTCCATTACAGGGACCTCCCCAGCGAGACGACCGACGGCAGGCGGGTGCGCCTGATCGGCAACATGGAGATTGTCGAGGAGATCGACGCTCTCATCGAGCACGGCGCCGAGGGTATCGGCCTGTACAGGACGGAGTTCCTTTATCTCAACAGGAAAGACCTCCCGACCGAGGAGGAGCATGTCAGGGCCTACAGGCAGGTCGCGAAGAAGATGGCGCCGAACCCGGTAGTCATACGAACCCTGGATGTCGGCGGGGACAAGATCCTTTCGCAGGTGGAGTCCCAGAAGGAGATAAATCCGGCCCTTGGCCTTCGGGCCATAAGGTTCTGCCTCAAGAACATCGACATCTTCAAGATACAGCTCCGTGGAATACTGCGCGCCAGCTCATATGGCGACATAAAGATCATGTTCCCGATGATCTCCGGCATAGAGGAGGTCAGGCGCGCCAAGCAGATACTCGAGGAGTGCAAGCGGGAGCTCAAGGGCGAAGGAAAGGCCTTCAACCCGGACATCGAGGTGGGCGTCATGATAGAGGTCCCTTCGGCCGCAATGATAGCGGACCTGATAGTCAAGGAAGTGAGCTTCATCTCCATCGGCACCAACGACCTTCTTCAGTACTCGCTTGCCATAGACAGGGTGAACGAGCATGTGGCATACCTGTACGAGCCGTTCCACCCGGCGGTCTTGAGGATTATAAAAGGCGTGGTCGAGGCCGCTAACAAGGCCGGCGTTTCCGTGAGCGTCTGCGGCGAGATGGCAGGCGAGCCGGAATACGCGCTCATACTGCTGGGCTTCGGAGTTGACCAGCTCTCCATGAACGCGTATTCGGTCCTGCGCGTCAAGAGGCTCATCCGGTCCATAAGCCACGGTGAGGCTAAAAAGATCTGCAAGAACATCCTGGGCTTCGCGACAGCCAAGGAAGTGGAAAATTACATCAACATGAAACTTCCCGGCCTTTATAAAGAAGAGTTCTGGAGCTGAACTGAAAATTGCTATCTGATTTTCAGAAGGCCCTCCTGAAAAGAGGGACTGAACACCTGGGGAGGCATCTGAAAGCGTAACGGATACGCTGTTTTCGGCTGAGGTTTTTAGGTTGACAAACCTTTTGAAAGAATCGATAATATATAACTCTTTCATTTAGTTTTTCCTTTGACAAAGAAAATACAGGAGGCTCAAATAATGGCAAATAGGGAGTATCTGTTCACTTCGGAGTCTGTTACCGAAGGGCATCCGGACAAAGTAGCCGATCAGGTATCTGACGCTATACTCGACGCGCTTCTCACCGAAGACCCGAAAAGCAGGGTAGCGTGCGAAACGCTCGTCACCACTGGACTGGCGCTCATCGCGGGAGAGATAACCACCACGGCCAGGATAGACTATCAGGACATCGTAAGGGAGACCATCAGGGACATCGGCTACACCGACGCCTCGATGGGTTTCGACTACAAGACCTGCGCGGTAATGGTCACCCTTGACAGGCAGTCCCCTGACATCGCCATGGGCGTCAACAGCTCCGAGGAAAAGGAGCAGGGCGCCGGAGACCAGGGACTCATGTTCGGGTACGCCTGCGACCATACGGCCGAGCTTATGCCCATGCCGATAGCGCTGGCGCACAAGATAACCCACAGGCTCGCCGAAGTCAGGAAAAAGGGGATATTGAGCTACATCAGGCCCGACGGCAAGAGCCAGGTCACGGGCAGGTATGTGAACGGCAGGCCCGCCGCTGTCGACGCGGTAGTCGTATCCAGCCAGCATTCCCCCGAAGTGGACCAGAAGACTTTGAGGGAAGGCATAATCGAGGAAGTCATAAAGAAGGTCGTCCCGGCAGAACTCCTTGATTCGAAAACGAAGTACTTCATAAACCCGACCGGCCAGTTCATCGTGGGCGGCCCCCACGGCGACTGCGGCCTCACCGGCAGGAAGATAATAGTCGATACCTATGGCGGCCACGGCAGCCACGGCGGCGGCGCGTTCTCCGGTAAGGACCCCTCTAAGGTCGACCGCAGCGCCTCCTATCTCGCCAGGTACATAGCAAAGAATGTCGTCGCGGCGGGACTCGCGGCCGAGTGCGAAGTCCAGCTCGCCTACGCGATAGGCGTCGCTGACCCGGTCTCCGTAATGGTCGACACCTTCGGGACCGAGAAGATAGCGGTCGAGAAGATCGAAGACCTCATAAAAGAGAACTTCCGCATGAAGCCCGCGGAGCTCATAAAGGACCTCCAGCTTTTGAGGCCCATCTACAGGAAGACCGCCGCTTACGGCCACTTCGGCAGGACCGAGGAAGGCTTCAAATGGGAGACTACCGACAAGGCTGAAGTCTTGAGGAAAGCCGCAGGCGTAGGCGCATAAACGGCAATCGATTTGAACTGGTGGCTTTGGGGGCTTGCCCCCAAGGCCATCATTTTTGTAAGCTGAATTTAAAATACGAGAATATCTGGAGGAAAGATGGATTTTCATGTAAAGGATATGAACCTCAGCGCCATGGGCAAGAAGAGGATAGAATGGGCTGAGGCGGACATGCCCGTGCTGAGGAAGGTAAAGGAGACCTTCGCGAAGAAAAAGCCCCTTAAGGGCTCGAAGATCGCAGCCTGCCTGCATGTTACCACCGAAACCGCCAACCTGATGATAACGCTCAAGGCGGGCGGAGCCGACATAGTGCTTTGCGCCTCAAACCCTTTGAGCACCCAGGACGATGTCGCAGCCTCCCTTGTGAAGGATTACGGCATCCCGGTTTACGCGATAAAGGGCGAGGACAACAAGACCTATTACAAGCACCTGAACGCGGCGCTGGACATGAAGCCCACCATCACGATGGACGACGGCGCTGACCTCGTCTCGCTTCTCCATACCGACAGGAAGGAGCTTGTCGCAGGCGTTCTGGGCTCCACCGAAGAGACCACCACCGGCGTCATAAGGCTCAAGAGCCTTGCCGCCAACAAGATATTGAAGTTCCCGGTCATCGCCGTGAACGACGCCCAGACCAAGCACTTCTTCGACAACCGCTACGGCACGGGCCAGTCCACGCTCGACGGCATCCTGCGCGCCACGAACAGGCTGCTCGCGGGCTCTAATTTTGTTGTCTGCGGCTACGGCTGGTGCGGCAAGGGAGTAGCGATGAGGGCAAAGGGCATGGGCGCGAATGTAATCGTGACCGAAATAGACCCGCTGAAGGCCCTTGAGGCAGTCATGGACGGCTTCAGGGTAATGCCGATAGCCGACGCCGCCAAGATAGGCGACTTCTTCTGCACCGTCACCGGCAACCTCAATGTCATCAGGAAGGAGCACTTCCTCAAGATGAAGGACGGCGCTCTGGTGTCCAACTCCGGCCACTTCAATGTCGAGCTCGACCTCGTAGGCCTCAAGGCCGTGAGCAAGGGCAAGAGGGTAGTAAGGGAGTTCGTCGAGGAGTATACCCTGAAGAGCGGCAAGACAGTCTGCGTGCTCGGAGAGGGCAGGCTCATCAACCTCGCCGCGGCCGAAGGCCACCCGGCTTCCGTCATGGACATGAGCTTCGCGAACCAGGCCCTGGCGGCCGACTTCCTGGTGAAAAAGGGCAAGACCCTCTCGAACCAGGTCTACACTGTGCCTGTCGAGATCGACAAGGATATAGCGAGGCTCAAGCTCGCGGCCCTTGGAATGAAGATAGACACGCTCACAGCGGAGCAGAAGAAATATCTGGCTTCCTGGGAGATGGGAACATAGTCAGCTTAACGAAAGGGGCGGAAGGAGATTTTCTCCTTCCGCCCTTTTTTTTGCCGTCAGGCCTTCAGGCAGGCGGCGCGAAAAGCGCCCTTTACACGGGGGTAAGTTGTTTGGTAAAATATCAAACTGCGGGTCAATGGCTGACCCTATGTTGCCTCCCGTGCGCGGCGGCGGATTTACACAGCGTGGGTTTCGTTCTTATGGCAGGAAGGGCCCAGGGTTCGCGCGAATATCCCTTTTCAGATGATGTGCCTTTGGGCCATCGCCTGCCGTAGATAACAAACCCTCTTTCATGCCATTCCGTTTTTTCAGCCATTGTACGGCATTCGCTCGTTATTTGAGGCTGCTTCTAAAAAATAGATATTTTTTCTGAAGTCAAGGAAGGGCGGAAATGAAAAGCGCAGCATATATGAGAATATGTGAGCATTTTTATTTACGCCCTGACACAGAGGTCAGGAAAAAGAGCAATTTTTAGAGGTAGCCTTGAGTATGATCCCAGTATCTGCGGGGCTTTGAAGTGTCTAATCGAGATATAAAGTCTGAGCGGTTCAGGGAGTTTCTGGCTGAGGCCGAAGACATACTGAACTCCATGGGCAAGGGGCTGTTGAAGCTCGGCAAAGGGGTCAAGGCAGGCGTCATCGACCCGGCCGTACTGAACAGCATCTTCCGCTCCGCCCATACGCTCAAGGGAATGTCCGGCATCTTCGACTTCAGGGATATGGCGACACTGAGCCATTCCCTCGAGGACACGCTCGACCTGCTGCGCCTTGGCAGGATAGCCCTCACGGACGATGTGCTTTATTGCGTGATGAGCGCGCATTCCCTCCTGGTGAAGATCCTTGCCTCGAAGGGCGCTGGCGAGTTCGCGGGTGAAATAGAAGCCCTGAGGGAAAACCTCGCGCAATCCCATGTCAAGAAGGCCAGGCCCAAGGAAGAGATATCCAAGGAGCTGATTTCGGTCCTCACGGAGTACGAAGAGCACAGGCTCCGTGAGTGCCTTCGCGAGGGGCAGAACATCTTCATCGTGAATGTGAAGTT
>MGPK01000011.1:16649-22364 GCA_001795535.1 Deltaproteobacteria bacterium GWA2_54_12
CTTTGACAAGGGTTATGTAGCTCTGACAGAGCTCCTGAAGACCGAAGCCGAAGTCATCGCCACGCTGCCGTCCACCAAGACAAGCCACGAAGTCCTCTATTTCGACATACTCATAGGCACGAAAAAAGACAGGCCGTTCATAACGGACCTCATAAAGAACGCGGCTGACGCGGACATACGGGTCCTTTCAGAGCCGGCTTCAAAACCAACGCAGTCCATTCCCACCATCGACGAGATGAAGGAGCACGGCCCGCAGAGCCGCGAGACCCTGAGGCGCGTGAGCAACACGGTCAGGGTCAACATCGCCAAGCTCGACCATATAATGAACATCATAAGCGACCTCGGCATACTGAAATCGAGCATAGCCGCCCTCGGGGCCGAGCTCAAGAACGAACGCGAGCTTTCGGTTTACGGCATAGAGCTTTCAAGGGCTGAAAAGACACTGGAAAGAAAGCTCTCGGAGCTGCGCGACAGCGTCCTTGATGTCAGGATGGTTCCCATAGGCCAGCTCTTCGGCAGGTTCGACACCTTCCTTGGCAAGCTCGCTAGGGAATCCGGCAAGGAAGTGAGGGTGGTTACGCACGGAGACGAAACCGAGCTCGACAAGCTCATCGTGGAAGAGCTCGCGGACCCTCTCATGCACATCATGCGCAATGTCATCGACCACGCATTGGAGGCTCCCGCGGTAAGGGAGGCCCTTGGCAAATCGAGGACCGGCACCATAACGCTCTCGGCCTACCAGAAGGGCAACCATGTCATCGTCGAGGTAAAGGACGACGGCTCAGGCATTGACACGGAGTTCATAAAGGAAAAGGCGGTGGACAGGGGCCTTGTCACGAGGGATTTCGCAAAAGGCCTTTCCAGGCAGGAGTCGCTCGAGCTGATATTCCTGCCGGGCTTTTCCACCAGGGACTTCGTGAGCGAGACCTCCGGCAGGGGAGTCGGCATGGATGTCGTGAAGGATAACATCACCCGCCTTTCAGGCATAATAGATATCGAGACAGTGAAGGGCAAAGGCACCAGGTTCATCCTGACCATACCCATAACGCTGGCCATAATACAGGCGCTCATCGTCGAGGACGCGGGCAGGAGATACGCCGTGCCATTGAACTCCGTCCTCGAGATAATCGAATTGAGGGGCTTGCTGCCGGATGAAGGCGAGCCCATAGCCGTGGGCGGAAGGAATGTGCCTGCCGTGAGGCTTTCGAGGTTCTTCGGACACGACCAGTCGGCCAGGGAAGTGCGCTACGGCATAATAGCCGGGCTCGCCGAGCACAGGCTGTGCGTCATAGTCGACCAGCTCGTAGAGGAACTCGATGTCGTCATAAAACCCCTTTCAAGGATAATAAAGGCTCCCGGGATAGCCGGGGCGACCGAGATGGGCGAAAAGGGAACGCTTCTGGTGCTTGATGTTACTGGCATACTCGAACAGGTCATGAAGGAAAGGAAGACGGGCGCAGCCGCTGCCCGCACCGCTTGACCATGAGGCGTAAACAGGACCCGCACAAGCTGGAAGCCGAGCGCCAGCTGACGGTGGCCCCCACCGAAGAGAACTACCTCGCCAGCCTCGAGTACAGGGGCTCTGAAGAGGAGAGAGTCAACATAATATCGTTTTTCACCGGCCCCCGCGAGTGCGCCTTCGAGGTCTCTGACGCGGTCGAAGTCTTGAGGCCCAGGCAGATAACCGAAGTCCCGAGGACGCCCGGGTATATATTGGGCATACTCTCGGTCAGGGGAGAGATGATTACGGTCATAGATCTCAGGATGAGGTTTGGCATGGAGGCAACGGAGGCGCTGCCTTCCTCAAGGATACTAGTAGTCACGGTAGACGACCTTAAGGCCGGTTTTCTCGTGGACAGGTTGGGCGGGGTGAAGGCCGTAAGGGCCGCCTCGGTGGAGCTGCCCGGCCCTGACCTGGGCGTGCCTGGCCGGTTTCTCAAGGGCGTTGTCCAGTCCGCTGGCAACAGCGTGCTGCTCCTTAACGCCACAACCCTCATAGAACCTGACGAGCAGCAATGAAAAAGGTACGGTCAAAGTATTCAAATCCGGACTTCCAGTTTATCCGCTTCAGACTGTCCGGCCATGAGTTCGGCCTCGATGTCTCGGCGGTAAGGGAGATAATAAAATACAGGGCTCCGGAGACAGGCGAGTACCCGCCGTTTACCGAAGGGTTTATCCGGATCCGTTCCATTCTGGTGCCTGTAATCGACCTGAGAAAAAGGTTTTCCCTCCCGCCTTCACCGCTCGAATCATCAATGATTATAATAAGTTCTGTCGATTCCCTCATTGCCGGTCTCATCGTAGACTCCATATCCGATATTACGCCGGGGGCAAGGGACCTTACCTCGAAGCCAGCGGCGGAGGGTTCGAAGTGGGACCATATGGTAGAGGCGGAGGTTGAATTCGAGGACTCACGCGTGCTCATCCTGAACGCTGAATTGCTTCTTACGCCCGAAGAGAAGGCGGCGCTTTCAGGCCCGCTCACACTTAAGGAGTCGGACCGTCTCAAGGCCGAAATGAGCTTGAAAAAACCGGGTTTTGTGTGATAGCCTTTATAATGCATATGTACTTTCAACGCGTGAAATTTTTATATGGATTCGAAGGCGCTTTCGCGGTGCTGCTCGTTTCGGTTGCCCTGTTTACCGGCTGCGCCGCGCAGGATACCGACATCAAGAGAGATGCGGCCGGGCTTTACGGCTCGGCTGTCGAGTCGTATCTTTCCGGCAAGCTGGAAGAGTCTGAAAAGGGTTTCAAAGCCATCCTCGAAGACCATCCCTTGAGCCGGTACGCAACGGACGCGCAGCTGATGATCGCTGATGTGAGCTACGCCAAGGAAAATTACGAGGACGCCGGGTCGTATTACACGAGCTTCGTGGCCCTGCACCCTTCGCATCCCAGGGCGGCCTACGCGCAGTTCCAGAAGGCCATGAGCCACTTCAAGGATGTCCTCAGCCTGGACAGGGACCAGACAGCTACGAGAAAGGCCTTGTTCGCGTTCGAAGACCTGCTGTCCGTCTACCCGGACTCTCCGTACAGCCCCAAGGCAAAAGAGCTTGTCTCGTTCCTCAAAAACAGGCTCGCCGAGAAGGAGTTCTACATAGCCCGGTTCTATTTCAAGAACAAGAACTACAAGGGGGCGCTCGGGCGCCTTCGCGACATACTCAACCAGTACCCTGAGGCAGGGATAAACGACAAGGCCCTTTTCTACATTGGCGAATCGTACCGCGCTCTCGGAGAGAGCGCGCTTGCCGAGGAAACATTCTCGATGCTCATTACCAACTATCCCGCAAGCCCCTTCGCGCTTGACGCGAAGGGAAAGTTATAGCTGAACAGGTCTGCTGGAGGCGACATGGACAAAGGCTGGCAACACAACTACGACCTGGGCAAGCGTTCGTACGATGAGAAGAAATACGACACCGCCCTCCAGTACCTCGAAAAGGTAGCGGCCGAGAAGAGCCAGTTCGCGGATGTGTACAACATGCTCGGCCTCATCTATTATAACAACTCGAGGTTCGAGGACGCCATAAAGGCCTTCAAGAAGGCCATCGAAATAAACCCCGCGTACACGGAAGCATCGCTCAACCTTTCTGTCGTCTACAACGAGCTCGGCCAGTTCGAGCGCTCCTCCGAGGTCTACGCTATCGCGAGGGAGGGCAGGAAGGACGCCAGGAGCTACCTGGACCCTTATGTCAAGGGCAAGCTCGCCAATATGCATTCCGGGCTGGGCGCCATATACAAAGACCTGGGCTTTTACAATGAGGCCGCCGACGAGTTCAAAAAGGCCCTCAAGCTCCGGCCCGAGTTCGTTGACATAAAGACGAGCCTCGGCGTGGTCTACAGGGACATGAAAGACTACGACAGCGCCTTGAAGGAGCTCGAGGAGACGGTCAGGGAGCACCCTGACTACGCTCAGTCGCGCGTGCAGCTCGGTCTTACCTACTACACGACGGGCCAGCATGAGAAGGCCAGGTCGGAATGGCTGAAGGTCCTCCGTGCAAACCCCGAAGACAAGATAGCGCAGATGTACATGAACCTCCTCCTTACGCCCAAGGCCTGAGGGCCTTTCGCGCCGCGGAATCAGCCGATAGAATCGGCCTGTCTAATTAATCGTTCTTTTCAAAAGACTTTTTTCAACCTTTGAGAAACTTGAAAAGCCTGCGTAAGCGTGCAGGGACGAACAGAATCCGTTTGCGTAATGCAAATGGGTTGAGTTCGCTTTCGGCCTGCATGCTTTTCCTGGCTTTTTCAGACATCTGTCCTGATCCCCCCCTTTTCTGAAGAGGGGGCAGGGGAGATTGCTCAGGCCGATATATTCCTCTGCGCGCCCGCGCGTCACTTCAAAAAACATTTTTACAATTTTCAGATTTCTGGTATAATTCTGATTATTCTGAAAATACTGAAAAATCGGAGTCAGCTGATGGCAAGGAAGAAAAAGGACGCGTGTTGCGCCCCAACAGGCGTGAAGGCAGACAACTGCAGGGTAGAGGCCGTGGTGAGTGTGGACGACAGGGGACAGATGGTGCTTCCCAAGGAACTGCGCGAAAGGGCGGGTATAAAGCCCTCTGACAAGCTCGTGGCCGCCACATGGGAGAAGGACGGGCAGGTCTGCTGCATTACCCTTGTGAAAGTCGAGGACATGGTCTCGCTACTTAAGGACAGGCTCGGCCCGGTGATGAAGGAGATATTTTGAAGATAAGGCCTTCAGCCCGGCAGGGCAGCTGCTGCGGGAGCGCTCAGGAAAAGACAGCCTGCTGCCCCTCGGAGCCGGTCTCAAACAATGTCTTCAGGACTGACGCAGTCCTTACCTTGAAGGACCGGTACGCGCACTTTCGTTGCAGGGTCGGCGCTTACAGGGCGAAGTACATGGTCAAGCCCGGCCTGTACGCCCTCGGCAACCCCGGAAAAGAATCCGATGTCTTCGTCACAGCGAATTACGGCCTGAGCTTCGACAAGCTCAGGAGCGCACTTTCGAATACTGATGCCTGGATACTCGTGCTCGATACAAAAGGCATAAATGTCTGGTGCGCAGCGGGGAAGGGTACTTTCGGCACCGAAGAACTCGTTAAAAAAATATTTTCCACACAGCTGTTCAGCGTGGTCTCGCACAGGCGCCTCATACTGCCCCAGCTTGGCGCGCCAGGGGTTGCGGCCCACGAGGTGAAAAGGCAGACAGGCTTCCGGGTAATATACGGGCCAGTAAGGGCAACTGACCTCAAGGGCTTTGTCAAGGCAGGGTACAAGGCAGCCGCCGGAATGAGGCAGGTCGGCTTCAGCCTCATCGACAGGCTCGTCCTTACGCCTATGGAGATCAGGCCAGCGCTCAAAGGCTTCAGCATATTCGCCCTTATTGTGCTGGCCCTGTCCGGGTTGACGCCATCCGGCATATCCTTCAGCGAAGCGTCAAGCTGGGGCCTTCCGCTTGCCGTGCTTGGCTTCCTGTCGATCATAGCCGGGGCTTTCATTACGCCAGCGCTCCTGCCATGGGTTCCTTTCAGGTCTTTTGCGTTAAAGGGGTGGCTGACTGGCATTGTGATGGTGTTGGTATTCGACTGGTTCACTGGGTGGCCAGCGAGCCTTTATCTCGATATTGCCAGATACCTGTTCTTCCCGCTCGCGAGCTCCTACATAGCCCTTCAGTTCACAGGTTCGACTGTCTATACGGGCTTGTCCGGCGTGCAAAAAGAGCTGCGCTACTCGATACCAGTCTATATCGGC
>MGPK01000011.1:22370-36824 GCA_001795535.1 Deltaproteobacteria bacterium GWA2_54_12
GTTTTTTCATTCGTACTGCTCTCGGTATTTAAAATAAAAACGATGGGGCTGCTATGAAGTACCTCTCGAATGTGAGCACGCTCGAGTATGACTCTTCAAAATGCACAGGATGCACCATGTGTACGCAAGTATGCCCGCACGGCGTCTTTGAGATGGATGGGAAAAAGGCCAGGATTACTGACAGGGACCTGTGCATGGAATGCGGGGCTTGCATGAAAAACTGCGCGGCAGGGACCATTACGGTGCGAAGCGGGGTAGGGTGCGCCGCCGCCCTCATTAAGGGCATGATAACAGGCGACGCCTCATGCGGCTGTTCGGACGGGGATGAAAAAACGGGCGCCTGCTGCTGAGAGTTTATAAAGAAAAAAGGCCCGGGGCTTTGCCCCAGGCCTTTTCAGTTTTTCAGTAATGTGCTACATCTCCTGAAGCGTCTTGTAAAGCTCTTCCAACGCCTTGCCGATATTGCCCGGCTCAGGGCCGCCAGCCTGGGCCATGTCCGGCTTTCCGCCGCCCTTGCCGCCTATGACAGGCGCGAGCCTCTTTATTATCTCTCCCGCGCTGTAGCGCTCTGAAAGGTCCCTCGTGACGGCGGCCAGTATCAACGCCTTTGAGTCCTGCTCAGCGGCCAGAACCACAATGCCGGAGCCGATCTTCTGGCGAAGGGCGTCTGCCATCTCACGCAGTTCCTTCGCGTCTCCAGTGACCTTAGCCGCCAGCACATTAACGCCGCCAACATTCTTCACCGAATCTATAAGCGCTCCTGTCGCACCGGCTTTTTCCTTGCTCTTGAGCTTGTCTATCTCGCGCTCAAGCTCCTTCGCGTCATCGAAGAGCTTTCTAATCTTGTCGGCTACCTCGGCCCTCGGGGCCTTCAATAGCTGGGAAGCCTCACGGAGGACATCCTCAGACTGCGTCAGGTATTCGAGTGCCGCTTCTCCGGTCACTGCCTCGAGCCTCCTCACGCCTGCCGCCACAGACCCTTCTCCGGTTATCTTTATGAGCCCGATATCGCCCGTGCGTTTTACATGGGTGCCGCCGCAAAGCTCGGCGCTCACGCCTTCGACCTGGACCATCCTTACCACTTCGCCGTACTTCTCGCCGAAGAAGGCCAGAGCGCCTTTTTCGACCGCTTCCTGGTAGGAAAGGACATCGGTGCGCACTTCTTTATTCGCGAGTATGGCCCTGTTCGCCTCGGCCTCTATCTTCTTGAGCGTATCAGGCCCGAGGGACTCGAAGTGGCTGAAGTCGAACCTGAAGCTTCGCGGAGCGACAAGAGAGCCAGCCTGGCGCACATGCTCGCCTACGGTCTTCCTTAGAATCGCGTGGAGTATGTGGGTAGCGGTGTGGTTCCTTCTTGTGGCGTTTCTCGCTTCAATATCTATCGCGAGCTCGGCCGTGTCATCTACATTGATGGAGCCTTCCTCGACCTTGCAGTAATGCACGATGAGGTCGGCAACAGGCCTTCTCGTGTCAGTCACCTTGAGGGTGAAGCCGCTCCCTACTATCGCGCCGGTATCTCCGGTCTGTCCAACGGACTCGGCGTAGAAGGGCGTCTCTTCCGCTATCAGTTCGACTTCGTCGCCGCTGAAGGCAGAATCGACGGTCTGTCCGTTCTTTATGAGACACAGGACGCGTGAAGAGACGGCGTCCATATGGTATCCGACGAAACTCGATTTCAAACCGGCGTTAGCAAGCGACCTGTATAGCTCCTGGCTCGATTCCCTGCCTTCGAGCCCTTTCCATGAGGCACGGGCCATTTTCTTCTGCTCGCCCATCAGCTTGTTGAAGCCCTCTTCATCGACTGAGAGGTTGTCTTTTCTGATGATGTCGGCGGTCAAGTCGACGGGGAATCCGAAGGTGTCGTAGAGCTTGAAGGCAAACGAGCCCGGGATGACGGTCTCATTGCGCTCTTTGAGGCCGCGCACTTCGGTGTCGAGCATGGCAAGTCCGCGTTCGAGCGTCTCGAAGAACCTTTCCTCTTCGCCCTTTGTCGCCCTTGCTATGAGGTCCTTTGCCCGTATTATCTCCGGGTAGACTTCGCCCATCGCGGCAACGACAGTCTCATTTACCTTGTGGATGAACGGCTCTTTCATCCCTAAGAACCTGCCGTGGCGCGCCGCCCTTCTTATTATCCTTCTGAGGACATAGCCCCTGCCTTCGTTGCTCGGTAGTACGCCGTCGGCCATGAGGAAGGTTATCGCCCTGGCGTGGTCTGCTATTGCCTTTATCGAAACATCACTTTCAGCGTCAGAGCCGTACTTGACCGACGAAAGCTCCTCGATGCGGCCTATGATCGGCGTGAAGAGGTCTGTGTCATAGTTCGTGAGCTTGCCCTGCATGACTGCTGTGAGCCTCTCGAGGCCCATGCCCGTGTCGATGGACTGGCGGGGCAGGGGATTGAGCTTGCCTTCCGCGTCCCTGTCGTACTGCATGAAGACGAGGTTCCATATCTCAAGGTACCTGTCGCACTCGCACCCGACCTTGCACTCGGGCCGTCCGCATCCGGCTTTGGGTCCCTGGTCGAAAAGTATCTCCGAGCACGGCCCGCACGGGCCTGTGTCTCCCATTGACCAGAAGTTGTCCTTCTCGCCCATCTTTACTATGCGCTCATCCGGAAGGGCGGCCGTCTGCTTCCATATCCCTGCCGCCTCGTCGTCGGTCTCGAATACCGTTACCCAGAGCCTGTCCTTGGGTAGATTCATCTCTTTTGTGAGGAACTCCCAGGCGAACTCTATGGCTTCTTTTTTGAAATAATCCCCGAAAGAGAAATTGCCGAGCATCTCGAAGAAGGTATGGTGCCTGGCGGTCCTGCCGACATTTTCGAGGTCGTTGTGCTTGCCTCCGGCCCTCATGCACCTCTGGCAGGTAGTGGCCCTCGTGTAATCCCTTTTTTCATCTCCGAGGAACACGCCCTTGAACTGGACCATGCCAGCGTTGGTGAACAGGAGCGTTGGGTCGCCCTTTGGCACCAGCGGCGAAGAGGGCACAACCGTATGCCCTTTTTTAGCGAAGTAGTCGAGGAACCTTTTCCTGATATCAGCGGATTTCATCTTATTCCGTCCTTGTAAAGGGTACCTCTAAAAATCGCAATTTTTCCCGATCTCTTTGTCAGGGCGGAAGTAAAAATGCTCACATATTGGCATATATGCTGCGCTTTTTACTTCCACCCTTCCTCGACCTCGAAAAAAATATCTGATTTTTACAGGCACCCTTAAATATTAAAAATATTATATCATCAGGCCTGTTCGTCTTCTACAGGGCCATGTCTGCCTATAGCTTTCCATATTGCCGAAGGCGAAAAGCCCCTTGAAGACAGATGCCTGAACGCCTTTTGTGTTTCTTCCCTGCCGGAAAGTCCTTTGTGCCTTTTGCGCCAGCGTTCGAGGGCCGCCTTTGCCAGCTCTTCTTCAGCAGGGCAGGCAAGGGCTACCGCGTCTTTTACGATCTCCCTGGCTATTCCCCTGTTGGAGAGGTCCCGGGCTATTTTGGCCGGGCCCCACGCCTTGTGGCTGGCCCTTGACCGGGCAAGAGCCGCGGCGAACGATTCGTCGTTCAGATACCCGGCCTTCAAAAGCTTCTCTACCGTTTCGTTGATATCCGCGTCCGCGAAGCCCTTGTCACGGAGCTTGCCCGTGAGCTCGAAAACGCTCCGCTGCCTTACGCCGAGGAGGCGGAGCGCGGCGCCCAGGGCGTCCTTGTTCTCTGAGTTTTTTTTCATGTCAAGGGGAGCTGGCGCCTGTTCAGAGGGAAGCCCGTCAGAATCTTTCTATGTCGCCAGCCGGGGCCGGGGCGGCGCCGCCGCTGTCCTTTTCTTCTTTCTCGAAGTCTTTCCAGCCCATCTCGCTCGTCCCGGAGACTCCCTTGAATTTGAGGGAGAAGTCGGCCGCGTTGCTCGCCTGCCTCATCGCCTCGTCGTAGGTTATGAGCCCCTTATGGAGGAGCGACATTATCGACTGGTCGAAGGTCTGCATGCCGTAAGTTGTATGCCCCTTTACGATGGCATCGGCTATCTCTTTTGTCTTTTCCTTGTCCTCGATGCACTCCCTTATGCGCGCGGTAGTCACCATGACCTCGATAGCGGGCACCCTGGCCTTGCCGTCCTTCGTGGGCATGAGCCTCTGGGAGATTACGGCCTTTATGACTCCGGCGAGCTGTATCCTTATCTGCTTCTGCTGGTACGGCGGGAAAACGGACACTATCCTGTTGATCGTCTCCAGGGCGTCTATGGTGTGGAGGGTCGAAAGGACGAGATGGCCCGTCTCGGCCGCCGTGAGGGCTATCTCTATGGTTTCGAGGTCCCTCATCTCGCCGACCATGATTACATCCGGGTCCTGCCTTAAAGCTCCCCGGAGCGCGTCAGAGAAGTTCTGCGCGTCGACGCCTATCTCCCTCTGGTTTATAATGCACCTCTTGTCCCTGTGGAGGAACTCGATGGGGTCTTCGGCTGTTATGACATGCAATGACTTGTGATTGTTGATATGGTCTAAAACAGAGGCCAGGGTCGTTGATTTGCCGCTTCCCGTGACGCCAGTTACCAGGACAAGGCCCCTTGTCTCGTTCGCGATGGTCTCAAGCACCTTGGGGAGGTTGAGCTCCTCGAAGGTCTGTATCTTTATGGGGATGACACGCAGGACTATGCCGACCGCGCCCCTCTGCTGGAATATGTTTACCCTGAACCTGCCGAGGCCCGGTACGCTGTAGGCCATGTCCACCTGATGGTGCTGGCGGAAGTGCTCTTTTTGCACCTCGTTCATGACGCGCATGGCTGCCCTGGATATCTCGTCCGGGGCGAGCCTTTCGTGGTTCTTGATGGGCACGAGCTGGCCGTGCACCCTCAGTATTGGCGGCACGCCCGCCTTGAGGTGCACATCAGAGGCCTTGCTCTTGACGGCTATGTTGAGAATGGAGCTTAAGTCTATGTCAGCCATTGACTACTCCTCTTTTGTCTTTATCCCGATCCCGTAATGCTGGAGTATCTTCTGTTCTATCTCGGATGCGGTCTCAGGGTGTTCCCTCAGGAACTGCCTTGCCGCTTCGCGCCCCTGGCCGAGCCTCTCGCCGCCGTATGAGAACCACGAGCCGCTCTTTTCCACGATGTCCGAGCCTGAGCCGAGGTCGAGTATGTCGCCTTCCCTTGAGATGCCCTCGTTAAAGATGATGTCGAACTCGGCGTCCCTGAACGGCGGGGCGAGCTTGTTCTTGACGACCTTGACCCTTATCCTGTTGCCGATTATCGACTCTCCCTGCTTTATCTGGCCGATCTTCCTTATGTCCAGCCTTATTGAAGCGTAGAACTTGAGGGCGTTTCCGCCGGTCGTCGTCTCCGGGCTGCCGAACATGACGCCTATCTTGTGCCTTATCTGGTTTATGAATATTACGCAGGTGTTTGACTTGCTTATGGTCGATGTGAGCTTACGGAGGGCCTGGCTCATGAGCCTGGCCTGGAGTCCCATGTGGGAGTCCCCCATCTCGCCTTCGAGCTCAGCTCTCGGCACCAGGGCCGCGACCGAATCTATTACTATGAGGTCTACCGCGCCGCTCCTGATCAGGACATCGGTTATCTCGAGGGCCTGTTCGCCGGTATCCGGCTGCGAAAGGAGAAGGTCATCGGTATTTACGCCGAGCTTTCTGGCGTAGCCAAGGTCAAGTGCGTGCTCCGCGTCTATGAAGGCGACCGTCCCGCCCAGTTTCTGGGTCTCGGCGGCTATGTGCAGGGTGAGGGTGGTCTTGCCTGAGGACTCGGGGCCGAATATCTCCACGACCCTTCCCCTTGGCACACCGCCTATGCCGAGGGCTATGTCCAGGGCGGTCGAGCCGCTGGAAATGGCCGAGATCTCAGCGGGGGCAGCCCCGGTGCCGAGTTTCATTATCGAGCCCTTGCCGAACTGCTTTTCGATCTGGGTTATGGCAAGCTCTATTGCCTTTGACTTATTGCTTGAGACCGTCGTGTTCGAGGACATCAGGGAGCCTCCCTTTTTCAATTGTTTTGCGCCGTCAGGGCGAATTCCCGTATTGGCGTATATTCAGCCCCGGAGGGCTTCAGGACGCTTTTTATGAAGGCGAACGATGATACCGGAAAGGCAGCCTTCGCTTCTACCCTCGATTCGCTTAAGAGCTTTCCAAGAGACCGCCCGTCCTCAGCTGATTTTATCCTGCACAAGGTGAGGTGAGGGGTAAAGGGCCTGTCTTCAGCTTCAAAGCCGATCGATACGAGGCTTTTTTCGATGTTCTGTTGAAGCCTTGCAAGCTCCGGGTTTTCCTTTATGCCTGCCCAGAGGACCCTTGGAGCGCGCGCGTTTGGAAACGCGCCCACGCTTTCCAACTCGAGGTTGAACGGGCCTATGCCCTGGGCCGCCTTTTCAAGTTCGGCAGCGATAGCCCGGACTTTCGCATCGTCTATCTCGCCCAGGAACTTGAGGGTAAGATGGATGGATTCTGGCTTGACCCAGCTTACGCCGTGGAAGCCCCTGTCAAGGCCGGTCTGGATGGACCTCAGGAGCTCTTTTACCTCATTTGGCAGCTTTATGGCAATGAAAGTCCTTATATCAGACTCCTTAAGACTTGATTCCGAGAGCCTCCGCGAGCATGGAAAGGGCCGCCTCTGCGGACTGCTTTTTAATCGACTTCCGTCCGCCTTTGAAGACGAACCGTTGTACCTCAGTTGTCCGGCCCTTTGAGACCGCTATGAACACAAGGCCGACCGGCTTTTCGTGTGAGCCGCCGCCGGGGCCCGCAATGCCGGTTATCGCCGCCGAGATATCGGCCTGAAGCCTCTTTCTTACGCCCCGGGCCATCTCAAGGACCGTCTCTTTTGAGACTGCCCCGTATTTTTTCAGCGTCGTCGCTTTGACGCCCAGCTCCGTCTGTTTTACGCCGTTGTCGTAGGCGACTACCGAGCCAAGGAAATAATCTGAGCTTCCGGCCACATCGGTGATCATGCTGGACAAGAGCCCGCCTGTGCAGGACTCTGCCAGGGCAAGCTTTAGACCCTGTTCCCTTAAAGACTTACCTATGAGGCGCTCTAACTTTTTCAATGATTGAGATACCGGATTACGAGGTGGGCCGCGATACTGGTGTAGATTCCAGCGGCAATGTCGTCGAGGACCACCCCGGCGCCGCCCTTTACCTTCCTGTCTAGGAGGCTTACCGGCCAGGGCTTAACAATATCAAAAAACCGGAAAAGAATAAACACCAATATTGCGTTAAAGGCCGTGAAAGGCAAGAGGAAAATCCCCACGAGGTAGCCGCATATCTCGTCGATTACAATCGATGAAGGATCGGGCCGTCCGAGTGCCGTTGACGCCCTGCCGGCGATTGGTATGGAGACGGCTGTTACAGCTACAATCGCCAGGAGCTGCCAGAGGGGAGCAAGGCCTGATACGGCCCAAGCCAAAGGTACGCCCCAGAGGGTGCCGAAGGTCCCGGGCATGACAGGAATAAAGCCAATGTATGCGCCGGTAGCCAAAAAAGTTGAGATTTTTCCGGTACTTGACGCTTCCGGGCTGAGCGGCAAAGTCTTCAGAATATGAACCTCCTCATGTTTATGTTGAGGAGTATCCCGGCGGCTATCATCGAGGTTATAAGGAAAGAGCCGCCGTAGCTTATGAATGGCAGAGGCACGCCCACGACCGGCATTATTCCGGCGACCATGCCCAGGTTTATGAAGACCTGCCAGAAGAACATGGATGTTATGCCGAAGGCCACGAGAAAGCCGAACCTGTCCTTTGAGCTGCCCGCGGTATTGATGCCGGAGATTATGAGGGCCAGGAAGAGCCCGAGCACCACCATTGCGCCGATGAGCCCCCATTCTTCGGCCAGGACAGCGAAGATGAAGTCAGTGTGATGTTCCGGGAGGAACATGAGCTTGCCCTGCGTGCCTTCCATGAAGCCCTTGCCGAGAAAGCCGCCGGAGCCTATGGCTATCTTGGACTGCATGACATGGTAGCCGGAGCCCAGCGGGTCGCTCTCAGGGCTCATGAAGCTCGTTATCCTGGCCTTCTGGTAGTCTTTCAAAAACATCCAGCCGAACGGGGCCAGCGCCGCGAAAAAGGCCCCCAGGCCCATGATTACCCTTGTGCGTATCTTCACGACAAAGGCCATCGACCAGAATATCATCCACAGGATTATGCCGGTGCCGAGGTCCGGCTGCTTGGCTATGAGTAGGAACGGGATTATCATTATGACCGCCGGGACGGCAAGGTCTTTGAGGCCCATTCCCTTGTCTGATATGAGCTTTTCATTGAAGTATTTGGCGAGCATTATGATGAGCGCTATCTTGGCGAACTCGGACGGCTGGAGAGTGAAAAAGCCTAGGGATATCCACCTTTTCGCGCCGCTGAAGGAGCTTCCGATGAAAAAGACCGATATGAGGAGCGCGATTGACGAGCCGTAGATGATGTAGGCGAACCTTTCGAGGTACGAGTAGCTGAATATTATCGCCAGGAGCATCATTCCTGCGCCGATTCCTATCCAGTACATGTCTTTCGTGTATATCATCGGCATATGGATGTGGGTCGCGCTGTATATGCTCGCGAACCCTATGCAGATGAGCCCCAGGATGACCGAAAGTATGGCCCAGTCGAAATGCGTGAACAGCCTTCTGTCAATCATGCGCTTCCTCCGGCGCGGGGGCGGGTTTTGGGCTTCCAGTTGATATTGGGATAACTGTAGGCCCGCCAGGGATTGGCGTAGCCGGAGCCGGAGCCGTCTCGATGCCTGCCGCATCTTCTGCCTTGCTTAAATATGCCTTAAAGAGTTCCCTTGCCACAGGGGCGGCGGCGGAAGCGCCGAAGCCGCCGTGCTCGACTATGACCACGACCGCTATCTGCGGGTCGTCATATGGCGCGAACCCGGCGAACCATGCGTGGTCGCGGATTTTATAGGCGATGGATTCCACATTCTTTGTCCTTTTTATGAGCTTCGAGACCTGGGCTGTGCCTGTCTTTCCGGCTATTTTCAGGTCAGTGGTCCTGCTGAGGAACCTCGCGGTCCCTCCGTCGTCGTGCGTAACCCCGCGCAGGCCATCCCGGACATGCCACATGGTCTTCTCGGAGATGCCCAGCTCGCCCCTTTTTTCGATGACAGGTTTGGATACGGACTTGCCGTCAGGCGTTGTTACCTCTTCCACGAGAAGGGGCCGCCAGAGCGTTCCGCCGTTGGCGATCGCGGCGTAGGCGTTGAGGAGCTGCAGGGGAGTGGTGAGCATGTAGCCCTGTCCCACAGAAACCGAGATGGTCTCGCCCTCGTACCATTTCACCTTGTAGGTCTTTTTCTTCCATTCCGACGAGGGCACCAGGCCCGCTTTTTCGTTATGTATCGGGACCCCTGTCTTTGTGCCGAAGCCGAACCTCTTTGTGTAGTCGGCCAGCCGGTCTATGCCGAGCTTCAAGCCGACCTGGTAGAAGAAGGTATCGGACGATTCCACTATGGCCCTGTGGACATTTATGATGCCGTGGCCTTCCTCTTTCCAGTCCCTGTAGGCCCTTCCGGCAAACCAGAATGACGGGCCGGACATTATCTTCGTCTCTGGCGTTATGACGCCCTCTTCGAGGGCCGCAGCCGCGTGGATGGGCTTGTAAGTCGACGCCGGAGGGTACTGGCCCTGCACGGCCCTGTTGTTCATGACATTGAGGGGGTTTTCGATAAGCTCTTTCCATTCATCTTTCGATATTCCAGTGGAAAGGGCGTTGGGGTCGAAAGTAGGCGTGCTCACCATGGCGAGCACCTTTCCCGTCTTCGGGTCCATGGCGACGGCCGCGCCGACCTTGTCTTTCAACGCTATCCAGGCCGCCACCTGCGTCCTGATATCGATAGTGAGCTTCATGTTGTTGCCGGGATACGGTGGTATCCAGTTCACGACCCGGATCTTGCGCCCCAGCGCGTCGACCTCGATCTCTTTGCCGCCGTCTACGCCGCGCAGGTCCTTTTCATAGAACTTCTCGAGCCCGTATTTGCCCGTGAGGTCGCCGGGCGAATACCCGTTGCCTTCGGTTTCGCGTTCTTTAAGTTCTTTTTCGTTTATCTCGCCGAGGTAGCCCAGAAGGTGCGCCGTGGCTTCTCCGAATACATAAGACCTCTTGGGCGCGACATCAAGCATTATGCCCGGTATCTCGAACTTGGCGCTCTCGACGCGGACAGTCTCGTCCCAGGAAAGGTCTTCCTTGAGCTTCACGGCCTGGAAAGGCGGCCTCTTCTTTGATTTGTCGAGCCGCTCGTTGATGGTCTCTTCGTCGATTTCTATGAGGGAGGTGAGCATCTGCTTTGTCCTGGCCCAGTCCTTTACATCCTCGGGGATGATGTAAAGGTCAAAGCCGGGGCGGTTCTCGGCTATCTTTATGCCGAGCCTGTCGTATATGATGCCTCTCGGGGCGACTGCCTTTATGAGGCGCGTGGCGTTATTTTCGGAGAGCTCTTTGTAGTAGGCGTGTTCCTTGACCTGCAGATACCAGAACCGGAAAAGGAGGATGAAAAAAGCTGTGCCGACAAGGACAGTTGCCGCGAAGACCCTGCCCTTGAACTCCCTGGGCTCCTTGTCCTTGAAATAGCTGCTGCTCAACTCTCGTTGTCCTTGAATTTGCGGGGGGTGACGAGCAATACGAGCCACTGGAGCGCCGAGATGACGGGCGGGGCGAAAAAGCCCGTCACAAGGGCCTGGAGTACGACATGCGTAAAGAAGTACGCGTCGACGTTTGAGTACCTGAGCACATAGTAAGAGGCGGCCCCTTTGACAAGGGCTGCGGCGGCCGCGCCTCCGGCCCTGGCGGCTGGCGTGGTGAACTGGACCACCATGGATAAGAGGTGCACGCTGAGGAAGATGACGAGCAGGGCAAAGGAGCTCGTGCCGATGACGCCTCCGCTGAAGGCGTCGTCAAGGTATCCGAGTATAAAGGCGAAAATCGCTCCCTCTGTCGAGGCCTTCCTGCTGGCCAGGTAAAAGACCATTATGAGCGGGATGTCGGGCAATGGGAAGGCCGCGAAGAGCGTGCTCTTCAGCGCAAGGTAGATAATCGTAAGGGGGAGAAAAAGGAGAAATTCTTTCATCGCCTGCTTTATATGTAACGGACGGTCCTCGACCGCAGATTCAGTATGGAATTTTAACAAAAATACGGCAGTTTTGAAAGGAAAAAGGAACGGGGATTATTCGTTGTAGGAGGATCGTTCCCTGATGACAAGCACTTCTTCGAGCCTGCCGAGGTCCACGGCGGGCCTGACCTCGACGAGTTTGAAGAAGTTGTCGCCGGATTTTTCGACCCTGGTGACTTCGCCTACGATGAGCCCTTTGGGGAATATGCCGGAAAGCCCTGATGTGATGACCTGGTCGCCGACCTGCACCTCATCGACCTGCCTGACATATTTCATGATCAGCCCGTCGGTGCCGTTGCCCTCCACTACTCCCTTGACCCTCGACCGTTCGATCATTACATCGATATTCGATCTCAGGTCGGTCGTAAGGAGTACCCGTGAGCCCCCGCCGCTTACCTCTATTATCCTGCCTACGATGCCGCCGAAGGCTATGGCGGCCTGGTCTTTTTCTATTCCGTCCGAAGAGCCCTTGTCGAGTACGACCGTCCTGGACCAGCGCTCGATGTTGAAGCCGATTATGGACGCGCCGGTCGTGCCGTAAGGCAGGGACTGCTTGAACTCGAGAAGAGCGCGGAGCCGTTCGTTCTGTCTGGCGTCTTCGCCCAGCCTGCGGTTTTCTTCGACAAGCGAGTAAATCGTCTTTTTTAAAGATTCATTCTCTTCATGCACCCCGATAAGGAAAAAATAATCGTTCCAGGCGCCGGTTATCGAGTCCTGAACCCCGAGTATGAGGCCCTGGACCGGAGTTACGGTGTACGAGAGTATCTCCTTCAGGAGATAACCCCGGGCGTACTCCTTCTTGTCGGTGAGCGCGAGGTGCAGAGAAAACAGCGCGAGCGCCGCCGAAATGATGATTACCTGATATTTTCTGAGAAATGAGTAGATGTTCCGTTCAGAAGACCGCATTTGGGAATAGAGCCTCGCTCAAGCCTTGGAAACATTCCGGCGGGCTTGCCGCGCTTAAAGCGGCAAGTGTAAAGCTGTTGAAAATGGAGATTTTAAAAGGCTACCCCCGCTGTCCGGGCGCGGTCCGGGAGCCTGCAGCGTCAGTTCGCTATCGTGACTTCACGCAGAAGCTTCATCTCGTCCAGGACCTTGCCGGCGCCCTTGACGACGCAGGTGAGGGGGTCTTCGGCGATCGTAACCGGAAGCTGAGTCTCTTCCCTGAGTATGATGTCCAGGTTTTTGAGAAGCGCGCCGCCTCCGGCCAGGACTATGCCCTTGTCGACCAGGTCGGCCGCAAGCTCCGGCGGGGTCGTTTCGAGCACATGCTTTACCGCTTCAATGAGGGCGTTTATCGGCTCGTTCAGGGCTTCCCTTATCTCCCCTGATTCGATCTCAAGGGTTGTCGGGATGCCGGTTATGAGGTTGGAGCCTTTTATCTCCAGCTTCTGCGTCTTCTCGTCGGGCATGGGCAGTCCGAGGGTCATTTTTATCATCTCGGCTACGCCGGTTCCTATGGAGAGGTTGTACTTCCTCTTGATGTACTGGACTATGACCTCGTCGAGCTTGTCTCCGCCCACCCTTATGGACTTGGACTGGACTATTCCGGCCAGCGAGATGACGGCTATCTCGGAGGTGCCTCCGCCGATGTCGACGATCATGTTGCCCGAAGGCTCGGTTATGGGCAGGCCCGCGCCTATCGCGGCGGCCATCGGCTCTTCTATAAGGTAGACTTCAGCGGCTCCGGCCGAGTAGGCCGATTCCCTGACGGCCCTTTTTTCGACCTGGGTTATGCCGGAGGGAACTCCGATGATGATGCGGGGCCTGACCAGCAGCCTTCTGTTGTGAACCTTGGTGATGAAGTATTTGAGCATCTCTTCGGTTATCTCGAAGTCGGCTATGACGCCGTCCTTCAATGGCCGTATCGCGGCTATGTTGCCCGGCGTGCGCCCCAGCATGGCCTTGGCTTCCTTGCCCACTGCAAGGACCCGCCTGCCCCTGCCGTCTTTTTTGACGGCCACGACAGACGGTTCGTTGGTGACGATGCCCTTGCCCTTGACATATATGAGGGTGCTGGCGGTGCCGAGGTCTATGGCGAGGTCATTTGAGAAAAGCCCCAAAAGATAATTGAACATGCTGCTTTAAGCTCCTTCGGAAGTTAAAACCTTATTTAAAAATACTAACAGAAATCAATTTGTTTTGGCAAGGGAAATAATATAAAATAGTTGAATTTACCGGCAGATTTCATTATGATGACGGATTGAACCCAATTATTCAGTGACCGGGGTTACGCGACCGGCCTTGCAGGAGGTAGTAATGCTCGAAAGTTTCAGAAAGAGGCGCAACTCAGCGTTTATAGTAGTAGCTTTTGCCGCGATAATAATAGTTTTCATATTCTGGGGGGTCGGTCCCAGCGGCAACGGGGAGAACGACTCCAGCGTGGTCGCTACCGTAAACGGCGAGGCCATTCCCTACAGGGAGTACGCTAACCTGTATAAGAAAGAGCAGGAGTACTACAAAGAAACATTCAAGGAACAGTTTACGGACGAGATGGCCAGAAAGCTCAATCTCAAGCAGAAGGCCGTGGACATACTCATAAACAGGACGCTTGCGATAGATGAAGCCGAATCCCAGGGTATGAAAGTCACCCCTGAAGAGGTTCAGCAGGCAATATCGGCCATACCGGTGTTCAGCAAGGACGGCGCTTTTGACAAGGAGCTGTACTTCAAGGTCCTTAGCTCGAACCGCATCAAACCGGCCGAATTTGAAAAGAGCGTCGAGGCCGACCTCATGACCGCCAGGATAAGGGAAAAGGTCGTCAAGGATGTGGCCGTCACGGACCAGGAGCTGAAGGACAGGTACTTTGAGGAGAACAGGAAGGTCGACTTGAGCTTTGTCGCCATTGACGGGGCAGCTTCCGCAAAATCGATTTCCGTGACCGATGAAGAAGCCAGAGAGTACTTGAAGAAGAACGCCTCTGACTTCATGGTCCCCGCCAGGATAAACGCCTTCTATGCCTATGCCGGATACGAGGACATGGCCGCAAAGGCGAAGTTCACCGAAGAAGAGATAAAAAGCTACTACGAGGCCAACAAGAACAGGTTCGAGACGCAGCCCGCCATAAAGGCCCGCCACATACTGGTCAGGCCCGACCCCAAGGCCGCTGACCAGGAAAAGGCAAAGGCTGAAGCCAGGAAAAAGATAACCGACCTTCTGCCCAAGGCCAGAAGCGGGGCGAAGTTCGCCGACCTGGCGAAGGCGTTTTCACAGGACCCTGGAAGCGCGAGGCAGGGAGGAGACCTGGGCTGGTTCCAGAAGGGCGTAATGATAAAGGCCTTCGAGGAAGCGGCGTTCGCCCTTAACAAGGGTGAGGTGAGCGGCGTCATAGAGACCGAGTTCGGCTTCCACATAATAAAGGTCGAAGATAAG
>MGPK01000012.1:0-2922 GCA_001795535.1 Deltaproteobacteria bacterium GWA2_54_12
AAATAATGGCGGAGAGGGAGGGATTTGAACCCTCGGTGCCGTTTCCGACACAGCAGTTTTCGAGACTGCCACCTTCAGCCTCTCGGTCACCTCTCCATAAGCCGAAAACCTGACAGGATAAAACTTGTGGAAAAAATATGGCGGAGAGGGAGGGATTATCTCGCCCCTTCCCTGGGGCGAGCCCCTTCGCTCCGCTCAGGGCCTTCTCGCTTCGCTCGAAGTTCAATTTTTGCTATCCTGCAAAAATTGTCGAACCCTTCACTTGCTTCTTCCAGCTTCTGCGCAAATTAATGGCGGAGAGGGAGGGATTCGAACCCTCGGTACATTTCTGTACATACGATTTCCAGTCGTACCCCTTCGGCCACTCGGGCACCTCTCCGTTGAAAAAGCCGCACTAAACACAAATCTTTATAAAAAACTCTGGTAGATTCCCAGCCAGTACCCCTTTGGCCCGGGCACATCGAAGTGAAAAATCCGAAACACAAAACCCCA
The DNA here is from genome assembly GCA_001795535.1 of Deltaproteobacteria bacterium GWA2_54_12. Taxonomy (GTDB): domain Bacteria; phylum Desulfobacterota; class GWC2-55-46; order GWC2-55-46; family GWC2-55-46; genus GWA2-54-12. The sequence continues at coordinate 493 of MGPK01000012.1, forward strand.
TCAAAAAAACAGCCTCAAAGAGGCCATCCGGGACTTGCTACTTAAGCATATTTCAGAGCCCATGTCAAAAGGGTTTTGGAGAAAGCCCAAAAAACAAAGCCCCCGGGCTTTTCGCCCAGGGGCTGTAAAAGCAAACCATAAATTAAAAGGCTGCATCTAAAAATTAGTTATTTTTTCCGAGGTCGAGGAAGGGTGGAAGTAAAAAACGCAGTATATATGCTAATATGTGAGCATTTTTACTTCCACCCTGACAAAGATCGGGAAAAAGAGCAATTTTTAGAGGCAGCTATGACTTACTTCTTTGCCTGGGCCGGAGCCGGCACAAGGAGCTTTACGGTAAACTTGCCGTCGTTGTACGAGTTGAACTCGGGGAAGTCCCTGAAGACCCAACCCTTGGCAATAGTCTTGTCGCCTTCGACAAGCTCGAGAAGGACAGCGGGGTTCCTGGCCTCGTTCGACCTCGACTCGATGGTGTTCTCAGCTATGGCGTAGTCAGGGACAAGCGCGTCGACCTTGAGCTTCACGCCTTCCTTGAGCTTCACATCGCCGCCGACCTTTATCGTTACGGTCTCCTTGGCGCCGGAGGCGTTGTCAACGAGTTCGAGCTTGACTTCCTTCCACTTCGCCTTTACCTCGTCTGACAAAGAGACTGTCTTCTGAGTCTTTATGTTGGCGTGCTGGACCTTGCTTATATCTTCCTGGGTCTTATCCATCGGCTGATGGCCTTCGGGCATGGCCTGAGATTGCTCCTGGGGCGCTGGCGCGGCTTCCTGCGCCTTTTTCTCTCCACTGCAACCGGTGAAGGCCAGGATTACTGCTGAAGCTGTGACAAGAAAATACCTTTTGGACGATCCTGACAGACTCATGTGTCTACTCTCCTCCATTTGGTGCGAAGCCCGTTGGCCCCGTTTTTGTTTTCGATTGTTTCAAAAAAAAGCGCCGCAGATGCTGGCAATTTTTCCAAGGCGTAAATATTAGCACAACCTGCCTGAATCTAAAAGGATTTTTTAACGGCCAGGGAGAGAGGCCGCCCAGTCCTTCTCAAGCTCGTCGTATGAGACGCCAAGACAGACGGATATCGCCTCTTGAAGCTCCATGCCCTCCCCGAGCCTCTCTAGTATGGAGCGGACCGGGGACAGGCCGAACTCTCTTATGATATAGCTGGTCGCGGAAAGGCTCAGCACATAAGCTGTTTGCGCCTCTTGCGGCCCCAGTCCCATAAAAGAGCCCTCAAGCGGCCTCAGCCTCAGATTGCCTTTTGACGCCAGCCCTGAAAGGACGCGGGCGTATGGCGCCGCGCTCTTGCCTTCCTCGTACTGCGCTAAGCCCTCGCTGAGCCAGACAGGCGCTTTGCCGTTCGAGAGTTCCTTTACAACGGCATGGGTATATTCATGGAAGATTACCTCTTCAAGCGCTGAAGTCTTCCCGGTTACCCCGCCCACCGGAAGCTTTATCCTGCCGTCGTATATCGCGCCTGCCCATGACGGGCTCCTGGTTATATCCCTGAACGCCTCCTTTGAATAAAGAAGCGCTTCGATCCTCTGTTCAGGATAGTAGCCGAGGTCGCTCCCGGCCTTGAAGTACGCCTCCTCAAGGAGCAGCCCGATAAGGTGTCCGGCGACCGCGTTCTCCCCGCCCTCGAACTTGACGAGGAAGTGGCTGCCTTCCCGGCGGCCCATCCCTGCCTCAAAGGGGTCCTCCCGTTCTGTTGCGGCAAGCTGTGAGAGCTTTCTTTCTGCCTGGTCTATTTCTGAATTTCTGCTGAGGACAATCTCAGCCCTGCCGGATTCGCCATTGCTGACAGCATCTGCTGGCTCACCAGCCGGGTCATACGATTCTTCTGACTCATGAATGCCCCGGGCAGCTTGCTCCTGTTCATTTTGAAGCGTGGGCTGCTCGACGGCAGACTTCTCCACCACGGAAACAGGCGCTTCCTGGCCCTTGTCCCGGCTGCATGAAAATAAAACTGGAAGTAAAAAGAGTGAAAGAAAAAGGGCGGGCAGAGCCCGCCCCTGAATGGGCCTGAATGGTCTGAATAGCAATAGCATATGAAAAGGACTTTCCGGCCGGCTACAGGCGCTTTCTCATCTTCACCGCGCCCAGTATGAGGTTGGCGATTACAGACATGAAGTATATCTCGTCTTCGGTAAACTCCCTCGTGACCACGCTCTGAAGGTTTAAAACCCCGAAAGGCTTCTCCCCGAGGAATATGGGGTACGAGTACATCGTCTTTATCTTGTATTGCTCCTCTTTGGTCTCGGGGAAGTACCTGTAGCGGCTGTCCTGAGAAACATCTTCTACGAGAATGGGCTTTCTTGCCTCAACGGCCGAGCCTGTTATGCCCTCTCCTATTTTGAGCTTCGCCTTGCCGAGCGCCTCCTGCGCAAGCCCGTGGCTGGCACGGAGGACCAGATACTCTCCGTCCCAGAG
>MGPK01000012.1:3090-9672 GCA_001795535.1 Deltaproteobacteria bacterium GWA2_54_12
TGTAGTCGTCCACGCGGGCGGACTTCATCTTTTTGCCGCATTTTCTGCACCTGATTATGGATTCCATCGCTCTCTCCCCTTTTCAAATACCGGCTTTCAAGCCGGACTTCCGCTCAAGAGTATAGCTTAAGAATGGTAATTTTGCATTATTGAAGTTTCTCGCCGGGGGCTGTGACCGCGGGGGTCCCGGGCATGGCGGCGTCAGGAGACTCAGTCGGTTCGGCAGGCTGCGGCGTTTTTATCTTGTAGCTCGTACCCGAAGGGAGCCTCAAGCCGACAACCTCTCCAGAGGTCCCAAGGCTGGATATATCCCTGCCGTTGTAGGTGAGCGTGACGCCGCCTGCGTTGCCTATGATGACCGAGATGTTGTCAGACGCCTTCCAGGTAAAGCGCTCTCCCTGCTTCAGGAGCACCTCTACCGGCTCTTCTTTGTCAATGCCGACCTTCATCCATACCGTATCCCTCGCGTTGGCGATGAGCGTATGGGTCTTCCTGGCCTCGTCCTCATTTGCCGCCCCGGGGCCTGGGGCCTCTTTTTTCACGGGCTCCGGCTGGGTTGCCTTCTGAGCGGGCTGATCTGCCTGAACAGGCTTGTTCGCGGGCTGCTGAACAGGCTTCTGTTGGGCCGGGGCAAGCACCATTGGTACGCCGGAGGCGGCAGGCTGCTTCGGCGGCACAGATGAAATGGCCGTCTCAGGGGCCTGCGGTTCCGGTTCCGGGGCAGGCAGAACAGCCTGCTCCGCGCCGCCCGGCGCAGGCACCTGAGGCTCGACCACTGACTGTGCGGCAGGCTCTGGCGAGAGCGCCTGTTCAGGCGCGGAAAGATCTCTTTTTGTAAGCGCGTAAGCGAGTATGATTATTATAATACCCGCCGCTATTATAGCGGCCTTGCCCATGTAAGGGGGCAAATTGAACTCTCGTTCAGGCTTTGTGGAACCGCCGGATTTCTTCCTTTTCAGCTCCTGGACCGGCTTCGACTTTCCTGCCGCTTCAGCCTCAGCGGTTCTGTCCGCAAGCCAGACCTCGTATCTTAAAACGGCGTCGTTCTCGTCGAGGCCCAGGACCTTGCAGTAATTCCTTATGTAACCCTTTACGAAAGCCGGTTGAGGAAGCCCATCGACGCGGTCCGCCTCGATGGCCTCAAGGTACTTCAAAGGCACCCGTGTGCTCTCAAATATCTTTTGAAGAGAGACGCCCCTGTGCTCCCTTTCCCTTTTCAGGTGTTCTCCGGGACTCTCCATTTTTAACCCCCGACATTGAGCCGCCGCGTTTCTTGACGGCGGCTGTTAAAAAACGACTTCCTTGTCTTATTCCTGTCTTATCTGATGAGCCCGATATAGTCCCTGGCAGACTGAGCCTTTTCACTGGCAGGAGCCAGCTCAATGACCTTTTCAAAAGCCTTTACCGCACCCGGTTTGTCCTTTGCCTTCACCAGGGCCATCCCCATGTTGAAGTACGCTTCAACATAGCCCGGGAAGATAGCGATTGCCTTGTTGTAGGACGCTACGGCGTCCTTTGGCCTGTTCATCTTCTCGTATGCCAGGCCCATGTTGTACCACGCCTGCGCGTAGGACGGTTTCGCCCCGACGGCTTTGGAGTAGCTCTCGACCGCCTTTTCCATCTCTCCTAAATTGTAATAGGACCAGCCCATATTGAACCATGCATACTCCGGCGTCCTGTAGAAGATGTTCCTGACCGCGGCTTTTGACTCGTCTATGGCCTCGACCCACCTCTGCTGGTCCATGTAGACTGCCGCCTTGTTGACATGGGCCTCGGAATAGCTGCGGTCGATTGAAAGGGCCTTGTCCATCGATGCCAATGCCTCTTTATGCATGCCCTTGGCCAGGTAAGCAAGCCCGAGGGCGTCATGATAGGTGGGATTGTCCGGATATATCTCTATGGCCTTTGTAAGCTCGTTCAAAGCATCGGCAAGGTTCCTGTCGTTCAAGTGAACGGCACCTAACCTGTAGTGTATCTCTGACTGGTCCTTTTTCTGGGCAAGGGTGGGGCCGCACGCGGTGAGACCAGCGAGGAGCGCCATCATGATCAAACTTCCTAAAAACTTTCGCTTCATATCAATTGTCATGTAAGTGCTTGAATTGTATCATATATCCTCAAACTGAGTCAAACGCCTGAATTCGTAATAGCGGTCTTTTATCTCGGCGGGCTTGAGAGTATGGAGCCTCTGGAGGCTGAAAGCCTCCACATTGAAGCTCGCCATGACGCTCCCGTAGATGATGGCCCTTCTTATGTTCTCTTCAGTTATGTTTTCAGTATTCGCGAGATAGCCCATGAGGCCGCCGGCGAAGGTGTCTCCCGCACCGGTCGGGTCGAATATCTCCTCTAACGGATAGGCAGGGGCCGCGAACATGGATGAGGCCGTGAACATGAGCGCACCGTACTCACCCCTCTTTATAATGAGCACCCTCGGCCCGTAGCCCATGATGACCTTGGCTGCTTTAACAAGGCTCGCTTCTTTTGAGAGCTCCCTTGCCTCGCCCTCGTTGATTACGAACAGGTCTACCCTGCGCAGGAGCTCTTTCAATGCGTCGGGCTTGCCCTCTATCCAGAAGTTCATGGTATCGCAGGCCACCAGCTTCGGCTTCTTCACCTGGTCCAGGACTTTCATCTGAAGCTCAGGGTCGATGTTCGCGAGAAAGACGAACGGCGCTTCCCTGTACGCGGCAGGGACTTCCGGGTTGAACGAGCTGAAAACATTCAAGTGCGTCTCGAGCGTATGGGCCTGGTTCAGGTCATAGCCGTAGTAGCCCTTCCACCTGAAGGTCTTGCCCGGCACCTTCTTCAAGCCAGCCAGGTCTATGCCCTTGCCCTTGAGGCCCGCGATATGCTCGTCAGGGAAGTCCTCGCCTACCACCGCTACGAGGTTTACGCCGGTGAAAAAACTCGCTGAAGTCGAAAAGTATGTCGCTGAACCGCCAAGGACCTCCTCGGCCTTGCCGAAAGGCGTCTCTACCGAGTCAAAAGCGACTGAACCTACTACAAGAATGGACATGGAAACTGCTCCTCAATTTTTTTTAAGTTGCCTAAGCCTTTTGGCCTTGAAGGTATTTGCCCAACAGAAGGTCGAGGTCTTCCCTGGTCTTGGCGGGAATTACCTTGGGGTCCGTTACCGTCGCGTACTGCAGGGCGGTTGCGCACTTGCACGCCCGTCTGCCGGTTATGGCTGGAACAGCCTTCCTTATGATGTCCTTTGCCATCGCGACATTCGCCTTGATGGTGGACATTATGGCCTCCAGCGTGACAGACTCTTCGGTCTCGTGCCAGCAGTCATAATCAGTCGAGAGGGCTACAGTCGCGTAGCATATCTCGGCTTCCCTGGCGAGCTTGGCCTCCGGTATGTTGGTCATGCCTATGACATCGACGCCCCAGCTCCTGTATATCTTCGACTCGGCCCTGGTGGAGAACTGCGGCCCCTCGATGCATATGTAGGTGCCGCCCTTGTGCACGGTCGCGCCTGCGGCCTTGGCCGCCCCATGGAGGACATTGCTCAGGTCCGGGCAGACAGGGTCCGCGAACTCGACATGGCCTACCACGCCGTTTCCATAGAAGCTGGAGGCGCGGCCCTTTGTCCTGTCGAAGAACTGGTCGACTATGACAATGTGGCCGGGCTTTATCTCTTCTTTCATGCTGCCCACGGCAGACACGGAGATGACCCACTCGGCACCGAGCTTTTTCATGCCGTAGATGTTGGCGCGGTAGTTAACCTCAGAGGGAGTGAACCTGTGCCCCCTGCCGTGTCTGGGCAGGAAGACCATCTTGACATCCCCAAGCATGCCGGTTATATATTCGTCCGAAGGCGCGCCGAAAGGCGTGTCGACCTTCACGGATTTCACATCAGTCAGGCCTTCCATCTCATAAAGGCCGCTTCCGCCTATGACTCCGACAACCTTCATCAGTTCAAGTCTCCTTTTAACAGTATTAAAGCGCCCTGATAAGCTTATATGAATAACATCAGCCTTCCCTATTGGTCAACTCATTTCATAACCTGTTTAATCAAATATTGCAGTAATCCAGGTTACTTTGGGGCTCAGCCTTCGTAAGCGCCCCGGAGCTGTCCGCAGGCCGCCTGTATCTCAGCGCCCTTGCTGAGGCGCACGATGACAGTGTACCCGGCCTGCTTTATGATGTAATGGAACCTCTCGACCCTTTCCGGCGACGGGCTCGCGAAAGACGAGCCGGGGAAGGAGTTGAAAGGTATGAGGTTAACCTTGCATGGGATGGAGCGAAGGAGCCTTGAAAGCCTCCTTGCGTCGTCGTCAGTATCGTTGAGACCGGCTATGAGGACATACTCTATTGTTATGTACTTCCTCGACTTCAGCGGGTAACGCCTGAGCTCGGCCATGAGCTCCTCAATCGGGTACTTCCTGTTGACCGGCATTATCTTGTCTCTTACTTCATCGGTCGTGGCGTTAAGCGACACCGCCAGGTTCGCGTTCCCTTCCTGGCCGAACCTCTTTATGGCAGGCACGAGCCCGGCCGTCGAGAGAGTCACTTTATTGTGCGAAAAGTTGAACCCCATGTTGCTTGTAAGGACGCCGATGAATTTAAGGACATTGTCGTAGTTCGCGAGTGGCTCGCCCATGCCCATGAGGACTATGTTTGTTATGTGCTCGGTGCCCTCAAGTAGCTCGAACGCCGAGATGACCTGACCTGAAAGCTCGGCAAGGGTCAGGTTTCTCGTAAACCCGCTCATCCCGGTCATGCAGAATTTGCAGCCCATGGCGCAGCCCGCCTGGGAAGAGACGCAAAGCGTGAGCCTGTCTCCTTCGGCTATAAGCACCGACTCTATTCTGGAAGAGTCAGCGAGCTCTGAAAGGAACTTCCTCGTCCCGTCAACCGAGCGCTTTACCTCCAGCACGGTATTGCCCGTTATGGCGTACTCCTCCTTGAGCCTTTCCCTGAAGGCTTTGGAGATGTCGGTCATCTGGTCGATGCTTGTGGCGCGCCGCTGGAAGACCCACCTGAATATCTGCTCGGCCCTGTAAGGCCTCTCTCCCAGCTCGCTTATCACGGCAAGGAGGTCTTCGTGCGTAAAGTCCCTTAAGTTCTTCATATCCCCATATTAAATCAGATGGAGGGCATGAAAAGAAAGGGGAAACTTGAGGAGGAGGGAGAAAAAGCGCGTCTCTGCTTTAACTTCCCCTTTACAAAGGGGGCCTGAGGGGAATTTCACTCAGAATGACAAAAGTCAGGCAGGCGGGCCGCGCCCACCCTGCCTGACTTTTATTGATTGTTGGATCCAAAAAATTAGATATTTTTTCTGAGATCAAGGAAGGGCGGAAATAAAAAGCGCAGCATATATGACAATATGTGAGCATTTTTATTTGCCCTGCCGAGGTCAGGAAAAATAGCAATTTTTTATCTTAAGAGTCGACTTTCGAGACCAGCCAGTAGACGGCCCCGAGGACCGCTACCGCGCCGACAAGAGAAAGTTGCGCCTCTACGGCGTCGGTTTTCAAGCTGGTGACGAGTATCTTTCTTATGACGGCCACGAGGGCGACGCTGATGAAGACCTTTATCGCGAATTTGCCGCCTCTGAGGTGCTTTATCTCAGTGCCCATGAGCTCGATGACCACCCAGAGCATGAGAAGGCTTCCCAGCGTGGAAAGCAGCCCCTTTTCAAGGTCGCCGTCGAGCACATGCAGCAGGTCGTAGGCGAAAAGCCCGATGACCATGAACCCCAGCACCACGAGACCGAGCACGAGTACGAGGTTCAGCCCGTGGGTGAAGCGGTTCGCCATCTGTATGAGATAGCTTTCGACTTTTTGCGACAGGAAGAACTTCTTTTCCTCTTCTATATAGGAGCTGGTGAAGATATCGAGGTTTATGTCGAGTATCTTGTCGGCTGACCTCAGAAGCCTCGCCCTCTCCTCCTGGTCAGAGTACTCTTTCCTCAGAGTCTCGTGAATGTAGCGCTTCACGAAGTGGAAGGCAGCGTTCACATAATGGGCGTGGAGGCTTATCTTTACATGCGCCAGGCCGACCTTGCCAAGCTCCGCGAGATAAAGGCTGTCATAGCTGCCCGCGAAGAGCTTCATGAACCAGACCTTCAACGCCTCCTGGTGGCGCTTTATCGTGGCCTCGTCCTTGAGGAACTTGTGGGCTTCCTCGAAGTTCTTGACATAATTATAGAACTCCACGACGAACTCGTCGCGGCGGCGCTCCATAACCGGCCTCAGACCGGCGAGGTTAGAGACATCCTCGTCCGTGAACCTGTAATGCGCCTTTATTCTGTCAATCGTCTCCATGCGGCTGGCCGGCCCTTACTCGAATATCTCCAACGCGCTGAAGAAATAGCTTATCTCGAAAGCAGCGGTCTCGGGCGCGTCAGAGCCGTGGACTATGTTGGACTCTATGGAGTCGGCGAAATCCTTCCTGATGGTCCCTTCGGCTGCCTTGGCCGGGTCGGTCGCTCCCATGAGCTCCCTGTTCTTCGCTATGGCGCCCTCGCCCTTCAATACCATCAGCACGACCGGGCCTGAGGACATGAACTCCGTAAGGCTCCCGAAGAAAGGCCTTTCCTTGTGGACGGCATAGAAACCTTCCGCTTCCTTCCTCGAA